>CAUTTP010000015.1:0-37802 GCA_963541305.1 uncultured Prevotella sp.
GGTATGCGCACATACGACGTTCGGTGTATGCACATACGACGTTCGGTGTATGCACGTACGGCGTTCGGTGCACGTCCGCCTTTCTAACGTTATGCATCGCCATGCCATTGCAATCATCATGCCGTCATGACGGTCTGACCGCGTCATGGCAATGATTGGGCAGCGTAAATACGGCGTATCGAATATGCGGTGAAGAGCGTGCTTTTACATCAGGGCACAAAAAAAGGGGCTCCGCTGAGTCCCAACCTTTGTTAACCTTAAATCTAATACTATGAAAAACACGTTGCAAAGATAATGCTTTTTGTTGGCGCACACAAACAAATATACAAAAAATATTTCAAAAAGGTGCATTTCTTGATATAAATCAACCGATTTTTAAAATTTCTCTTAGAATTCTTTGCGATTTAGAATTTAATGGTTAACTTTGCAACAGAAATAGAATAAAGGCACGCAATAATGGAATTCCGACATTCATGCAAGATGTCGGGATTCTTTTATTTGTGTCGAATTGTGAAAGCGCAAATTAACTAACAAGAAGAAATAGCTATGGCATACATGTCACAAGAGGGCTACGATAAGCTCGTAGCCCAGCTTCATCAACTTGAAGCAGTGGAGCGCCCGAAGGCCTCGGCAGCTATTGCCGAAGCAGCCGACAAAGGCGATTTGAGTGAAAATTCGGAGTACGATGCAGCCAAAGAGGCACAGGCTAATCTCGAAAACAAAATCAACGAGATGAAGAGAACCATCGCACAGGCTAAGATTGTGGATGTCAGTCGGCTCTCAACCGATGAGGTGCAGATCATGTCGAAAGTGGAGATGACCAACCTGACCACCAAGAAAAAGATGGTCTATACCATTGTGAGTGAGACCGAGGCCAACCTCAAGGAGGGTAAAATATCTATCCACACCCCTATCGCACAGGGTCTCCTGAACAAGAAGGTGGGCGACGAGGTGGAAGTGGAGATTCCCCGCGGCGTCATCAAACTGCGCATCGACAACATCAGTATCGACTAAAACAACGATTATGGCAACACTTTTCAGTAAGATTGCAGCGGGTGAGATTCCCAGCTACAAGTGTGCCGAGAGCGAGAAATTCTACGCTTTTCTCGACATCAACCCACTCACAAAGGGGCATACGCTGGTGATTCCGCGTGAGGAAGTGGACTATATCTTCGATATGGATGACCGTACTTTGGCTGAGTTTGAGGTATTCGCCAAGAAAGTGGCGCAGGCCATCCGCACGGCCTTTCCTTGCAAGAAAGTGGCACAAGTGGTGCTGGGCTTGGAGGTCAACCATGCCCACATCCATCTCATTCCCATCAACTCCGAGGCCGATGTAGACTTCAGGAAGCACATCAAGCTAAGCGATGAGGAGATGAAAGAGACAGCGGAGAGAATACGCAACGCGGCCTCCAAAAGCCCTTCTGAAGGAGGGGAGGTCTGATACACACAAGAGTTCTCGGGGGAGAGAATTGTGTTGCTTGGAGGAGAGAGGAAAGATGAGAGGGGAGAGAGAACGGCTTTACGGTTGTTAGTGCATCCGTTTATCAAGCCGTTCTCTCTCCCCTCTCCTCTTTCCTCTCTCCCCTTCTTTAAGCCTCTCTACACAAACTCATCGCCTTTCTTCATCTGCACCTCATTTACAAACTTCCTGACGAGAGACGAAGAATCCTCTTTCTTGCAGATGAGGAGCACATTATCTTTTTCGGCCACGATGAAACCATCGAGCCCGCAGATCACACCGACCTTGCCCTTAGACAGTTTGACCACATTCTGGTGGCTGTTCTCTATAATCACTTCCGAATCGATCACCACGTTATCATCATCCATCTTGGGCATCGCCTCATAGATGCCGTGCCACGTACCGAGGTCAGCCCACCCGAAATCGCACTTCATTACGCACACGTCTTCCACTTTTTCGAGTACGCCCGACTCCATCGACATATTCGGATAAACCGGAAAATGCTCCATCATATAAGCATCCTCCTCCTCGGCTGTGGCATTGCGGTTAGCCTCATAGAGCGCCCGCAACACCGAAGGGAGCAGGCGGGCGAAAGTAGAGAGCAGGCAATCTATGTTGGCGAGAAACATTCCCGTGTTCCACAAAAACTCGCCACTCTCCATGAACATCGTGGCAAACTCGCGGTTAGGTTTCTCTGTAAATGACTTCACATGATAGATATTGTCGCCCTGTTTCGAGTTCATCTGGATGTAGCCGTACCCCGGTTCAGGACGAGTAGGTACTACACCCATCGTGAGGAAAGCGTTATGGCGTTGCACGAAGTCGAAAGCCTCTGCCACATTCTTATGGAACGCCGCCTCGTTCATCACGGTCTGGTCAGACGGCACGGCGATGAGGTTGCCCCTCGGATTGATGTTTGCCAGCCGATACGTAGCCCATGCCATGCTCGGAGCCGTGTTGCGATGAATGGGCTCGGCCATGATGTGACTGCGGGGTACGTTGGGCAGCTGCTCCATCACGAGGTCGAGATATAAGATGCTTGTGTTGATGAAGATATGATCGGCAGGCACCACCTGTACCATACGGTCGTAAGTCTGCTGCAACTGCGTGCGCCCCACACCAAAGAAATCGATGAATTGCTTGGGGTGTCGCGCCCTACTGCAAGGCCACAAGCGACGTCCTTGTCCTCCGGCGAGAATCAGGCAGTAATTGTTATTTTGTGCCATCTATAGCGTTTATTATTTGATTTACAGTAACTAATTTAGCTCTTTAATTTGACATCGCCAACTTTCCTCTCCCATTTTTCGTTTATTTTTAAAATAAACAACGTTTTTTTTACCTTTACTTTCACCACCTATTTTCTTTTTACTAACTTTGCACGGAATTTATAGAGGAGCATGAGTAAAAAGCAAATTCTACTGATCAACGACATGGCGGGATACGGCAAGGTGGCCACCGCAGCCATGCTGCCCATCCTGTCGTATATGGGACATCCCACCTACAATCTGCCCACAGCCTTGGTTTCCAACACGCTGGACTACGGAAAGTTCAACATTCACGATACCACCGACTATATCATCGGGGTATTTCCGGTGTGGAAGGAGCTTGGATTCCACTTCGATGCCATTGCCACAGGCTTCATTGCATCGGAGCGTCAGGCTCGCGTGGTGTCGGCTTACTGCAAGGAGCAGGCTGCCGAAGGCACCACCATTTTCGTCGATCCCATCATGGGCGATGAAGGAAAGCTATACAACGGCGTGACGCCAGACACCATCAACAGCATGCGGGAGATGATTTCGGTGGCCGATCTCATCTTCCCCAACCACACGGAAGCCTGTTATCTCACCGCCACCCCCTATCAACCCGAGGGCATGAGCCTGCAGCAGAGTCGCGAACTCATCGACAAGCTACGCGCCATCGGTGCCAAATCGGCGCTCATCACGTCACTCAAAGTCGAGGGGCAGCACTGCGTGGTGGGTTATAACCATACCACCGACAAGTATTTTCTGCTGCCCTACACCGAGATTCCCGTCCATTTCCCCGGCACAGGCGACATCTTTTCGGCCGTGCTCATCGGTCATCTGCTCAATGGCGACACCCTGCGCCAATCGACCAAACGGGCTATGGATGCCGTGTATAAGCTCATCGACCTGAACAAAGACAACATCGACAAGAACCGGGGCATACCTTTGGAGAATTACCTCTACATGCTATAATTCGCCTATCCCCTCTCTGTTCCCCCTCCATACTTATCAATCAACAAACACGATGGACTGGTTTTCGGCACTTTTCACTGCACATTCTTCTATCCAAACGGTCATCATCATCTCGCTGATTATCTCCGCAGGGCTTTCCTTAGGCAAGATCAAGGTCATGGGAATATCGCTCGGCGTGGCTTTCGTATTCTTTGCCGGCATCATCGCCGGGCACATCGGACTATCCATCGACAGCAAGATTCTCGACTATGTGGAGACTTTCGGGCTCTCCATGTTTGTCTACTGCTTGGGGTTGCACGTCGGTCCCAACTTCTTCGGCTCGCTGCGTCACGAAGGCATGCCCATGAACCTGTGGGGGCTGGGCGTCATCGTCGTGGGCACGGCAGTGGCTCTTCTCCTGATTCCCATCACCGGCGTGAGCCTGCCCAACATGGTGGGGCTGCTCTGCGGAGCCACCACCAACACCCCTGCTCTGGGTGCGGCGACACAGGCCATGGAGCATCTGGGGCGCTCGGGAGGCAGCGTGGCGCTCGCCACGGCAGTCACCTATCCGCTCGGTGTGGTGGGTGTGATCATCGCCATGGTGCTCATACGTAAGTTGTTCGTGAAGCCCTGCGACCTCGAGGGGAAGCCGCTCACCAACGACGACCATACCTATATCGCCCAATTCATGGCCATCAACCCGGCCATCACCGGCAAGACCATCATTCAGATTGCCCGCATGACGCACCTCAAATTCATCATCTCGCGCATCTGGCGAGGCGAACAGGTCATTGTGCCGGTAGCAAACACCACCATCGAACACAACGACTCGCTACTCGTCATCACCACCAAGGAGGATGAGGAGGCTATGGAGATACTCTTCGGCAAGCGTGTGGAGAAGGACTGGAACAAGCAACAGATAGATTGGAACGCCATCGACTCCAACGTGGAGAGTCGCGTCTGTGTGGTGACCCGCCCCCAGCTCAACGGCCGCAAGCTCGGCACGCTGCAGCTGCGCAAGACCCATCATGTGAACGTGAGCCGTGTGCTGCGCGACGACATCAAACTGCTCGCCAGCGATGACCTGCGTCTGCAGTATGGCGATCGCGTCACGGTGGTGGGCAAGCACGAGGATGTGAACAATACCGAAAACTTCCTCGGCAACTCGGTGAAGACACTCGAAGAGCCCAACATCGGCAGCATCTTCCTCGGCATCATTCTCGGTCTCGCCGTCGGCACCATCCCCATCCTGCTGCCGGGCATGAGCTCCGCCATACGTTTAGGCATAGCCGGAGGACCTATCATCGTGGGCATCATCATCGGTGCATTCGGTCCACGCTTGCACATCATATCTTATACCACCCGCTCGGCTTCGCTCATGCTGCGCAAGCTCGGCCTGTCGCTCTATCTGGCATGTCTCGGGCTTGATGCCGGCAAAGACTTCTTCGACACCGTAATACGCCCCGAGGGCATACTGTGGATCGGCATCGGTGCCGTCATCACCATCGTGCCCGTCTTCATCGTCGGGGTGCTTGCCCTTCGCACCCACAAGTACGACTACGGCACCATCTGCGGAATACTCTGCGCCAGCATGGCCAACCCCATGGCGTTGAGCTATGCCAACGAAACCGCCAACAGCGAAACCGCCAGCGTGTCATACGCCACAGTCTATCCGCTGGGCATGTTCGTCCGGGTGGTGCTGGCGCAGATGCTCATCATGTTCTTCGTCTGACCCTCCCCTACAACCCTTTTCATCACACCATCGGCATGAGCTGACCGTGCGTCGAGAGGCTGATGCCGATGCACGGCGTCCGGTGTACGTGCGTATGGCGTTCGGTGTACGTGCATACGACGTTCGGTGTACGTGCGTACGGCGTTCGACGTACGTCAGCAGCAGCATCGGTTCCGACCGACGGCAAGCCCATTTTTGCTGGCCGTCGGCCACAAATCAGGTTGTTCTCTTGCATTTATCGTGATTTTACACTAACTTTGTGCCAAACAAACAAGTATTCAACCAAAGACAATATGGACAACTTTAAGAGCGCATTTGCCAAGAGACTGCTGGACATCAAGGCCATCAAACTGCAACCCGACGACCCGTTCACATGGGCTTCGGGCTGGAAATCTCCATTCTATTGCGATAACCGCAAGACGTTGTCGTATCCCGACTTGCGCAGTTTCGTGAAGATGGGGCTGGTCAACGCCGTGCTTGAAAACTTTCCGGAGGCTAACGCCGTGGCCGGCGTGGCGACGGGTGCCATTGCTCAGGGTGCGCTCGTGGCCGACCAGCTGGGCATGCCCTTCTGCTATGTGCGCGCCAAACCTAAAGACCACGGCATGGGCAACCTCATCGAGGGCACGCTGCCCGAGGGTGCAAAAGTGGTGGTGGTGGAAGACCTGATCTCCACCGGCGGCAGTTCGCTGAAGGCTGTAGAGGCGCTGCGCCAAGCCGGTTTTGAGGTGGTGGGCATGGTTGCCAGCTATACCTACGGCTTTCCCGTGGCCGCACAAGCCTTCGAAGACGCCAAGCTACGGCTCGTCACGCTGACCGATTATGAGCATGTGGTGGCGATTGCCGAGCAGACAGGCTATATCAGAAAAGAGGATATCGACACGCTGCACATGTGGCGCAAGGATCCGGCAAATTGGAAAAAATGAGCTACCAACACGCTTATGACGACAATAGAAAGTACCATCCGACAGATTGACTACCCGCAACAGTCGGTATATGACATGCTGAGCGACCTCAGCAACTTGGAAAAAGTGAAAGACAAACTGCCCGAAGACAAGCTGAAAGACTTGGACTTCGATCGCAACAGCATATCGGTTACCTCGCCTATGGGCGCCGTCAAGCTCGTGATCGTCGACCGCGAGGAGCCGAAGACCATCAAATTCGAGACCGAACAGAGCCCGCTGCCGTTCAATTTCTGGATTCAGATACTCCCCGTCAGTGCCGGTTCGAGCAAGATAAAACTCACCATCAAGGCCGACCTGAACCCGTTTATCAGCGGCATGGTGAAGAAACCGTTGCAAGAAGGTATCGAAAAGATTGCCGATGTGCTGCAGATGATTAACTATTAAAGCGGAAAGAGAATAACAGAATAAAAGAATAATCACTACGCTCAGCATAAAAGCTAAATGTCGGATAAACATCCGTTTATATGGCTTTACCCGTGCATGAAGTGATGGCTTTTATTCTCTTATGCTCTTAGTCCTTTATTCTGGCATTCCCGTTAAGATAATATTATGGCAACAAACAAACTCTGGGAAAAGAATTTTGAGGTCAACGCGGAGATCGAACGATTCACCGTGGGGCGCGACAGGGAGATGGATCTCTATCTCGCCAAATATGACGTGCTGGGCTCTATGGCACACATCACCATGCTCGAAAGTATCGGACTGCTGGCGAAAGAAGAGCTGGCGCTGCTCTTGAAAGAGCTGAAAAGCATCTACAAGACCTGTGAGGACGGCGCATTCGTGATTGAGGACGGCGTGGAAGACGTGCACTCGCAGGTGGAACTGATGCTCACCCGCAAGCTGGGCGATATGGGCAAGAAGATTCACGCAGGGCGTTCGCGTAACGATCAGGTGCTTGTCGACCTGAAGTTGTTTACCCGCCATGCCCTGATGGAGGTGGTGGAGAACGTGAAAAGCCTTTTCGACGAGTTGCTGCAAAAGAGCAACCAATATAAAGAGGTGCTCATGCCGGGCTACACCCACCTGCAAATCGCGATGCCGTCGAGCTTCGGACTGTGGTTCGGCGCCTATGCGGAGAGCTTGGTCGACGACACCCTCTTCCTGCAAGCCGCCTACAAGATGACCAACCGCAACCCGTTGGGGTCGGCGGCAGGCTATGGTTCGTCGTTCCCGCTCAACCGCACCATGACCACCGACCTGCTGGGCTTCGACTCGATGGACTATAACGTGGTGTATGCGCAGATGGGGCGCGGCAAGACGGAACGCAACGTGGCGTTTGCATTGGCCTCTGTGGCGGGCACGCTGGCAAAGCTGGCCTTCGACGCCTGCATGTTCAACAGCCAGAACTTCAACTTCGTGAGGCTGCCCAAAGAGTGCACCACGGGGTCGAGCATCATGCCGCACAAGAAGAATCCAGACGTGTTTGAGCTGATTCGTGCCAAGAGCAATAAGATACAGGCATTGCCGCAACAGGTGACGCTCATCATGAATAATCTGCCCGTGGGCTACTTCCGCGACCTGCAGATCATCAAGGAAGTATTCCTCCCTGCCTTCGGCGAACTGAACGATTGCCTGCGGATGGCAGCCTATATCATCAACAGGATAGAGGTGAACGAACACATATTGGATGACCCGATGTATGACCCGATGTTCTCGGTGGAGGAGGTGAACAGGCTTGCCGCAGCCGGCACGCCGTTCCGCGACGCCTATAAGGCCGTGGGTTTGGAGATCGAGGCCGGAACATTTAAGGCAGACCGCAACATTCATCACACCCATGAGGGGTCGATAGGCAACCTCTGCAACGACAAGATTCTCGCGCTGATGGATAAGACGCTCAGCGACTTCGGGTTCGAGCGTGTGGTGAATGCGGAAAAGAAATTACTGAAATGAGAAAGGTGTTACTGTGGCTGTTGGCAGCCGTAGTGCTTGCAGGGTGTGGCGCTGACGATACCATCAGCCGTAAATACCCCTGCCGTTTCCTCTTTTATACCTCGTGGCATCCCACAAGTCTAATCGTTACGTCATTGGCAAACTACAACCAGTTTGTAAAGATAAGCGTGGTTTCGCGCAGCGGTGCCTACGTGGTGAACGCGTCCGACCAGCAGGGTAACTCCGAAAGCGTGAACCTGACCAATGAGTATGAGAATCGTTTTTACAGCAGTGGCATATACCTCGGCGCCGGCGGCGCATCGGGAGCGATCATCGCGGGCATGACCAATTTCAACGGATACGTGGCTTGGGACTCGCAATGCCCCAACTGCGCAACGGAATACACCACCCGCTACGCACTGTCGTGGACCAGTGTTCAGACCCAAGTGAAATGCAACAACTGCAGCCGCACCTACTCATTGGAGACCGGAAACATCCTTAGCGGGGCAGCCGGAGAACGCCTGATGCAATACGCCGTAACCTATACGGGAACAGGCTCTACCCTGCAAATAGGAAATTAGACGGTGAAAGCTAAAAAACAATAAAAACTTTTGCCGTTCGAATAAATAGCTATATCTTTGCATTATAGTTGTGCGGCAATAGCTCAGTTGGTAGAGCACAACCTTGCCAAGGTTGGGGTCGCGAGTTCGAGTCTCGTTTGCCGCTCTCAGTATATTTCAATTCTCTTTGCCGCAATGGTGGAATTGGTAGACACGAGGGACTTAAAATCCCTTGGCCAGTAATGGCTGTGCGGGTTCGAGTCCCGCTCGCGGCACTTTCCTAATATTATTATTATGCGCAACCAACTCATCCTATCAGTATCCGTATTTTCGTTATTAGCTCTGTCGTCATGCTCTAAATTAGGCACATTGTCGGCAGATAATTTCACAGTAAATCCCAATCCTCTCGAAGCAGAGGCAGGACAAGTTCCCGCAACCGTCAATGGTATGTTCCCGGCCAACTATATGAAGAAAAAAGCCGTGGTGACCGTCACACCCGAGCTGCGCTACGGCAGTGGTCAGGTGGCAAAGGGTCAGAGTTCGACATTTCAGGGCGAGGGCGTGATGGGTAATGACCAGACCATATCTTATAAGGTGGGCGGTCGCTACACCATGAAGACTGCTTTCGACTATGTTCCCGAGATGCAGCAAAGCGAGATGTACCTCACTTTCGATGCTCGGCTGGGCAAGAAGAAGGTGAATATCCCTGCCGTCAAAGTGGCTACGGGCGTGCTGGCAACCTCGGAACTCTATAAGAAGACGCTGACAAATGGCGGAGGCTGCATTGCTCCCGACTCTTTCCAGCGTGTGAAGCAGCAGAAAATCGAGGCCAACATCAAGTTCTTGGTGAATCAGGCTAACCTGCGCAAGAGTGAGTTGCAGAACAATTCGGTGCAGGAATTCGTGAAAATGCTGAAGAAAATCAATGCTGATCGCGAGGGGTTGAACTTTAATAATGTGGAGGTGCAGGCCTACGCTTCGCCTGAAGGCGGTTATAGTTTCAACGATAAACTGGCTAACAAGCGTCAGAATACCAGTGAGGAGTACGTAAAACAGCAGTTGAAGGCTGCACAGTTGGGCACCTCAAACATCGATGCCCGCTACACTGCACAGGATTGGGACGGCTTCAAGCGGTTGGTGCAAGCCAGCAATATTCAGGACAAGGACGTGATCTTACGAGTTCTTGAGATGTATAAGGATCCCGAGCAGCGTGAGCAGCAGATCCGCAACATGAGCGCCGGATTCCGGGAATTGGCTAACGGTATCTTGCCGGAACTGCGTCGCAGTCGCCTCATCATCAACTACGAGACCGTAGGACGCGATGACCAGCAGATCAAAGACCAGTATGCCAGCGATCCCACACGGCTCAGTCCGGACGAGTTGCTCTATGCCGCTACGTTAGAAGACAACGTGGCAAAGCAGGAGGCTATCTACCGCACGGCCACACAATTGTATGACAAGGACTATCGTGCATTCAACAACTTAGGTGTGCTCGCTTTCAATCAGGGCGACGATACCACTGCCAAGCAGTATTTCAATCAGGCACTCAGCAAGAGCAACAAGGCTGCCGAGGCTAACGCCAACCTTGGGTTGATCGCACTGAAGAACGGAAATATCAGCGAGGCAGAGCAGTATATCTCAAACAGCATCGGTGCCAATGACTACGATGTAGCACTGGGCAGCCTCAACATTGCAAAGGGAAACTATGCTACTGCCGTACAGAACTTCGGCCGTACAAACTCCAACAGCGCTGCACTTGCACAGATTCTGAACAAGGATTACGCTGCCGCCGTGGCGACATTGAAGGATGTGAAGAATCCGGATGCCATGACCGATTATCTGAATGCCATCGCTTTGAACCGTCAGGGCAACACTGCTTCAGCTAAGGCTGCATTGCAGAAAGCTACCAGTGCAGATCCCTCTTTGGCTGCCTATGCTGCTAAAGACCTCGAATTTGCAAACTTGAAATAATACAAGCAGATGCTCAAGCAACTCTTAGGTTTATCACTTGTTGCTTTGATGCTCGCTTCTTGTGGCGTCGACAGCAAACACTTCAAGCTGGAAGGCAGGTTGCTCAACCTCAATCAGGGAGAGTTCTATGTCTATAGCAACGAAGGTACTATCGACGGCATTGATACCATAAAGGTACAAGGTGGACGCTTTGCCATGGAGATGCCATGCGACAAAGCGTCCACGCTTATGTTGGTTTTCCCCAACTTTTCCGAACAACCCATCTTCATCGAACCGGGGGGAGCGGTAGAGATCAAGGGTGATGCGTCGCATCTCAAGGAACTAAAAGTCAACGGTACAAAGACCAATGAGCTGATGAATAAGTTCCGTGAGCAGATTGCAAGTGCATCACCACCCGAAATCAAGAAACTCGCTAAGCAGTTTGTCGAAGACCACTTGGATTCTCCGGTTAGCGTGTATCTTGTCAAAAAATACTTCGTCACAGCGCAGGAACCTGACTATAAAGAGGCCAAACGGCTAATCGAAGCGATGCTGAAAGAGCAGGAGGGCAACGTAGTCCTTGCTCGTATGAAGCACGAGATCCAGATGTTCGGCAATCTTTCCGTTGGCTCCAAGCTCCCTGCGTTCACCGCACACGACATCAACGGCAGGCTGGTTAGCTCCTCCGACTATGCTACCGGGGTAGCTGTTATCTACGCATGGGCTTCGTGGAACTATGAAAGCACCACCCTGCAACGCCAACTCAAGAACCTCCGGCGTAAGTATAACGAAAAGCTCAAGCTCGTCTCCATATCCGTTGATGCCAGCAGTCATGACTGCCGCAACTATATCAAAAACGACTCCGTCACATGGCCGCTCGTCTGCGACGGCATGATGTTTGACAGCAAACCGATGAAACTTCTCGGACTGAACAACATCCCCGACAATATCCTCACCAAGAACGGGCGTGTTATTGCCAGAGGTCTATCTACGCAAGACCTGCTGAAAAAAATAGAAGAAATCATTTAGACCACCAACCTAAAGAAAGGAAGTCTAATATGTTAGTGAAGACATACAGTGCAGCTGTCAACGGACTTAACGTGACACCTGTCACTATCGAAGTGAGCCTCAACCGTGGCGTCATGTATCACCTCACAGGATTAGGCGACGAAGCCGTTCGGGAAGGCCGCGACCGCATTGCAGCAGCCTTACAGCACAACGGCTATAAGTTTCCCAAAGCAGATATTACTGTCAACCTCGCACCTGCCAACCTGAGAAAGGAAGGCAGCAGTTTCGACCTGCCATTGGCTGTGGCAATTCTTGCAGCCGACGGGCAGATAGATGCGCAAAACCTCAACCAATATATGATGGTGGGCGAGCTGAGCCTCGATGGCAACCTGCAAGGTGCCAAGGGTGTACTGCCTATTGCCATTAAAGCCCGCTCTGAGCACTACAAAGGGCTTATCGTTCCTAAAGCCAACATACGCGAAGCTGCCATCGTCAATAATATCGAAACCTACGGCATGGACTCTCTCGTCGACGTGTTGAAGTTTCTCAGAGGCGAAGCTCATTACGAGCCGACCGTCATCGATACCCGCAAGGAATTCTACGAGCAGCAATATAACTTCGAACTCGACTTTGCCGACGTGCGCGGACAGGAGAACGTGAAGCGCGCACTCGAAGTGGCGGCAGCCGGCGGGCACAACCTCATTATGATCGGCCCTCCGGGCAGCGGCAAGAGCATGATGGCCAAACGACTGCCTTCCATCCTTCCTCCCCTCACCCTGTCAGAAAGTTTGGAGACCACACAGATTCACTCCGTGGCAGGACTGTTGGGCAAGGAGTCGTCGCTCATTTCGCAGCGCCCCTACCGTTCACCACACCACACCATATCCGAAGTGGCGCTGGTGGGTGGCGGTAACAACCCCATGCCGGGCGAGATCAGCTTATCGCACAACGGCATCCTCTTTGCCGACGAGTTGCCTGAGTTCAACCGCCACACTCTCGAAGTGCTGCGCCAGCCCTTAGAAGATAAACGCATCACCATCAGCCGAGCCAAATATACGGTGGAATACCCATGTAATTTTCAGTTCATCGCCTCCATGAATCCATGCCCCTGCGGTTATTACGGCGACCCAACCCACCATTGCGTGTGCTCGCCCGGACAGATCCAACGCTATCTCAACAAGATATCCGGACCACTCCTCGACCGCATCGACCTGCAATGTGAAATCTCCCCGCTCCCTTTCAAAGACATCAGTAAGGCCACACCGGGCGAACCGAGTGCCGTCATCCGCGAGCGTGTCATTGCCGCCCGTGCCATACAGACCGAACGATTCAAGGATTACAGGAACATCCATTGCAATGCTCAGATGTCCGAGCGCATGATTCATCAATATGCCAAGCCTGATGAGCAAGGACTCGACTTGCTGCGCATGGCGATGGAACGCCTCAGCCTTTCAGCCCGTGCCTACTCGCGCATCCTCAAGGTGGCGCGCACCATTGCCGACCTTGCCTCCTCTCCTGCCGTCACCTCAGAGCATCTTGCCGAAGCCATCGGCTACCGCAATCTCGACCGGGGAGACTGGGCAGAGCGGGGCATTTAACCTCCCCTCCCTGATATTAAGTAAAAGCCATTGTCTGCAAACAATGGCTTTTGTCATATATATACTCAAGGAGGTTTTCCTCCTATCACAGGCTAAGGTTATGCCTGAACCGTAGGCGTACCGCTTATCTCGTTGCCGAAATCAACACCGATGCCAACACTGCGCCTGCCGCTACGGCTGCTATCGTGCTGCCGTCCGAATGACGATGGCGCACCTCATGGCGCGGTGCGGGCTGCTCTACATGGTGTACCACTGCCGGGCGAGGCTCCGGCTGACGCATGTTTTCCATCCTGTAGGTGCCACGAGCGTTACGGTCGCGATCCATGTTGTTCATGGCCAAATCCCTGCGATCGCGGTCATTCGATACGCTATACTCTTTTTTCGGACTGTCCTTTCTGTCTCTATTACGGTCAAAACCCTGTGCATTTGCTGTCATTGTACCGAAAAACATCATTGCCGTTACGATACCTGCTATCATCTTTTTCATAATTGTCAATTTTTAATTGTTCAACATTCAAACTCTCCAACCACCAACTTCATTGGGTCGCCATTAAGTTTCTTAACTGCTGCAAAGATAGAATGTTTACGGCATCCGGCAAATGCGTTTTCCCTAATCGTACGATGTGAAATCCCTATTTGTACAGGGGAATTTCCCCGATGGGCATCCCTTACCTATTTATATATATAAGATATTTTTCTGCTTTCCTACAATAATTTCAGCCTCGCCACACCGTTATTAAAAACATGAAGCATAAAATACTCTTTATCTGCCTCGGAAACATCTGCCGTTCTCCGGCTGCCGACGGCATCATGAAGCACTTGGTGGAGCAGCGCGGGCTCGCCGACAATTATCATATCGACTCTGCCGGCATCAGCGGATGGCACGTGGGGCAGCTGCCCGACCACCGTATGCGACAGCGGGGCGAACGCCACGGCTACACCTTTGACCATCGCGCCCGGCAGTTCTCGTATGCCGACTTCGACCGATTCGACATCATCGCCGTGATGGATCATGAGAATTATGAGGATGTGGCGAGGCAGGCGCGCCGCCCGGAAGAGCGAAAGAAAATCATCCGGATGGCAGATTTTCTGAAACATCACAAGGGGCAGACCACCGTCCCCGACCCTTATTACGGCAGCATGGCAGACTTCGACTTCGTGATCGAACTGCTGGAGGATGCCTGTACCAATCTCCTCGACACACTGGAAGCGACCTCCCAAAACATAAAAGCATGAAAACAAAAGGATTAAAAACAGCTTTGACAGGCATAGCCATATCGTTTTTGCCGGCTGCACCCATCGTGGCTCAAGAGCAATGGAACGACTATGCGAAGCAAAGCGGCAGGGTGCTCTATCAGGGGCAGAGCCTTCCCGATGCCGATGCCACCACCTTTCAGGAGCTGGGATTCGGCTACGGTAAGGACGCTTACAACGTATATTACCGCGGTGAGGTGCTGGAATTTGTGAATCCCGGCACATTCCAAGTCGACGCCAAATACACCCGCCACCACAAGATCGGCAACAAAAGCGCCACCGATGCAGCGGCCACAGCAGTCAGCCCTATGCACAGCGAACGCACCGCCACCGAGGGGAAAGGCAAAAGGAAATCGAATCTCCTCGCCGACCTCGGCATGGGCACAACGGTGTCTGCCGATTATGAGGTGCGCAATGGCTCGGTTTACTACGAAGGCAATAAGGTGGAGAACGCCGATGCGGCAACTTTCAGCGCGCTCAAAGCGGGCTATGCGAAAGATAAGAGGCATGCCTACTACATGGGCAGAGTGATCTCCGGCGCATTGGGCGGCGTCCACTTTGAATATATCAGCGACGATTATGCCACCGATCAGTTCCACACCTATTTCAAAGGGAAAGAGGTGAACCGCGATTAGACCGCACCCTATAAGGAAAAGCCATTGCCCTGCTCACATGATATGCAGGTGATGGCTTTTCTTTTATACCCTTATCTCAAAGTCTGCCGTGCGGAATGCCCACGTACACCGTACGGTGTACGCGCGTACGGCGTTCGACGTACGCATGCACGGCGTTCGGCGTACGTGCGTATGGCGTTCGACGTACGTAAACATGACCATGAAACGGCCTCGCCTTCGCAATGCGAACATACGCAGAAAAGATGGAGCCGACTTTACAGGAACACTTTACTTCTGCACCCGAAACCAATCTATGTCGATCCAACCACGGTTGGTCTCGCCCTCCGGCTCCTGTACCACGAATCCCATCTTGGCTCCAATCCACTTGCCTTCGCGCATGGTGAACGTGTCGCCCACGGTCTTGAAGTTTTTGCCGTCGGTGCTGTAGGCAAAGCCGACTTTACCATCATCAACTCTCATCTGCATGTAGATTTCACGGTGAATGGCAAACTGGTAATCGTTGTCATCCTCTCCCGTGCGCTTGAGTGTGGCGAGTGTCTTCACCGATTCCTTGCCGCCCCTGTCGGCTTTGAGGCAGGTGATTTGCTGCAGCTCGAAATGATCGCCCACACGCTTCACCACCAAGGCGGAATAGTCCAGCCCCATCATGATGATACCGCCATACTGATTCTGAGTCTTGCTGATGAGTTTCAGCTTTGCGGTGACGGTGAATCTGTCGGCAGGCGTCTTCTGAAGCAGGAGGTTAGGCGTGTTCCAAATCGTCTCGTTGCTCTTCCATGTGTACAGGCGGAAGCATCCCAATGAGGTCGGCATGCCGAAAGCCTGCTCGTAGTTGGCATGCCATTGCCACTGCAACCCCATCTTCGGCTCGTCGAACTCGTCGCTCTCCTGCGGATTGACAATGGTTGCCGATGACGATTTCGGCTTCTTGCAAACAGTGTATGGCTCACCGCAGTAGCCCTTCTTGGGCACGCGCCCCATCACAGGCCAGTTGTCTTTCCATGTCACGGGCTGCAGATGCACCACACGTCCGTAGGCTCCCTTGTCTTGGAAATGAAGAAACCAATCCTCGCCCTGCGCCGTGTGCACCCATGCGCCCTGATGAGGGCCGTTGATGTCGGTATTGCCTTGAGCCAGCACCTTCGTGTATTCGTAAGGTCCGAATGGATTCTTGGCTCGCATGGCGACCTGAAAACCGGTAGCCACGCCGCCTGCGGGAAACATCACCCAATACCATCCGTCGCGCTTGTAGAACTTCGGTCCTTCGGCCGTGCGGTATTCCGTACCGTTGCCGTCAAACACGATGACGGGATTGCCTATAGCTTTTGTGCCCTCCGCATTCAGTTCTCTCACGGTGATAACCGATGCAAACCGGTTACGACTGTTTGCCCATCCGTTGACTAAATAGCAGCGGCCGTCATCGTCCCAGAGCGGGCAGGTGTCTATCATTCCCTTGCCCTCGATCACCAATACCGGGTCTTCCCAACGACCGGCCGGGTCTTTGGTCTTGACCATAAACACGCCGTTGTCGGGGTCGCCCCAGTAAATGTAATATTCGCCGTTATGGTATCGGATGGCGGGTGCCCACACGCCATTGCCATGCGCAGGCTTGCCGGCGAACAGACTGTCGGGCACCAGCCGCTCGACGCCATGCCCGATAAGCTGCCAGTTTACCAAATCTTTAGAGTGAAGGATGGGTAATCCGGGGATGCAGTTGAAGGAACTGGCGGTCATGTAGTAGTCTTCGCCCACGGCAATGACGTCGGGGTCGCTGTAATCGGCATTGATTACGGGGTTGGTATAGGTGCCGTCGCCATTGTCGGGCGACCACACTTGCGAACGATATTGTGCACTAACCATCAGCGGAAATGCCAATATCATGCAAGCCAATAATTTCTTTTTCATGCCTTCGTAGTTTGTTTTCACAGTCTTATTCCATAAAATCAAAATTACCCCGAACATCCTTTCATGTTCGGAGTAACCTTTCTTGTTGTTTATCCACTATCTGCCCACCCTCTCCGCAAAGGAGACAGGGCGGGGTGAGAATATGCTTTACTTTGCGTACCAAGCCACGATAGTTTCGTAAAGCTCCTGCTTGCCGCTGGTCTGCTTGGGCTCGCCGTTCTGCTTGGCGTAGGCCACCAAGTCCTGCAAAGAGAGCTTGCCTTCCTCGAATTCCTTGCCTTTGCCTGCATCAAAGCTGGCATAACGCTCCTTCACCATGCCGGGGATGGGGCTTTCGTCGATGATGGCAGCCGCATTCTCCAAAGCACGTGCCATGGCGTCCATACCGCTGATATGGGCAATGAAGATGTCTTCGGGGTCGGTAGAGTTGCGGCGTAGTTTAGCATCGAAGTTGCTGCCGCCATTGCCCAAGCCACCATTGCGAATCACCTGAAGCATAGCCTGCGTCAGGTCGAAGTTGTCGATGGGGAACTGGTCGGTGTCCCAGCCATTCTGTGCATCACCACGGTTGGCATCAATCGAGCCCAACATGCCGTTGTCGACAGCCACGCAGAGCTCGTGTTCGAAGGTGTGACCGGCCAGCGTTGCATGGTTTACCTCGATGTTTACCTTGAAATCCTTGTCCAGTCCGTGAGCTTTCAGGAATCCAATCACGGTCTCGGTATCTACGTCATACTGGTGTTTGGTAGGCTCCATAGGCTTTGGCTCGATGAGGAAAGTGCCGGTGAACCCCTTTGAGCGGGCGTAGTCGCGGGCAGCCTTAAGCATCATTGCCAAGTGCTCTTTCTCGCGTTTCTGGTCGGTATTGAGCAGGCTCATGTAGCCCTCGCGACCACCCCAGAACACATAGTTGGCGCCTCCGAGCTTGATGGTGGCATCAATGGCATTCTTGATCTGCACACATGCTCGGGCTACAACATCGAAGTCGGGATTGGTGCTGGCACCGTTCATATAGCGCTTATGACTGAATACGTTGGCTGTACCCCACAAAAGCTTGATCTCCGGATTGGCTTCGAGCTTCTCTTTCAGATAGTCGCTGATGGCAATCATACGCTCCTCATACTCCGCAATGTCCTTGCCTTCGTCCACGAGATCTACGTCATGAAAGCAGAAATAGCCGATGCCGAGTTTCTGCATCAGCTCGAAGCCTGCATCGGCGCGATCTTTAGCGCGCTGCACGGCGTCGTTGCTCTCATCCCATGCATACTGGCGGGTCTGACCGCCAAACTGATCACCCGATGCGGGACCGAGAGTGTGCCACCATGCCAAAGCGAACTTCAGCCAGTCTTTCATCTTCTTACCCTTGACCATCTTCTCCGCATCATAATAGTGGAATGCCAACGGATTCTTGGAATCACGGCCTTCAAATGGGATCTTTCCTATTGAAGGAAAATACTCTTTCGTCATAATTGTTTATGGTTTTAAATTAGATTGATGTTTCAGTTTTTGCTGTCGTACCACCCGCCTCACTCTCTTCTTTTAGCCATAAAGATGCAGTGGATACAATAGTTTGCGTTCACAAATTTAATAAAAAATGCTTTTCATGCAAAAGAAATACTGCTCTTTATCATTTATTTTTGTTTCATTTCACATCATATAGATGCTAACAAAGGGACGTTTTGCGTTTCAAAATGATTCAAAATGTACGCTATGAGAAATTTATATATGTTATAAGGAAAAATAAGTATGTTGTCGACGACAAATAATTCTTTCCTTTGCAATCGTCAAACAG
This sequence comes from uncultured Prevotella sp., assembly GCA_963541305.1. Classification (GTDB taxonomy): domain Bacteria; phylum Bacteroidota; class Bacteroidia; order Bacteroidales; family Bacteroidaceae; genus Prevotella. The sequence goes on from CAUTTP010000015.1 coordinate 18,929, forward strand.
CAAGTCGAAGAGCACCCTTATGCTCGACTTGATATAACCATTCATATAGGAAACATATCTAATAAACATCATTAACAATAATATTATGGTCAATCTCAATCTAACATCACAGATTGTTCTCAATCAAGTTCCGCAGGAATTCTATAAGCCTAAGACCGCTGTCGATCGCTCAGAACTGACGCGAATGGAGAAGATTCCTACCAACATCTTTGCTACTATCGATGAAGGTGCAAAGCATATTGCCAACAACATTGAGCGCGACATCAAGGCACGCAGTAGCGAAGGCAAGTTCTACGTCATCGCATTGGGTACGGGTACATCGCTGACCCCCGTCTATAATGAGCTTGTGCGCCGTCACAAGGAAGAAGGATTAAGCTTCAAGAATGTGGTCGTATTCAATGGATACGAATACTTCCCGCTCACTGCCAAGAGCACATGCCGCAGTCTGTATCAGTTGCAGAAGGTGTTTCTCGAACACGTTGACGTGGAGCCGCAAAACGTATTTTCACCCGATGGAACCATCAGTCAGGAGGCCGTGCAAGAGTATTGTCGCCTCTACGAGCAGCGCATCCTCACTTTCGGTGGCCTCGACGCAGCGCTTTTCGGTATCGGTCGCATCGGCAACATCGCCGTAAACGAGCCGGGCTCAAGCATGGCATCAGGCTCTCGCATTATCTTAATCGACGCTTTGTCACGTGAAGAGATGACCAACAGCTTTGCAAGTGGCGAACAGGTGCCTCCTTGCAGTATTACAATGGGTATGGCTACCATCCTCAAGGCCAAGAATATCTATATCACGGCATGGGGCGACGATAAGGCCGGTATCATCAAAGACACCGTAGAGGGCAAGATAACCGACGCCGTTCCCGCCTCATTCCTCCAGACCCACAGCAACGTGGATATGGCTATCGATCTCCCTGCCGCCGCCGAGCTCACCCGCATCAAGCATCCTTGGCTCGTGACCTCATGCAACTGGGACGACAAGCTCGTACGTTCCGCCCTTGTATGGCTATGCGGCATCACCGGGAAACCTATCTTAAAGCTCACCAATAAGGACTATAACGAAAACGGTTTGAGCGAACTGCTTGCCCTCTACGGCTCGGCTTACAATGCCAACATCAAGGTATTCAACGACCTGCAGCATACCATCACCGGATGGCCGGGCGGAAAACCCGATGCAGACGACACCTATCGCCCCGAGCGTGCCAAGCCATTCCCCAAGCGGGTCATCGTGTTCTCGCCGCATCCTGATGATGATGTCATCTCCATGGGAGGCACTTTGCAGCGCCTTGTAAACCAAAAGCACGACGTGCACGTCGCTTACCAGACGAGCGGAAATATCGCCGTGAACGATGAGGAGGTGATGCGCTTCATGCATTTCATCAACGGCTTTAATCAGCTTTTCAATGAAGACAGCGACTCCGTAATCAAGGCCAAATACAAGGAGATTAAGGACTTCTTCAAAGGCAAGAAAGCTGGCGAGATCGACATGCAAGACGTGCGCACCATCAAGGGGCTGATTCGTCGTGGCGAAGCGCGCACCGCCAGTACCTTCAACCATATCCCGCTCGACCATGTGCACTTCCTCGACCTCCCGTTCTACGAGAGCGGCACCATCGAAAAGCTGCCTATGAGCGAGGCCGACGTGGAGATCGTGCGCCGATTGTTGCAGAAGGTGAAGCCTCACCAGATTTACGTGGCCGGCGACTTGGCCGATCCTCACGGCACACACCGCAAGTGTACCGACGCCGTATTGGCTGCCGTAGACCTCGAAAAGCAGGCCGGTGCAGAGTGGGTCAGCGACTGCAGGGTGTGGATGTATCGCGGCGCATGGGCAGAATGGAACATTGAAGACATCGAGATGTGCGTGCCGATGAGTCCGGAGGAGCTTCGCGTGAAGCGTGAATCTATCCTCAAGCATCAGTCGCAGATGGAGAGCGCTCCTTTCCTCGGCAACGACCAACGCCTCTTCTGGCAGCGCTCAGAGGATCGCAACCATGCCACAGCCGACCTCTACGACAAGCTCGGCTTGGCGTCCTACGAGGCTATGGAGGCGTTCGTGGAGTATAAGATGAAATAAAAACAGCACCAAGAGAGGTGCAATAGCGTGAGACGAGGATGCAGCAAAGGGGTGCAAAACTCTTTGCCCACATCCTCTTATTCAAGCCTCTGCCTTAGCGGGATATGCCGAGAGCGGCAACATCTGCTAAGGAGAGGCTTTTCTTTTTATTGCTATCCGTTAAAAACAGACAGACAGCCCGGAAATTCTTGATGCACCATACCTACAAGCGCTTTTGCCGTAAAGGGGCTTGCCTAAGCGGCGCATGCGCCAAACGGCACACCGATCTCATTGCGATGTCGGCGTACACCGAACGCTGCACGCATGTACACCGAACGACGTACGTGCGTACACCGAACACTGTATGCACGTACACCGGACGACGCACGTGCCCATCAGCGCGTGAAGCGGCGGCGAAACGTGCAGGGAGAAAGGGTGTTAAGCATTTGGAGGACTATATGTCAGGGCATGGCGGCACAACTTCACTTCGCAGACCGCCATCCGCCAAGATTACGATGCGGCGATCTGCCGGGCGATCTGACTGCCGTGTGTGGATGAAACTGCAAATGCTGACGGGCGGATTAGTATCGTTTTGTTTCAACTTTTAGCTGGCACCAATACTTTTCTTTTATACTTTCAGAACGGCGCTTTCGCCTCAAACTCCATCCGTTCGCCTGTTATGGGATGCCTGAGTACGATGTGCTCAGCATGCAGATACAGCCTGTCGCCCTGCTTGCCATAAAGTTTGTCACCCTTGATGGGATTGTCCAACCCCGCCCGATGCGCACAGTGCATACGCAATTGGTGGGTGCGCCCCGTATGAGGATACAGAGCGATACGGCGTGCCGACACCTTCTTATAATAGGTCTCGGCGGGTTTTCCGTACTTCTCGTCCACCACCTGTCGCGGTCTGTCGTCCAGATCCGGACGCAGAGGCAGTGATATTGTGCCCTCCTCATTCGTTATGTCGTGGCTCAACACCGCTACATAACGCTTCCGTACCTCATGATGCAGAAACTGCTGCTGCAAGCTTTTATAGGCATCCATCGTCTTGGCAATGACCATCAACCCGCTTGTCGCCATATCGAGGCGATGCACGATGAGCGGACTTTCAGCATCAGGATATCGCCTGCGCATGATGCTCTGCACGCTCTCTCGCCTGCTTTTGCCCTGCACCGACAGCATGCCCGCAGGCTTACAAACCACGCATATCGCCTCATCCTCATACACTGTCTGCAGCGTCAGCGCCTCATCCTGCTCCAATGGGTTAGGTTCTACATCCATTCCCTGCAACATCCAGCGCAGTACAGGCTTACACTTACGGTTACAAGCTGGATAAGTCTGCAGGTGATGGCGTACCTCTTCTTTTGGACTTGCACCCCACCAAAACATCGCCATACACAGCGGACGCATGCCGTGAGCCAGTGCATACTGCAAGAGCCTCGGCTCGCAACACTCACCGGCGCCGGAGGGAGGCAAGCTCTCTCCAAGCCCTTCCGAGGGAGAGCTGCCGAATATTTCTACCAAATCTTTCTCCTCTCCCTTCGCGTTCAGCATACGAAACTGTCGGAACAGCCATGTCTGCAGGGCATCACTCTTCTTTCGGCGCAAGGTTTTCAGTTGCTCCAACTCCTCCTGTCGCTCGCGCCGTACAGCCTCAACCGCTTCCTTACGCGCCCGCTCCCGCAACTTCCAACGGTGCAGTTCCGCATTCTCAAACTGTCGACGGCGGATATATGCCTCCTCTGTCTCATGCGCTTGCCGAGCCTTATCGAATATGGGGCGAGGGTCGCCGTCGCTCCCTCCATGCCCCTCTCTTTCCGGGAAAGTCAGGGAGAGACGGTCGTTCATCTCTGTAATCTCCGCCTCCTGCCTCTTAAAATAACCGTCCGGCTGGAGGTAATCAAAGACTGCGGGCACGAAACCCGCCCAATCGCTGCGCCCGCATATCTGACCGCTGTAGCCGGCAAGATAACCGAGGACGGGTGATGAGTGTTGAGCGGCAGGCACCGGACGACCGGCGTCGGGCAACATCTTTTCCACCACCAGCACTCCGAACATCTTGCCTTCTGATATTTGTTTTCGGAACGAATCATCAATCGCATAGGGCATGAACGACTGATGCCGGCTGCCATCAAGGTATGCCGCCAACTCATCCATAGCGAGCCGGCACAGTGGGTGCGGCTCATAATAAAAAGGATTGTTGAGCCTTGCGGGAGGCTCAACAATCGTATCTAAAGGGTGAAATATCTCGTTCGGTTCCAATTTTGCAGGGAACGTTATAATATGACTTATGTCGCCCCGCCGATTTTCACAAGAAGCGGGAGCATAGAAGAAACGTAAGGGTTAGGGCAACTTCCCGTAAACCTCATCCGTCACAGGCTCCAGCCACTCGTTGCTGGCACCTTCTCCCACCGCCGTCATGTAGGCCAAGTGCTGAAACCAGCTGTCCTTAGCCGCACCATGCCAATGCTTCACGCCCTCCGGGATGGCTATGACCACGCCCTCCTTGAGTGCCACCGGCTCCTTGCCCCACTCCTGATACCAGCCGCGGCCAGCCACGCAGACCAGCACCTGAACACCCTTGTGGTGCACGTGCCAATTGTTGCGACAGCCCGGCTCGAACGTCACGTTGGTGGGACCAAGCTGTCCGTCGGTGGCGTTGAGATAGCTCTTACCGATGAAATACTGCGCATAGGCTGAGTTGAACTTACCCACCGGATAGGGCGAACGCTCTATTCCCTTGAGATAACCGATGTTCTTCGGGTCTTGCGGATCGATGTCGCCATCGCCTTTATCCAATGCCAGATTGATCGCCTTGCGTGCCCGCCATGCCTCGCTGTTGCCCACCTTTGCATCAAGCACGGTAGGTATCGCCTTCAATTCTTCCCTACTCACGCCCATGTTGAGTGCTCCGCGAGCATGAGAAGCAGCCTGCGCGTCGCAGCCCGGCAGGCTTGAGATGGCACTCAGCGTCACGATCTCGCGCTCGGCCTCGGTGAGCGCCTTACCGGCGAAGATGTCACCAAAGAGGTGCGCCTTAAGAAAATAGTCTTCACGAGGAGCAAAAGTATAGTCGAACGGACGCCCCGTGAGGCGCGTCTGAACCTCCGTTCCCACCTTCAGAGAGTTGAAATTTTCGGGCAGCACCGTCTCGTCGTCCTTGCCCATGTCTGTTGCCTTACCCGCATTCTTGCGGTCGGCCATCACTTGCTGGAGCTGCCCCAGTGCATTGAGAGCGCGCGGGAAACCCGTATAGGCATAGAGATGCGTCAGCGCTTCCTTGATTTGTGCTACTGTGAGTCCGTTGTCCAGACCCTCATTGATGGCCGTGTAGAGATTCTGCAGGTCACCCTTAGCCTCCAAACCCGCGATGGCAGAGAGGCTTTGATGTTTTGCTGTTAATGCCATGTCTTGTGCATTTAGTTGTTGATTCACTGTGAAAAACATCGCTAAAGCGATAAGTGTTCGGCTGAATGTCTTCATCTTTTCCATGTATATTATAGGAGTGACACTACAAAGTTACGCCTTTTCCACGAGTTGCGCCATACCATTTTCTCAGTAATTCATACCATATTTACAGATTTCTGCACTTCCATATCCCCCTCACACCGACGCAACAGCGAATACTATTCCGCTGCTATGAGCCTCAAGCGTACGAACTCCGCCATCATCGGCTCGGCGAGAACCTTAGCGTCGGGATGCGGGGCACCCGTAGTGCCGAGTGCGCGGAGGTCGAAGAAGTGCTTCCAATCGGAAACGAAAGCGGTATGCACCAGTTCGGTATTGGTATCGAGGGGCAGCACGGCGCGCGCATCCTGCGGCTTGCGACCGGCAGCCATCAGGTTCATATACGACCTTTCGGCCGCAGCATTGGCAAACACCCAGTTCTCGATGTCGGTCGCCTCGCCCTGCGCCACCTTTTGCGCGAGGGTCACAAACTGCTCTTTGCTCAAGGCCACCACTCCCCTTGCCACGTCCGAAGTCCATTCGCCCTGCGGCAGTTCAGCCACCCATACCGGGAGGTTCAGCGTAATCTCGTTGCCGAATTTCGCCTTCGCATAGTTGCAATAACGCGTGCTCTGCTCGGCCATCGAGTTGGCACGATGGCGGTTAAACTCGCGCGTGGTGCCAATCTGCGTGGTGAAGTGCACGGTGATGCGAGGCTCGTGCAGAGCAGTATGGTCTGCGATATACTGCAAATGCTCCATCCACTTGTTTTCAGCCAACACACGCAGGTTGGTCGTGACGTATGCCTTTCCACCCACGATATTCACACGGGAGAATCTGTTACGAAGATAGGCCTGCGCCAGCCCCTCCCCGCCAGACGAGGCCGTTGTGTCGAGCGTGAGGTAAACCGTGCCATGCTCCAGCATTGCGGTATGGTCGCTCTTGATCATCCGCTCCACGAAAGGCTTGGCAGAATCGGCTGTCCGATGATCTTCACTCTTGTAACACACACGGCCGGCACGCTCTATCTGACGATAAACGCCGTCCAACCCCGGCTCCTGAAGCCATATCTCGAAGGATGGTCTTTCTATTTTCATTGCCTATGATTTTTATTCCTACCTGCAAAGATAACATTTTTCAAGTAGGTATTCATAACTAATTGCCATTATATTTACGTCTGTTTTTTCAGTCAGTCTGCCGCCTTGAAGGAGGGATATGGCGGGCTGCACGACTGAAAGAGGGCGGAATGACGACGTACGACGTTCGGTATATGTGCGTACGGCGTTCGGTATATGTGCGTACGGCGTTCGATGTACGTGCGTACGACGTTCGATGTACGTCACCGTTAGAACAGAAAACAGCAAAGAAACGGTCGCGGGGGCGACGACACGAAGATGCTTACAGACTGAAAGAACCGTATGTACTTTAGATTTGCTTATCGCCTTACCTTGTGTATGACGGCACATGGAATGTCATCCGTTATCGCTATCAGCATCTTTACGTATTACATTAACGCGTTTTATCTTGCCATTTTCTTTCCGTTAACGATATATATGCCATGAGAAAGAGACTGTAGGTACTGGGCAACCTCGCTCTGTCTCACAGTCGCTATCTTCATTCCTTGCAGGGAGTAGATGGTCGTCATGGCGTCGAGCGCGGTTGCCGGTACATCGATGGCTGTGGTCTGGCCTATGGTGAAGCAGTAGGCGTCGTTGTACCAGTAAAGGTTTCCTGTCTGTGCAAGAGGGTCACTTACCCTGTCTCTGCCAAGCCCCACGACAAACAGATATGTGCCATCAGGAAGACCTGCGAATGAAATGTTGCCGTAATAAGGGGTTTCCGTGCCCACCGGCAATTGGCCTGACGAGCCCGCCTTGTAGAAATCGTATGTTCCTGTACTGCTGTTGTATTTGTAGAGTGAGGACGATACCGTTGAGTTGAGCCCCTTGTTGAGCTTCACGGTGAACGAACCGTAGAGATTGCTTGCCCCTACAGGTGTGACGAGACGGCCTTGCGAATCGACCGAGCGCCCATTCTTTTGGGAGCTGTTCACACTGACGTCCATCAGAGTGGCAAAGTTGGGAAGCAGCCTGCTGACGCTCCCCCGCCCCTGCTGTATCTTGATATCGGTCAGCTTGCCGATAACCTCCTTGCCCTCTCTGTCAGCACATATCCATATAGTGTAGGTGCCGGCCTTGTCGGGTATCCATGTCATATTTATATACTTTGATTCACCGCTACGCACAATGACAAGCTGCTCTGCTTTCCAGAAATTCTTTTCCGCAGTTGCCGAAGCAAACATATACATGTTCTGCGCAAAGCCATCAGGGCTCGTACCTTTTGCCGTGAATGTCACCGGCAGCGCGAAACCTGTCAGGGCAATGTCGCCGAGGGCGAGGTCGACCAGCTCAATGGAGGGTGCGGGCTTAATGGCATAGCCGGTCACATGACCGCCTTTCATGGTCACCTCCACATACTTATCGTCCGACCACAGGCTCTGCCACGCTTTGTCAGTCTGCGTGCGGGCTACGGGCATGATGTCGTACATGCCGTCGGGTAACGACGTAAGCAGGCACTCGAAGCTGTAAGGAGAATAATACAGCTTTTGCGGCGCGCCCATTCTGAAATGCTTCATTTCTATCACCTGCAATCCTCCATCCGTGGTGCGGTAAGCAAAACCGGCGTCTGCCTCCTGCCAATCATCGCGCCCGTTGAAGAAATTTATAGTGAGTTTGTCGCCATCAATATCAAAATTCTGCACCATAATGTTGGGCGTTTTATCCTGTAGGCTGTCTTTCGTGGCCGGTTTTGCACTTATCACTGCACGCATGAGCTGGTTGTAACCACCTTTCGCGTTTCCGGCGCCGGTGCCCGTGGCCTTCGGTTCGAGTATGGAGAGCAAATAGGCGCCGTCGTTACCGGCGCCGCTCCATCCCCAGTTGACACGGAAATAGTTGTCGCCGGCATAGCCGTCAATGACGAAGGCGTGCCCGCTCATGCCTCCCGCCTCGCCGCTGTAGAACACGGGACGCCCCTCAGCCAGTTCGTTGTAAATGATTCTGTTCCATTCGTTTGCCGAGTAATCACTATGGTCAATGGTATGTGTGGCAGTGTCGAAGCCGAAATATTTTATCAGTGCATTGGGCACGTGGAAAGCATTGGCACCTGATGCTCCATTGGCATAGTCCATGTACACCGACACTCCACAGTATAGCATGAGGTTAGCCACGGCCTTTACCTGCACCTCATTGTATGCTGCCGATGTATAGGCGGGCAGCATGTTAGCCCAGTCTATTTCGGCGCCTTGCTGTATACCGCTCACATTGATGCGCTTTCCGTTCGGCCATGCAGTGTCGGTCTCGTAAGGCGGCATGGTGGCCTGCGTCGTCTTTACCATGAGGTTGGGTGTCTTACACCAATGGTAGTAGAGCAGCTCTGCCATTGCTGTGGCAACACACCCCGTGACCGTGTAACCATAATCGCCCGGAGATTTCGGACAGAGGTTGTTGTAGGGCACATTCTGGTCCCACAGTGCGCTTGTCATCGACGGTATTGCCGGCTTGGAGGCAATGCCCTCACCGGGCAATGCTGCATTCGTTGTTACTTCAGCGTCACCGTTCTGCAATGCCGTTATCTGGTCGGCATATCCCTGCAGCCACGCCTTCAGGTTGTCGGATGCGTCGTTCCATGAGAAGGTGGAAGTGAGTGAATATCCCAGCACGGGAGCCGTACGGTCATCGCCGGAAACGATGGCGAAGCCGTGGTCTCCGTTGAAGACATAGAACGGTGCTGTGCCCGTCTTCTTGGAAGATGCTGTCTGTCTTGCAGACATTGGGGCGCGCATCACTTTCGCCCTGCTTGGCAGGGTGATGCCTTTGGCGGCGAGAAACTGCGAGGCCTGCAGTCGCGCGCGCTGCTCATCAATGGGTTTCGAAGTTGCAGTGGTAAATACCGTGGAAAGCAGAAGGCTAAAAAGTATTAGTCTCATATTATTATACATTGATATTTTTTGCACTGCAAAATTAGCGATAATGTTTGAAGAACTCCTACGTCGGCGTAGAGAAGTTTAATCCTTACCTTGATTTTCCGTTTATTTTCTTCATCTCCTTTCTTTATTTTACGTTACTCTAACGCAAAAGACTCGTGAAAGTTTTATATCCAGAAGCACGGGAATCCTTTTGAGGAGGAGCAAAATGGAGAAGCCATAACTATGCTATTGCGAAATCAAGTTGTTGTTTCGGTTCATGTTTTTCAATGGACTTGACAAAAAAGAGACGTATTGTCCTCCCGTAATCTCGCTGATGGTTAATCGGCGTAACTGTAAGTCGAAATAGTCGTCGGGCTCGACGGCCGGGTTGCGGTAGGCATTCTCCTCATAGAAGAAGAGGATAGAGCCATCGCGTGCTTGCACCATAGTAGAGTAGGCGGAGGTGGTGCGGCTCACCTCAAAACATCCTTCCCAGTTGGCGGCAATGGCTTGTGGTGTGGCGTAGTCGGCCTTGCTGCGGAGCGGTTTATAGTAAATGCTGACATGCGTGCGGCCGGGTCCTGCAGGCACACTTTGCAGCAGGAGCCACGTCTTCTTGCCTTTGCTGTCTTTCGCCCGTACGAGCAGCAATTCGCCGTTGCAGGCATTGTCTTTGGCCGTCACGCCTTTATTGTCTTTCCCCGAGAACGCCACGGTGCCCCATGAGCCGCGTGCCTGACGCCGATTGTCATAGCAGAAGATATTGAAGAAGCGCCCCTGTGATGTACGACTGCTCAACAACACGTCGCCGTTGGGCAGTTCCTCCACCTTGGCCTCGTCGCCGTTGGGCGCGCAGAGCGATGCGTCATCAGTGCCGAGGAGGTTCCATGTGGAGCCGAAGTCGTCGCTGTAGAGCACACGGTTGCCCTGTCTTGTGGTCATGGCCACATATATACGATGATACTTTCCCACCTTGATCTGCCTGCTTTGGCAGATACGTCCACTGGCGCAGAACGTCTGCTCGACGCCCGGCATGGCATCATACATCCGGGCAGTGATGTCGCTGCCCGTCCATGTACGACCCTCATCGTCGCTCCAGTAGCGGCCTACCATCTGGGGGTTCTGCCGGGTCGACTCCCAATAGCCGATACCGCCCGATGCGCAGAGCATCAGGATGCGGCCGCTCTGGCTGTCGACCACAGTGGCTGCATCGCCGTGCGCACAATCGAAGGAAGGCGCCTTGGCATGGTCACCACCCGCAATGACACGTTCGGGATGTGTCCATGTGCGCCCGCCGTCGGTACTCTCTTTCATCACAATGTCGATACGTCGCCCCTCGCCGAGGTCTTTGTTATCATACCGATGGTCGCCTATGGCAATAATTTTGCCTGATGAACATTGTATAATGGCAGGAATTCGATACTGCGCTTCGCTTTTGTCAAATACTGTTGTCTGTGCAAGGGCGGCATGAAATGCCATTCCGAAAAATAAAGTTGAAGCGATTTTATGAATCATAGATGTAGATTTTTCGGCAAAAATAAGCCAAATATTTCGTTTTTGCAAGGAAGATTGAAAAAATAATATGGTAAATATGGTAAATACAGGAAATGTGGCAATGTTACCAATTTCTTTTATTTAGTTGGTTAAGCAGGCGTTCAATTGCGGTAAAGCCAAATAATAAAAATAATAAAACAATAAAGAAAGATATAGGCGTTTGATTCTGAACACCTACTCATATTCTTTCTCAATATTGTCCTAAACGTTTCAAGCGCATGAAAAAACACCTTGACCGTGGCTACTGAACATCGTTTCGGCGTTGCCATCAGGCGAAAGCGGTGACGTACGGCGTTCGGTGTACGTGCGTACAGCGTTCGACGTACGTGCGTATGACGTTCGGCGTACGTCACCGTCAGGGTAGAAATCGATGATAAAACAAATGTAAAGGGAGCAGCGTAAAGACACTTCCCGACTGAAAAAGCGCAAAGACACCCGAACGGGCGGCTTGAGAACGGTCATGACAGGCCGCTGTTCGATGCTTGGCGAAAACGTACGAAAAACATTTAGGACAGCATTGATTCTGCCTCTCATTTATTCTTTCTCTTATTTATTCTTACTTTCTTTCATTTTTTTATTATCTTTGCAGGTGTTACTTATACCTAATAGTATGAAAAGAGTTACACTTTTGCTGCTAATCGTTTCTATGACAAATATGATTTATACGATGGCTCGGACGATGCCGCAGGTAACATTTGAGCGGGTGCAAGGCTTCCCCGATGGCGAGGAAGGCATCGCGACGGGTGTCTCGGCCTGCTTTGCCGGAGCCATTGGCGACACGCTTGTGATGGCAGGCGGCTGCAACTTTCCCGAAACTCCTGCTGCTTACGGTGGGAAAAAACGCTATTACCGCGGTATCTATACGGCTGTGATTGATGGTAAAAACCAACTGGACTGGCGGCTGGCTGGCTGGCTTCCCGAGGCTGTCGCCTATGGAGTGAGTGTGCCGACACGTGACGGTCTGATCTGCATTGGCGGTTGCAACGATACGGGCAGCATGCGCTCGGTGTGGCTGATCAGGCTGCAGGGTGGGAAGGCCGTGGTGAGTGAGCTGCCTTCGCTGCCCCACGCAATGGATAATTTCACAGGTGCCGGCAAAGGCAGTAGAATGATGGTGAGCGATGGTGAGCACCTCTACCAATATGATTTGGAGGGCGAAAGCCGGTCGTGGACAGAGGTGGCGCAGGTGGGCAACAGCAAGCTGGCACAGCCCGTGAGCGCTTTTGTGGGCGACGCCTTTTGCCTGTGGGGCGGTGTCACGCCCAAGACAGCGGAGCAGGATGCCACCCTCCAGTTGGGAGGATGGCAGTATGACGGCGTGAAGTCGGCGCTGGCCGGTCCTGTCGATGAGCATGGCGACCCCATCTACTTAGGAGGAGCAGCTGCCGTGAACCTTTCGCCCACTGCGGTGCTGGCCGTGGGTGGGGTAAATAAGGACGTGTTTCTGTCGGCGGTGAACCATCCCCAACCCGACTACATGACACACCCTGCGGCATGGTATCGCTTCAATCCTTATATCTGCCTGTACGAGGATGGTGCGTGGCAGGTGATAGGCCGCAGCGACGTGACGGCTCGTGCCGGTGCCGCGCTGGTGCGCTATGAAGACAGGATATATCTTATAGGTGGGGAATTGAAGCCGGGCATAAGGACGGCGAAAATCTATTCAATATCTTTTTAGGAGCTAAAGGAGTAAAAGGAGTTATCGCTCGCTCCGCTCGCTAAGAAGTCAAAGACAATACTCTGCTATGAGGTAATTGAGTTAATGAGTTTATATAAGTTAATAAATTGGTAAGTTAAACAATCCCTCGGGTATTTGCACTCTCCCTCCTCACCGGAGGGGGGGGACAAAGGGGAGGCTTTTTATTCGTTATGAAGAAATCATATCCTTGGTTACTTGTAGCCCTGCTCTGGGTGGTAGCCCTATTGAATTATATGGACCGCCAGATGCTCTCCACTATGCAGGGCGCGATGCGTGCCGACATTGCAGAACTGAATCATGCAGAGGCTTTCGGCGCGTTGATGGCCGTGTTTCTCTGGGTGTATGGCATATTCTCACCTTTTGCCGGTCTCATAGCCGACAAAGTGAGCCGCAAATGGCTGGTGGTGGGCAGTCTTTTTGTGTGGTCTGCCGTTACGCTGCTGATGGGTTATGCCCACTCGTTCAGCCAACTCTATCTGCTGCGTGGCGTAATGGGTATCAGCGAAGCACTGTATATCCCGGCGGCGCTGTCGCTTATTGCCGACTGGCATGAGGGTAAGTCGCGGTCGATGGCTATCGGCATCCATATGACGGGCATCTACGTGGGACAGGCGGTGGGCGGTTTCGGTGCGGCTTTCGCGGCCATGCTCTCGTGGAACGCCACGTTCCATTGGTTTGGAATCATCGGCATTGCCTACGCCGTGGTGCTGCTCTTCCTGCTACGCGACAAGCCGCAGACAGAGACCTTGCAACAGAAGGTTACGGCAAAAGTCTCGCCTTTTCATGGCTTTGTCGTGGTGCTGTCTACATGGGCATTCTGGATTATTCTCTTCTATTTCGCTGTACCCAGCCTGCCCGGTTGGGCTACCAAAAACTGGTTGCCCACCCTCTTTGCCGAGAATCTCGGCATCCCGATGCAGTCGGCCGGCCCTCTGTCGACCATCACTATTGCTGCCGCCTCATTTGTAGGTGTGATAGTCGGTGGTTATCTCTCTGATAGATGGGTGCGTCGCAACCTACGCGGACGTATCTATACCAGCGCGATAGGTCTGGGGCTGACCATTCCGTCATTGGTGCTGCTGGGCTTGGGGCATAGTCTGCTGGCCGTAGTAGGCGCAGGCATCCTGTTTGGTATTGGCTATGGAATGTTCGATGCAAACAACATGCCTATCCTCTGTCAGTTCGTTTCCTCTAAATATCGTGCCACGGCCTACGGCATCATGAACATGACAGGTGTCTTTGCCGGCGCTGTCGTCACACAGGTATTGGGCAAGTGGGCCGACGGTGGCAACTTAGGTTCAGGCTTTGCCTTGCTGGGCGGTATCGTTGCCGTGGTGCTTATCTTGCAACTGGTTTTCCTGAGACCTACGACCGATAATGCGGCGTGATTATATTTAAGAATATATCATGATGACAATAACTGTCATTCATTAGGTGTGGATAGCGATTTCACAACTTCCCGTATACCCATCAATTCAATAATAATGGAAAAGATCAAAGGACTGATTGATGCGTCATTTACACCATCGTCAGGCTATGGATGTAAAATAATACCTTGCTGATTGGTAGCAAATGTATGTATAAATCAGACTAACAACATCATGCTTTTCTGGTTAAAGTATGGCCGAGACAGGTTGAATGGAGGCGTAATCTTCAAGGGGCTGTACCATGATCTTCGCATGATAATCAAAGTGTGACAATATTTTATCAACCTTATAATTACTGTAATCCATTTATGAATGAACGAGAAATAGACCTTTCTGTATCCAATTATGGTGTGTCCCGTAGCCATATCTATGACGTGGTGTTACTGCCGTGGGGTGCCACAGAGCCCCATAATCTGCACCTGCCTTACCTCACCGACTGCATTCTCTCGCACGACGTTGCGGTGGATGCAGCGCGAAAGTCGTATGAACAGTATGGCGTGCGCTGCATGGTGATGCCTCCCATCCCGATGGGATCGCAAAATCCCGGCCAGCGCGAGCTACCTTTCTGCGTGCATGCTCGCTATGACACCCAATTTGCCATCCTTCGCGACATCGTGGCTTCGCTCCACCATCAGGGGCTGCGCAAGCTGCTCATTGTGAACGGACATGGCGGTAATAACTTCAAGAACATGATCCGTGACCTGTCGGTCGATTATCCTGACTTCTTCCTCCTTGCAGGCGAATGGTTCAAGATGGCAGATACTAAGCAGTATTTCGACCATCCCGGTGACCATGCCGATGAGGTGGAGACCTCGGTGATGATGCACTATCATCCCGAACTTGTCAACCTGTCAGAAGCTGGTAGCGGTCGTGAGTGCGGCTTTACTATCGATGCCCTGCGTGAGGGGCGTGTATGGCTACCCCGCCGATGGGATTTGGCTTCACCCGAAGACACTGGTATCGGTGACCCGAGACTGTCGACGGCAGAGAAAGGACGGCGCTTCGCCGAAGCGGTGTCAGATGCCTACGCCCGCTTTATCAGCCAAATAGCTAAAGTAGAACGGGCGGAGGAGATGTATGATATTTAGGAGTTAAGGAGTTGAAAGAATTAAGGAATTAAGGCAAATGTCTGCTTAACGTTTGGCAGAGTAATGCCCTAACTCCTTAATTCCTTCAACTCCTTAACTCACCAAAATGATACCTGAAAAGAAAATGAAAGCAATCCTCACCTTAGCATTATTGGGCTTCTCCCTTACGAGCCCTGCCCAGACGCTGCTGCCTATGCCCACCAACTTGACGCGGGGCAAAGGCGTATTCCGATTGGATAAGCCCTATAAGACCATTGACAACAGTGGACTGGCACTCATGCAAGAACCGATGATAGCACCGTGGGCTGGTACCTCGACGCACGACAAGCGTGTGTTGGTGTTACAGCTATGGGGCAGACAATCGAAAGAAGGATACCGGTTGCACATCGTACCCGACAGTATCGTGGTATCGGCAGACATGCGCGAGGGGTTTCTGCACGCCATGGCTACGCTTGACCAGTGGCGTGTGGGCGACCGGTTGGAGGCGGCCGATATCATCGATGAGCCTGCTTTCGCGTGGCGTGGCGTGATGATCGATGTGTCGCGCCATATCTTCCCGGTGGCGTTCCTGCGACAAACCATCGACAACATGGCCGCTATCAAACTCAACCGACTGCATCTCCACCTCACCGATGCAGGCGGATGGCGACTGCAGATCGGCCGTTACCCGCGGCTTACCTCCCTCGGCGCATGGCGCACTGCATCCAACTGGAACGACTGGTGGACGGAGGGCAACCGCAGATACCTGACCGAAAGTACGTCCGGCGCATACGGCGGATACTACACACAAAAGGAAATGCGCGAACTGGTGGCCTATGCCCGAAGCCGAGGCATACAGATTGTGCCTGAGATAGAGATGCCCGGACACAGCGAGGAGGTGCTGGCAGCCTATCCTTACCTATCGTGCATGACGGCGGATGGCAAGCCTATCCCCACGGGCGAACTATGTCCCGGCAACGAGGATACCTACACTTTCTTGCAGCAGGTGCTCGACGAGGTGATGGCGATCTTTCCCTCTCGCGACATCCATGTGGGTGGTGACGAGGCCGGTATGACCGCATGGAAGCAGTGTGCCCGCTGTCAAGCCAAGATGCGCGAGCAGGGCATGACCGACGTCTCGCAGTTGCAATCTTATCTCATCCGTCGTGTTGCCCGTTACCTTAAAGCGCACGACCGACAGCTCGTGGGCTGGGATGAGGTTATTGCCGACAGCTTGGGCACAAACGTTGACGTGATGGTGTGGCGTGATGCTGCTGCGGCACGCGAAGCTATCCGTCTCGGACACCGTGTGGTGATGGCACCCTCGTCATATTGCTATATTCAGGTGCCGCAAGACAACAGCGATGCCGGTACGCAGAGCGGTTATATACCCCTGACCCATATTTATGCCTTCGATCCGCTGGCAGATATGACCGCGGCTGAGGCAGGTGGTGTGCGAGGGGTGCAGGCATGCGTATGGACAGAATACTTGGATAGTGCCCATGCGGTGGAGCAGCGTCTCTATCCTCGTCTGCTGGCTATGGCCGAGACGGGATGGAACGGCAATGGCAAACCGTCGTTCGCCGACTTCCGCCAGCGGGCAGTCGTGTTGACCGACCGGATGAGGGCACAGGGAACCAATGCTTTCGACCTGCGCCACGAGCAGGGCGACCGCATGGAGGCGCAGCAGCCCGTTAGCCATAGAGCCATCGGATGCACTGTGGCCTATCAGCAGCCATGGAACGCTAAGTATGCAGCACAGGGCGTTACATCGCTCACCGACGGACTACGTGGCGGATGGCGGCATAGCGACGGCCGATGGCAGGGCTTCTTGGGCGATGGCAATGCATTGGACGTCACTCTTGATCTCGGTGCGACGACCCCCATACACTCCGTGTCGCTCACTTTCATGCACGATGCCGAGACATGGATCAGCGTTCCCCAATCGCTCACTGTGGCGGTCTCTGTCGATGGCAACACATGGCGCACCATTCACTCGCGTACCTATCCCACCAACGTGGGGCGCAATCCTTCGTTTCATGTCTATGAGTGGCAGGGCAGCGATGAGGCGCGTTACGTACGCATACAGGCATCTGCTCCTGCCATGGGGCAGTGGCTCTTTACCGATGAGGTCATTGTGCGGTGACCTCATCATTCCTTCTTTTATGAGCTATCAGATGCTTCCCATGTAACATGAAGCACATCTTATTTCTTTCCCTATAGCTATTGGTGTGCTCCTCTTGTTGTCGTATTGTTGTCGTATATGCCAAACGGCACACCGTTCTCATTCCAATGCCAACGTACACCGTACGACGTATGCACGTACACCGAACGACGTACGCATGTACACCGAACGACGTACGCATGTACACCGAACGTCGGACGCACGTACACCGAACGACGTACGTGCTCATCAGAATGTGAAACGGCGACAAAACGTGCAGAGAGATAGGGTGTTAAGCACCTGTAGAACCATACGCCCGGGCATAACGGCGCAACTTCACATCCAAGACCGTCATCCGCCAAGATTACGATGCGGCGAACGGCCGGGCGCCCCGACCGCCGCGTGAAGATGAAACTGCAAATACTAACGGGCAGATTTGTATCATTTAGTTTCAACTTTCAGCCGACACCAATAATATTGGATAAAAATAAAAACAAGTAGATAGAAGTTCTATCGGCCGAATATAAATCCCAAATGCAGTTTATATAGCAGCTTGGCCATGTAGATGCAGAGGTAGGAAATGACCACAGACAGGAAAGGACTGATTATGAACTCTGTCCAAGGGCGCGCTTCTATCAGGCTGCCCACAAAGTGTAAATCCAATATATAAATGAAATAATAGTGCAAGGTATAAATCTGCAAAGTTTGCGTTCCTATATTTGATCCCATACTTTTGAGAAGATGCTTTCCTGTAAAGGAAACCCCTTTCAGTTTTTCTTCTGATGTATAGAAAACAATGAATAGCATGATACAGATAGGGAAGGCAATCAGAAAGTTAAGTATTTTGAAAATAGAAACACTGTGATTGAAATAGATAGCAGTTCCGAAAACTGCGATAAGCAGTAGAGAGGATCCGCCTGTTAACCAAGCTTGTTGTTTTATCCAGCCAAAGAGGCTACGGCGCAAAAAGACGCCAATGGAGAAAAAAGGCCATAGAAACCACAAATGATCTGTTGACAACGCAGTTCCTATGTCCGTTCTGCGAAAAACAGCATGCAATGTCAGGAATACCAGCTCTACACCAATAATGCCTATCAAGAGTTTAATCCCTAATCTCCTTATCACATATAGAAAAATAAAGAAGATGGTGATAACCCATAGAAACCAGTATCCGTATTTAGCTTCGTGTATGAAAAATCCGGTGAGAGAGGCTCCGCTGAATATGGTATAATATATTATTCCTAAGACAAAGAAAGGTATCAGCAGTTTGAGCCGGCTTTTCAGTAGAAAATGTTCATAGTTGGTCACATATCCGCTAATCATCATAAACAAAGGCATGTGATACAGCCCTACTAAAGCGGATAATACCGTTGTGTGTTCATCATCTTCTCTCCAAAAACAGTAGAGTGCCACGTGCCCGATAACTACAGATAGAATGGCAAATGCTTTCAAAGCATCTGCGAAGAAAAGTCTTTGTTTACCCATGT
>CAUTTP010000016.1:0-37752 GCA_963541305.1 uncultured Prevotella sp.
TTCGGACAAAAGATTTTCAATTTTGCTACACGCGATTCTACAGAGGGTGTTTGTCGTGTTTTTTCAGAGACTTTGGTCTCTGAAAAAAAGGAGAGGGGAGAGTGGAGAGAGGGTATGCCGACAATAGCACTGCTTCACTTCTCCTTAAACGTGAAACAGGAATCTCTCTCGCCGCTCTTCTCCAAAGACGCCGCCGGATACTTGTTTTTTTCTCCGACAACTTATAAAAAAAACTACTAATTCTCTGCAAATTGCCAACTCTAAGATAACAAAGTGGAAGGGTAAGAGTGTGTGAACTAAGGTTTTTTTTAAAAAAGATAAGCAAAAATTTGCATTATAGAAATTTTGTGCTATCTTTGCAATGTTATCCTGAAAACAATCTTTTTACCTTAAAAGGAACTAATGCCTATTGAAGATTTAAAGCGATTGCCTGTGAAGGCCATCGCTTTTTTTCGTGTACTATTCCTCCCTCGAACGCCTACTTAACGGAGTAGAAATTACGAATTGAGAATTGCCAAGTAGTTTATGAAGTAGTCAAGGGGCATTTGCCGTAAAGGTATAATGTGCATATCTTTGCAACGTCAAACAGAAACAACAGAGATATATGACCAAAGTGATCAGGACGGCGCGCGAGTCGGATGGCGGAGGTTCCCGGGCTCTGACGTGATGAAAGACACAAGACTAAACTTTTTAACCATTACAAAAACCGTTCTGCCCGCAACAAGGACAGAACACTAAAACTAAAGAAAGGAAAAACAGATTATGGCAATTCGTTATCGTAAAGTACAGAACAAACAGACTGGTAGCAAGACTTTCGGCAAGTGGTATGGGCGTGCCGTAATGATGGACGAGGTGAGCACCAAAGAGTTGGCAGAGGAGATCTCTCACTCTACGACCGTGACCTATGCCGATGTGCTGGCCGTGTTGGCAGAGACTGCCGTGGTGATGAAAGCACACCTGCAGAACTCTGAGCGTGTGGTGCTCGACGGCATCGGAGCATTCAAGGTGGGCATGCGTACCAGCCCTGCCACCTCCAGCGAGAAGTTTGATGCTAACAACATCGTGGGTTATCGTATCAACTATGCTCCGGAGGTGAAGTTCCACGCCAATGGTGTGAACGAGAAAGGCAACCGCACCGGTTTCTATGTGAAAGACCTGCTCGACGGCGTAAGCGCTAAGGAGACTCCGAAGAATAAGGTATAAGCAAAAGGTAGGAGGTGAGGGTGTGGGCGGTATAGGCATCAACACCCAACACCTACTATCTGAAACTTAGCACATGATACCTTGAAAAACACATGGGGAGGTGTGACGGCCTCCCCAATTTATGAACCATATAAAAACAGAAGAACATGAAAAACAAAGAAATCTGGAAAGTGCTGCTCCAAACCGTTATCTCTATCCTGTCGGCCATTGCAACAACGCTGGGCGTAAGCAGCTGTATGTAATCTGAGGAGTTAACGTTTAGGAGTTATCGCTCGTTTCACTCGCTAAGGAGTTAAAGACAACACTTTGTTAAACGTTTAGCAGACATCTGTCTTTAACTTCTCTAACTCCTCTAACTCCTTAGCGAGTGAAACGAGCGATAACTCCTTAACTCCTTTAACTCCTCTAACTCCTAAACGCGTTTAACTCCTCAGATTGGCCTTAGAAAGAAAAATAATAAAAATTAAGGGAAAGGCTTTGGAGGTTTACTAATTTTTATTAACTTTGTTGACGTTGCGCCAAGTGTGCTTGGAAAGACGCAACTTTCTATCTTAAACGAACATAAATATAATAATTCACTAATCTCACTAACAATAAATTAAAAGTATGTCTGACTATTTGAAGCAAATTCGAATGGCCGTGGTGGCCATCCTGCTTTTTGTTGCAGCTGCCGTGCAGGCGCAGACAGTGAAAGGTAACGTTGCTGACGCTGCCGGTGAACCCATCATTGGTGCCACTGTTATGGAACAGGGCGTGACCGGTAATGGTACGGTGACCGACATCGACGGCAACTTCTCGCTGAACCTGAAAGGCAAAACGAAGAAAGTGAACATCTCATACGTGGGTATGAAGACCAAGTCTGTAGATGTTTCCTCGGGCAACGTGAAAGTACAATTGGAAGACGAAGCTACCAGTCTGAATGACGTGGTGGTGATCGGTTACGGTACGGTGCGCAAGAAAGACCTCACGGGGTCAGTGTCATCAATCAGTGCCGACGACATTGCCGGCGTTCCCGTTTCTAACGTAGGCGAGGCCATGACAGGTAAGTTGGTCGGTGTGAATATCACCACAACAGAGGGTTCGCCCGATGCCGACGTAAAGATTCGCGTGCGTGGAGGCGGCTCGCTGTCGCAGGACAATTCACCTCTTTATATAGTAGATGGTTTCCCTGTGTCGTCGATCAGCGACATCGCCCCATCGGAAATCGAATCGATCGACGTGCTGAAAGATGCGTCATCCACCGCCATCTATGGTGCCCGCGGTGCTAATGGTGTGATTATCATTACCACCAAGAGTGGCAAGGAGGGTAATGTGCAGGTGAGCTTCAACGCATCGCTCGGTATCAAGAAGCTGACCAAAGAGATTAAGGTGTTAGACCCTTACAACTATGCGCTCTATCAATATGAGTTGGGTTCGACCGATTATGGCAACTACAAAGATCTGGAGATATGGAAATCGGTAGCGGGAACCAACTATCAAGACGAGGTGTTCGGCCGCACAGGTGTACAGCGGCAATATAACGCCAACGTGAGCGGAGGTAACAAAGACTTGAAGTTTAACGTAAGTTATGCTCACAACGGTGAGAAGTCGATTATGCTCGCGTCAGGCTATGCCAAGGATAATATCAACGCCAAACTGAATGCCAACATCAACAAGTGGCTGTCGCTCGACTTCAATGGCCGTATGGCCTTCACCAAGATCGATGGTGTCAGTGGTGGAGCCGAAACCAATCAGAGCAACGCTGCCAACAGCATCGTGGCCAACACCGTCCGTTGGCGTCCTATTGAGCCGCTGACCTCAACTGATGAGGATGAGAACAACTCGACTTCTACGCAACGTAATCCCTTGCAGCGTATCAATGCAACATACAAATTGCAGCATCGCCTCCACCAGAACTACAACGCTGGTCTGAACTGGAAGCCTTGGAAGCATTTCACCTTCCGCACAGAGTTTGGCTATAGCTGGACATACAACAAGACCGATCAAGTGTGGGGTACAGATGCCGTGACCAACTCGAAGTATGGCTACAATGGTGCCCCCCAGCTGCGTTTTACCCGTGAGGACATCAGGGAATGGCGCAATGCCAACACCGTGACCTACGATAACCAGAAGCTCTTTGGTGGTCGTGACCACATCAATGTGCTGGTAGGTCAGGAGTGGAGTAGCGCGTCAGAGACTGAACGCTACAGCACCGCCGTAAACTTCCCTACGACATTTACCATCAGCGAGGTGCTGGCCAATACGGCGGCAGCCGGTGTAACACTCCCCAACGAGAGCGACATCAAGGCCGATGACAACATGTCCTCATTCTTCACTCGTATCAACTATACGTTGGCCGAGAAGTATCTCGCCACTTTCGCCCTGCGCGCCGACGGTTCGTCTAAGTTTGGCGACGGCCATAGGTGGGGTGTGTTCCCATCGCTTGCTTTGGCGTGGCGCATGTCGGAGGAAAAATGGTTGAGCAACACCAGATGGCTTTCCAACCTGAAAGCCCGCCTGAGTTTTGGTACAGCCGGTAACAACCGCATCTCTTCGGGTCTGCTGCAAACCACATATTCTGTGACCAGCACGAGTAGTAAGCACGCCGGTTTCAATGAAAGCTCGGCTACACAGCTGGAACACAGCACCTATCTCTATAATCCCGAACTGAAGTGGGAGACGACAGTAACTCGTAACTTCGGTATCGATTATGGCATCTTGAATAATCGCATCAACGGTAGTTTGGACTTCTATTGGAACTCGACCAAGAATCTACTGATGCAGGTGGAGATCCCCTCTTCCACGGGTTACACCTACCAATACCAGAATTTCGGGCAGACTTCCAACAAAGGTATCGAATTTACAATGAACGCTGCCATCATTGAGAAAAAGAACTTCAACCTGAATGGCACGTTCAATATCTCTTGGAACACCAACAGGATTGACAAGCTGAACAGTGAGAATCCATGGCAGAGCAGTAACTTTGCAGGCTCCACTTTCACTCCGTACAATGATTTCCGTGTAGCCGAAGGTGGTAGCCTCGGTGAAGTGTGGGGGTATAAGACTAATGGTTTCTACACCGTATATGACGCAACCACGAATCCCAACGGTGAGTTGGTGCTCGGCACCAACGGCAAATGGACATTGCGCAATGGTATCAGTGACAACAGCTACAGCCTGACAGGCGGCACTCTCTATCCCGGCGGATTGAAGTTTGAGGTGGATGAGAATGGCACGCCTATCCACCAGAAGCTTGGCAACACCATTCCTAAGGTGACAGGTGGTTTCGGTATCAATGGCAACTGGGGTAACTTCGACTTCAACCTGTACTTCAATTATTCTTTGGGCAACCAAATTGTGAACGGCACAAAGTTAGCCAACTCATTCTACAGCAATAGTCAGAAGAACTACAACATCGTTAACGACTTTAACATCAACAACCGTTATACATGGATTGACCCTGCCACGGGCGCGAATCTCGGATCTGGCGTCACCTCTTCCGTCATCGCACTCTATGGCGGCGTAGAAAACATCATGGCTCGCCTCAACGAAATCAATGCCGGCGCAACCATCTGGAATCCGGCTGCTGCACAGAAGATGCCTATCACAAGCTATGCCGTTGAGGATGCTTCATTCCTCCGTCTGAATACTGTAACCGTGGGTTACACCCTTCCCGGCAAGATGATGAAGAGCGTATTCATCAGAAGCCTGCGTATCTACTTCTCGGCCTACAACGTGTTCTGCATCACGGGTTACGATGGCTACGACCCCGAAGTAGACACCAGCAGCAAGAACAATCCCATGACTCCGGGTATCGACTATGCCTCTTATCCTAAGAGCCGCACCTTCGTGGGTGGTGTTAATCTAACATTCTAACTTAAAGAGAATCACTATAATGAAAAAGATATTATCAATATATGCTTTTGCAGCCGGCATGCTCACACTGACCTCCTGCAACGATTTTCTGGACCAGTCGTCTCCTTCAGAACTGTCAACGGGAAATGTATTCAATTCAGAATATTATACCAGCACGGTAATCAACCAGATTTATGGCGACCTGACCAACGACCGAGCCTATTCGCAGGACTGGGGAATACTCTATGGTCTCGGTACCGATTGCGAGCTCGTGGACGGCATCGGCTCTACGGCTACGGCTGCCAGCGAGCGCGGTTACTTCAACTATAACTTCGGCGGCGAGTATGCCAACTGTTCCAATATGTGGACTATGATGTACAAGACTGTTGAGGATGCCAACCTCGCCATCGAGGGAATCGAGGGCAGCAGTCTGAAAGACAAGACCGCCATGCAGCAATATTATGGTGAGGCCATCTGCTTGCGCGCCATGGTTTACCTCGATCTGATTCGCGCATTCGGCGACATTCCAATGAAGTTTGAGACAACAAAGTCGGATCTCAGCAATGCTTATCAAGGTAAGACCGACCGCGACATCATCCTTGATTCACTGCTCACACAGGTGGAGTCGGTGATTCCACAGCTCCCTTGGGCTGGTACCAGCGGTTACACCACAGAACATGTCACCAAGGGTTACGCCCACGCGCTTGCTGCACAACTTGCCCTTACTCGTGCCGGATACGTGATTCGCGAGGCAGCAAAGAGCGGTTACGAGACTGCTACTTACTCTGATCCCACCTACCCCACACAGCGTCCGGATGCCACAACACGTGCCACATTGTATCGCACGGCATTGCAACACCTCTCGTCGATTATCAAGAGCGGTGTGCATCAGCTGAATCCTTCGTTCGCAAACGAGTGGTACTTGATTAACCAGCTCACCCTTGACACAGAATATCAGGAGAATCTTTTCGAGATTCCCATGCTTCAGGACGTGAGTGGTGAGCTGGGCTATACCGCCGGTTTCCGTCTCAACGGCGTAACCACACAGTATGGCTACGGCAACTCATCGGGTAAGATGAAGCTCACAGCACCATTGTTCTATTCTTACGATGCGGCCGATACACGTCGCGACATCACCTGCGCCAACACGCAGATCAAACCCGAAACAAGAACCATCATTGCCAACAACGACACTACTGTCGATGCGACCTACGCTGTAGAGTCACAGCTGGGCAATACGCCATTCGGTATCTACTGCGGCAAGTGGGATCCCCGCAAGGAGAACGCCACTTGGCTGGAGCAGAACCTGAAAGCCAGCGCCAAGCACATGACGGGTATCAACGTAGTGAAAGTTCGCTATTCGCAAGTGCTTCTCTGGTATGCCGAGGTGATGAATGAGCTGGTTGGCCCGGACGCCAACGATGCTGACGGTGCCGGAATCACCGCCCGCGAGGCTTTGCGCCAAGTGCATGTCCGTGCTTTCGACACTGCCGATCAGGCAAACGCTACACAGTATGTCACCAACATCTCATCCGATAAGGACTCATTCTTTGCTGCCATTGTTCAGGAGAATGCGTGGGAGGTGGCCGGCGAGGGAGCCCGCAAGTGGGATCTCATCCGCTGGAACCTATTGGCTCAAAAGATCTACGAGATGAAGCAGAAGTATCTCACACAGTTGAATGACGGCACCTATCAGCAGACCATCTACTTCAATTATAGCGATTCCAACCAGTCGGTAATCGACCTCAGCAGCGTCACATGGTATGGTCTTCCCACCGGCGCTTCCGCAAGCGACTATGCCGGCAGCGTGACCTCTTTCGGAAAGTATAACGAGACACAGGCCGTAACCAATCTCAATTCCATTTGCGGAGGTCTTGTGGGTACGGATGCCAGCACTTTCGGTCATGGCGACGTAATCAACCGCTACTTGGTTCCCATTGGAACCACCATCACCAATGCATCTAACGGTCACATCAAGAACTCTTACGGTTTCGCATTCTAATAAAAACTAACAAGCATGAAATCAATGAAGAAAATATTTGCAACGGCAGCAATGATGTGTATGGGCCTCATAGCCCTCACATCGTGCACTGATGCCAACGATTGGAATGTGGACAGTTCCTACAGCCGTCTCTTCAGTCCTGCTGAAGATGATATCGCCGTAAAGGCAGATGCTACAGGTGCCACAGTCACTTTTTCCACAGTGAGCGGCGCCGAATATTATGTCATTCAAGTAAGCAACGACTCTCTCTTCACCGGCAACATACTGACCTATGGCGAAGGCAGCACCAAGATTACCTCAAGTCCTACATACATCGAAAATCTGGTTAGCGACACGACCTACTTTCTCAGGATAAAGGCTGTATCATCCACTACCACAGAATCGATCTGGGCTTACCTTGATGGCGACTTCGATACCAAAGCCGAGCAGATATTCTATAATATCGATGAGGCCAATGACCTTACATCGACAAGCGTTACTCTGCGCTGGCCTGCAAACACAGAGGTGACCGCCATCAGATGCAACGGCAACACCTATACTCTCAGCAACACCGATATTGCCAATGGCTACTACACCATCTCCGGTCTTAGCCCGGAGACGGAATATACAGCCAACATATACAATGGCTCTAAGAGACGGGGCAGCATTACCTTCACCACCGCCATCGATCTCAATGGTGCGGTGCTCATTGCAGCCGGAACTGACCTGCAGACTGTGCTCGACACCGTTTCTGCCAACGCCGTGCTCGCATTGGAGCCGGGCACATACGAGACATTGGGAAGCGACGGAACGACAGCCAATCTGAGCATCGTCAATAATATTACCATCAAGTCTCTCAGATCCTACAACCGTGCCGTTATCAAAGGCGGGTTCGACATCCAGACGGGCAACGTCAGTCTGAGCCAAGTGGTACTCAACGGTAACGGGAAAGCCGGGTACGCCATCGACTTCAAGACAGCCGGCAGCTTTGGCAGTTTCACCATCGACGATTGTGAAATTACCAACTACACCAAAGGGCTTGTTTATAACAACACCGCAGGGGCTAAGGCAAACAGCATCACCATCAACAACTGTCTTATCCATGATATGACCAGCGGTGCCGACTTCTTGGATTTCAGAGCAGGCTATGTTGCGGCTCTTACTTTGACCAACAGCACTGTTTGGAACTCAACCGCTACTCGCGACTTCGTTCGCTATGACAACAGTTCCGCAAACTATTCCGGTGAGACTGCTCCGGTAATCACTATCGATCACAACACGTTGGTGGGCATTTCCAACAAGGCCTCATGCCGCCTGCTCTACGTAAGATACACCGGTAACAGCTGCATTTGGACCAACAACATTGTTTATGGCACCGAGGTCATCATTACCAACCAATCTACAACCAACGTGACCACCATCAGTGGCAATAACAACTACAACACACCTAACCTGTTCTCGGCTACTGCCACCGTGACCACACCAAAGGTCTATGATGACAATGCCACCAACTACGATCCTGAGTTTACAAACGCTTCGGATGGAGACTTCACCGTGAACGAGGCACATGTGCTGAAAAACGCTACAGGTGACCCACGCTGGATTAAATAAACATTGCACCATAAGGGTGTGCCAGCATAAAAGAACAAGAGTATAAAAGAATAATCGCTCCGCTCAGAACTGAATGTCACTGCTCTCGGTATACATGCCGAGAGGGAAAGTGATAAAACCAAATGCCGGATAAACATCCGCTTATATGGTTCTATTTGTGCATAAAAGCGATGACTTTTATACCCTTGTTCTTTTATGCTGACACACTCTCATTTTAATAAATCGGTATTCAGCCATTCTATAGCTTATCCGCAATTCCATAATGGCGGCAATTCCTTTATTTGTCGGAAATGCTGCAATGGAATCGTCTCCATGACCGTTTCTTTGATGCTTTCTATTCTGACGGTGACGTACACCGTACGGCGTACGCACATACACCGTACGGCGTACGTGCGTACATCGAACGCCGTACGTGCGTACGCCGTTCGGTGTATGCCACCGTTCCCGCCTGATGGTAAGGCCGAAACGATGGTCAGAGGTTTCCGCCACGGCGTTTTCCGTGTTTCGGAAACCTGTTTATCTAATGGAAAAGTATCTGGTAAGTCAAACCAGATAAGTGCTACTTGCGTGTGGGGATATTAAATTCACTTATCTTAGAAACGGCCTTACCTCCCTGTACGGCACTCACACAAAACTTTGCTGTGCCGTCTTTCAAGCGGTTGCCTGCTTTGATCATGGCAGTATAGCGAATGCCTTTACCTGCCTGTATGCTCTCGATGTGCATGTTGGGAGAGATGTATATCTGCCGATTGCCCGATGCCTCGACCACTGTTGGCTGCACGTCGTAAATGGTCTCACTGCCACGGTTCATCACTTCAAAGATGATCTTGGCTATTTCGCCACGGCTCAACTGTCCGTCCTGATTGCTATCCACAAAACGGGCATTGCGAATCTCGATATCGGGTGTGTAAGTATAGCTCTCTAACCCATCTATACCCGACTGCATAGGCATGACGGTCTCGGGCTGCCGGGCGCTGTAATTACCCGTGTAATCGCTGGAGTTGAAGTCATATAAACGGTCATCGCCGTTATTAGAAGAATCGAAACCGCTGCTGTAGACCTGATCATCGGTATCAACAGAAGCATTCTCCTGCTGTGCCTGCCGACGGGCACGTGCTGCGGCACGCTCGGCCTTATCTTGCTCATACTGTGCATAGTCACGTTCGCGCTCCACATCCTTGGCATGCCCGATAGCACTGCCTATCACGGCTCCGCTGGCCATGCCAATGATTGTACCCACATCCGAACCGCGGGGGCCACCCGAGATGCCGCCGATGGCCGAACCGAGAATACCGCCAAAAGAGGTGCCCACGTATGCACCTGTGCCTGTATAAGTGTCGCAACCGGAAAGCATCAGCAACGCCAGCAAACCGAACATCAAAACCTTTTTCATCTTCTTACGCATTAAGATACGATGCAAAGGTAGCTCAAAAAACTCAACGGCACATTATGTTTTCCCTAATTAGGCATAGGGATTCCCCTAAAACATACTTACATAAATTTTATTTCAAGTGCAGCAGTTGTTCTGCATTCTCGAAGCCTATCTTGTTCCTGTCTTCGTTGCTTATCGGTGCCTGCTCAAGAAACTGACGGGTGTTGCGGTCGATAAGGAAAGGATAGTCTGCCGAATAGAGAACGCGATCTGCCCCCACCGCATCGATGATATATTTCAACTGGGCATCCGAGAAGAGGCCGCTGGGCGTGATGTAGATGTTGGTCTTGAAGTAATCGGAGATTTTACGGGGTAGTTTCAACGTCTTGCTCTGTTGGTCGTCGAGCCGATTGAGATAGAATGGAACAAGCTCTCCCCAATGCCCGGAGATGATCTGCAACTGAGGCAGCTCCTCAAAGATACCCGACATGATGAGCCGCAGAAGCCCCACCCCGGAATCGACATGCCATCCGTAGCCTGCCGTGGCAAACATGGCGCCTGCAACGGGCGACCAGCGGTCACTTTGATAATAATATTTCGCCACGTCGTCGCGTATGATGGCGGGA
The DNA here is from genome assembly GCA_963541305.1 of uncultured Prevotella sp. Taxonomy (GTDB): domain Bacteria; phylum Bacteroidota; class Bacteroidia; order Bacteroidales; family Bacteroidaceae; genus Prevotella. The sequence continues at coordinate 10,628 of CAUTTP010000016.1, forward strand.
TGCAGATAGACGGGTACGCCCAATGCCTCGGCGCGTGCAAAGATGGGGCGAAACTCTTGCTCGTCGAAGAAACGGCCGTTGAACGTTCCCGATAGCATCGCACCTTTCAGCCCCAACGTCTTGACCGCACGCTCCAATTCGTCTGCCGCCGCTTGCGGGTCTGCCACGGGCAGCAAAGCAAAGCCGGCAAAACGAGTGGGATGTTTCGAGATAATCTGTGCCAACCGGTCGTTGGCTTCACGACAAAGCGCGAGGGCAAGTGCCTTGTCTGCAATGTTCTGTGGACTGCCGGCGCCATAAGACAGCACCTGCATGTCTACGCCGGCTTCGTCCATGAAGCGAATGCGTCGCTCCGCCACGTCTTCTATATCGTCGTTGGTGGGCAACACTATCTTCATCAAGTCGCGCTGTGTCGTGCTGACAGGCGGCACACCACCATTCTGCTTGGTGAGATATTCCATCACCTTACGGCTCACCTCGGACAAAATGAAATGCTCCTCAATGGTGATAATCTTCTTTATCTGCTCTTGCCCCTGCTCAGCTTTGCGGAAGACGAGCGGTGTCGTCTCGGGAAGAAGCGGAGACATATCCACAAGGTCGAGCGACTTCACCATCTGTTTCGTACCCTCTTTGTATTTCAGGAAGTGGGGCGAACGGATGTGCGATTGATACGCCTCCTGACTTTTGTAAATCTCAAGAATTCGGATTTTACACTTGTCACGATTCACCTGCATAGGATAGATACATACCACACCGGGCTCCGTTTGTACCGATGTCTCGTCCACTTCCTTGGCCGCTTTCAGATATTCGTCTAAATATTGAGGATAAACCTCTACCTCGGCTATGCGCGTGAGCATGCTGTCACCTCTCGTTTCGTTTGCCGCATTCATAAAGCTTTCCGTCAGGAAAAGGGGAAACAATATAATGATAAGTCTTCTCATAAGGAACGTAAGAAAAAATGAGGGTGTGTCAGAACAGAATAATAGAATAAAAGGATAATCGCTGCGCTCAGTATAAAAGCCAGATGCCGGATAAACATCCGTCTATGTGGCTCCATCCGTGCATAAAGTGACGGCTTTTTATTCTTTTATACTTTTATACTCTTATTCTTTTATTCTTTTATTCTTTTATTCTGACATACCCTCTGACCATTTACAGTGTTTTCAATTCTGCCAATATCGCCTTACCCACACTGTGTGCAGACTGCAGATTCTGACCTGTGATAACACGATTGTCACTCATCACGCAATCGCTCCACGGAGCCTTGCGAACAAAAGTTGCACCACGTCCTACGATGGCATCTTCCAACAGATAAGGCACAACTTTCTCCTCTTCGGTTTCAGTAAATACACGAAAGGCACCATATAGCCATCATTTTCCGCTCATATCGCGACGTACACCGTTCGCCGTACGCACGTATACCGTTCGGTGTACGTGCGTACGGCGAACGGTGTACGCCGACATCAGCCCGAGAACAAAGCGCCGAAAGGCATCAATAGCCCGGATTCTGCCACATGCCGGCCGATGCCGTAGTATATTGCAGCACACCGTCGGAGTTCTGCGAATGGCTCTCTGACGAGAGGTTGGTCACAGCTTCCAATTCGTAGGTGGGGATAGGCCGGTAGTAGTGCTTCACGGCAATGTTGCCGGAGGCCTGCGCATTATAAGCTTTCACATGATCGATGAGGGTGTGGGTGCGCTTCAGGTCGAACCAGCGCTGATACTCGCCGCAGAGTTCGAGGGCGCGCTCCTTGAGGATGGTCTCGATGGTCACGGTGCCGCTGATGGTATTGGTCTTGCCGCTGATGGCACGGGCGGTGCGCAGGGTGTTGATGGTGGAGAGGGCATCGCCGCCGGTATTCATCTCGGCTTCGGCCTTGATGAGGTACATCTCTGCCAAGCGCAACACCATGATGTCGCGATAGGAGATGTCGTAGGTGGGATAGTTGGAGTCGTACTGGTCGTCGAGAAACTTCTTGATGCCGGGGAACGAGCACCATCCGCCAATCTTATAAGAGTTGTAACGATTGTCGCCATACACGCTCGACGTGCTCTTGGCACTCTCCGTGGGCAGTGCGGTGGCGGGGTCGGAAGAGGTATAGACGGGTATGTCGCCGCCACTGGCAAACTGGATGCGATACTTGTTCTTGGCCTCAGCCTGCAAAGCCTGACCAGCAGCCGAGTTGCCGTCGAGCAGGCTGTAGAGGATGGCTGCGCCGCCGCCGTTGAAGTAGTTGCCGTCGGCAGTATATACCGAGTCGTAGTCGAGAAACTGCTGGTCGGCCATATTGGGATAGTTGGCCGCATTGCCTGCCAAGTCTTTGGGAATGCGGTAGCTCGTCATGAGTGTGGCATTGTAGCGCTGATCGGTCTCCTTCACCTCATCGAGAATCTGCCACAGGTAGAGCGATGGCAGGTAACGGGTGAAGCCGCGGCCGTAGGGCGAGTAGTATTTAGCAATGTCGACGTTGGCTCCGGTGGTAGCACTCTTGATATAAGAGGTGGATGCTCCGGTGCAGCGCACGAATACATTGGTTGTTCCCGTACCATTGCCGCCGAGGTCGTTGGCGCCGTTGTTCCACAGCGGCACGAACATCAGTATGGTGGCGCTGCCGCCATTGTTGGTATAGCCCTTGCGGGTAAGCAGCGAGTTGAAGGTCTCATGGGCACCGTCGGAATCCACACTGAAACGATAGGGCACACAGTTGTCGTACCCCGACGAGAGCGTGTTGCTATAATGCACACGGAAGAGACTCTCGGTGTTGTTCTCCTCATTGTTCATGTTCCACGTGTCGGCATAGCGGGTATAGAGCGATGCGCCGGAGCTGTTGATCACGTCGGTGGCGGCATTGAGCGCCTCTGTGTAGAGGTTGCCATAGCCTTCCACGCTGTTGGCACCGAGCCACGAGGCGGCATAAAGCGCCACGCGGGCATAGAGAGCTTCGGCCGAATAGTAGTGGGCGCGGCCGGTGCCGGTGGCTGCCGACTGGCTCATGATGCCTGCACTCCGGTAATTGCTCATGGACAACTTGAGGTCATCGAGGATGTTCTTATAGACCACGGCCTCGGGCTGACGCACGGGGTTGGTGTTGAAGTTCTCGCTCGTGATCGGCTCGGCGTTGTAGGGGATAGGCCCCCACAATGCCACCATCTGCGAATAGTAGAGTGCGCGGAGGAAGTAGGCATCGCCCGTGTAGGCCTGTTTCTTCGTATCGTCAATGGCAGTGCAACGGGCCACATACTTCAAGGCATTGTTACACACGTCGACACCGGCATAAAACAACTCCCAATACTGGTCGAGGCAGGGATTGTTGTTGACCGCCTGCGTGCCCGAAGTGGAGGCAAAACCGAAACTTTCTGCCGAGAGATCATAGCTGCAGAGCGACTTCTGCTTGTTGTCGTAGCCATAATAGAAAAGGTCGGAACCCATCTCTGCCAAACCGAGCGACGGCTCCTTGCCCCACCAGCCACGCGTGTAGGCGTAGGCAGAAGAGACGAGACCATCGATACCTGTCACGGTATTATAGGCAAGGTCGGCCGTCTCACCGGTCTTGTTATCCTCCTCCAAGAAGTCGGAGCAAGACGTTGCGGTGAATCCAAGTGCCGAAGCTGCAAGGAATATACTGAATATTTTTTTCATAATTGATAGCGTCTTTTAGGGTTTAGAATGTTACGTTGACACCAACGACAAACTTCTTGCGAAGCGGGAAGTTGACAGATCCGCCACGCTCGGGGTCGTAGTTGTCGAAATGACTGAAGGTAATGTAGTTGTCCATCGAACAGTAAACGCGTGCGCTGTTGATGAGAATCTTCTTGAGAAGTGTTCGGGGCAACTGGTAAGACAAGGTGATATTCTTAATCTTGAAGTAGTCGGCCTTCTGCATCTGGATAGCATCTTTATAGGCGGTAGAGCTGGAGCCCGTGGCGCCCGGCGACGGGATGATGGTCTCGGTGTTGGTAGGTGTCCAATAGTCGAGGTCGCCCCAGTTGGAGCCGTCGTAGGTGAAGAGGTTGTAACCCTGATAATACATATAGCCGCCGAGGCGTGCCATCGACTGTATGCTCAGCGTGAAATCCTTATAGCTGAACGATGTGGTCAAGCCGAGGATAGCCTTCGGCGAGCGGTTATAGACAATCTTGTCGTCGTCATTGATAAGTCCGTCGCCGTTCTGATCTACGACTTTCGATGTGCCGGGGTTGCCGTAATCGGAGTAAGGCTTAGTGAAAGTGAGGCCTTTGGCTGTGTAATTGCTGGCGACATACTCGTCAAACTCGCCCACGCCCCAGCAGTTTTCCACCTCATAGGCATAATAAGCCGACACCGGCTCATCCACTTTGAGGATGTTGTAACCGTCGACATACTGCGTCAAACCGTTGGATAGCTCATCCACATAGTCGCGGGCGAAAGTGGCCGAGGCACTGACGTCCCACTTGAAGTCCTTAGTTTGCACGGGCACTGCGCCGAGCGATATTTCCAAACCGTGCCCGCGGGTCTTGCCCACGTTGTCGATCTGGCTGGTATAAACGCTTGAGGCGGGAGCCGTCTTATAGTACAACAAGTCGTAGGTGTGGCTCGTATAGTAATCCACACTACCGTATATGCGGCTGTCGAGGAATGAGAAGTCGAGGCCGAAATCGAGCGATGAGGTCTTCTCCCAAGTCAGATTGGTGTTGGCCATGGTCATCGGAGCCTTGAAAGTAGAGTTGGGAACGATGGCCGAGATGGTGGCAAGGGTCTGATATTCGCTGATGGCAGAGTTGCCGGAGAGCCCCCACGACACGCGAAACTTCAGGTTGTCGAGCCACGACCGGGTGCTCCGCATGAAAGTTTCATCGGAAAGACGCCAGCCGGCACTCACCGACGGGAAGTATCCCCACTTGTGGCCTTTGGCCAAAACCGATGAGCCATCGGCACGGAGCGAGGCCTGAAAGAGATAGCGTGAATCGTAAGAATAGTTCACACGACCGAAGAACGACACCATGCTGGACTTCACATACGAGGAGGTGGTGGACGGGCTGGTGATCTTAGATACGTCGTAGAACGTGCTGCCATAGTAATGCTCGGCACCGGCATCGCCATAGATGCTGCTGGCTTCGGTCACATTCTGCGTCATCTCATGACCCAGCATGAAGGTGAAATCGTTCACTTTGGCAACATTCAGGTTATAGCTTGCCGTATTCTGCCACACATACTTGGTGCCTGTTTCGCGGGCATTGCTGATGTAAGTGGTGCTCGGCGCCTGATAACGCCCTTGGCTCTGATAGTCCTGATACAGCCCGTCGCGCGAGGTAGAGCGGTCGAGCGACAGCAGCGAACGGAAGGTGAAATCCTTTACCGGCGTCAGTTCCACGTAGGCGCTGCCGAAGAATCGCGATGTCTCCACGTTGCGCTGATAGTTGCCGTTCTCGTCTAACAGCGGTGAGCAGTGGGCTGCATACCACGGATTAGGCTGCGCGTTGATGGTGCCGTCGGTGAGATAGGCATGGGTGATGGTGGTCATCTTCTGCGCCTGAGAGTACACTCCACCGTTTCGGCGGTCATTGCTCTTGTACGAATAAGACAGGCTGGCGCCTACTTTCACCACCTTATTGATGCGATGGTCTACGTTGGCACGCCCCGTATAGCGCACGAATTTATCGCTCTTGAGCAGTCCGCGATCCACCATATCGGCCAATGAGATGTTGAAATTGGTCTTCTCGTTGCCACCCTGCACCGCCACCTCATAGTTTTGCGACACGCTGTTGTCCATGATAAGGTCGAGCCAGTCGGTGTACGACTTATTGTTGTAGATGTCGAGCGTAGATGTGCCGTCGGCCAGCGCCTCGCCTCCCAGCACGTCTTCCACCGTGGTGGTGCGATAGGTCGCCGACCAGTCGCCTGCGGCAAGCATATTTTTGTAATCCTGCGCATCGATGAGCCGCTGCACCTCCTTGTCGCCATACATCGGTTTGGTGATGCCTGTGGCGCTGTTGAAGGCGAGGTATCCGTTGAAACTCACCGTCGTCTTGCCGGCTCTGCCGCGCTTGGTGGTGATGATGATCACGCCATTGGCACCCTTCGTACCATAGATGGCGGTCGAAGCGGCATCTTTCAGAATGTCGAAAGACTCGATGTCGCTGGCAGGGATATCGAGCGTAGAGCCATATTCCACGCCATCCACGAGGATAAGCGGCGTGTTGCTTGCCAGCAGCGAGCGGTTGCCGCGCAGGTTGATGCTGATGTTACCGCCTGCCTGACCGTCGCTCTGCTGCAAATCGACACCCGGCACTTTGGCCTGCATGGCCTGCAAAGCGTTGGGCGCAGCCACGTCGGCAAGGTCGGAAGCCTTCACGCTTGCCACGGCACCCGTGAGGTCTTTCTTCTTCATTGTGCCGTAGCCCACCACCACCACCTCGTCGAGCTGCTGGTTGTCTTCCTTCATTGTCACGCTGATGTTGCTCTGGTTGCCCACTGTGATGGTCTGCTCCGCATAGCCCACATAACTGATTGTCAGCTTCGTGCCGGGCATCGCATTCGGGATAGAGAAGTTGCCGTCCAGATCCGTAACGGCGGCCGGCTGTCCGTCGACCATCACGGTCACGCCGATCATAGGCTCACCCGTGGCATCCTTTACAGTTCCTGTGAACGTCTTCTGTGCCGAGGCTGTCAGGCAAGCCAGTCCTAACATCAGGGCTACAGACACTCTTTTGGTTCGTAGATTCATAGACGTTTTGTTTTAGTTAATAATTTTTGTTATAGTTGTATGATTACTTTCTGTCGTCGTAGTTTGGTATCAAAACGCGCACGATAGCACTTTCTGCCTTTTCAACAGGTATGCAGGTTTCTCATGCTCGCTAACAATAACAATAGGTGGTAGTTCCGTTTGACTGATTTTCGATGATAAAATTAGGTATAAAAAATGAACATCGATTGATTCCTTTGCAAATATTTGCAACATTTAACGCGCAGAACCCTGCAATGGTAACACCGCCGCACCATTCACGAGCCATGCCGAACGGAAGCTATCATGATGAGCCGTTGACGGCATCGGCAGTCTGCATTTCCTTTTTCCACGTTCCACTGTTCATCTGCCATACCCGACAGAATGTCCGCTCATTTCGCAATCAATAAATGTCCGGATAGAACCGGAACAGCCGAAAAATCGCTTTCTTTTCTCCGTTTCAATGAAAATTTTGAGTCGGAAAACCGCGCTCGCTTTGCGATAACATAGTTTTCGCATGCCGATAACGGCCTAATCGCACCACGATCTCAATGCTCTCGCATCGCGATAACTATGCTTTCGCGATGCGAAACCTATGCTATCGCAACCGGATTCTTGCACAAAAATTTCCCGAAAGCAACGCTGCAATCGTAACTCATTGATAATCAGAAAAATGCGGAAACACACGAAATTTGCCCGATTTTTGCCCCTTCGGGCTTTGTTTTCGCAAAAATCACCCCGTTTTCAGGGTGCTTGTTGATTTATTTCGCCACTATTTTTACAGGAAACGGAGTATTTCTTCCCATGTTTTTCCATTTTCTAATCTTCTTGTTACACCCTTATTCTTCTATCCTCACCGCTATAGGAACGGGGCGATGAGATGCGCCAACCAACCTCTGAAACGCTGGCCTTTGGTGCGCCAACTCTTCCATTTCTCCTCCGTGAGACGGAAAGATCTGGGCTTCTGTTGCTCGAAGAGGGTGTCGAGCTCGTGCGTGGTACACTTGTCGACGATGACGGCATTGGCCTCATAGTCCCACGCGAGGCTGCGCGCATTGAGGTTAGCCGAGCCCACAGTGCAGAAGCGGCCGTCCACCATGATGATCTTGGTGTGGTGAAATCCAGGCTCGAAAAGCCACACGATGCAGCCTTTCTTCATCAGTTTGTGGGCGTTGTAGAGTCCGCAGTCGGGCGTAAGGGGGATGTCGCTCTTGACCGAAAGCATGATCTCCACCTTCACCCCACGCTTGGCGGCATTCTTCAGCGCATGCTTGATTCGGCGGTTCAGCGTGAAATAAGGGTTGATGAGTTTGATGCTGTCGTGTGCGGCATCGATAGCCGCAGCATAAAATTCGCGGATGATGGCGCTGCTCGTGTGCGGCTCCCGGTTGATGATGCCGACGGTTTTGTGCCCCGCCGTGGCGCAGGTGTCGGGCTTCAGTCCGTGAAAATAGCTGTCGTCACCCAGTCCGCGATAGTATTTGGCGCCCGAAACATGCTGCCTCGTCACCTTATTCCATGTACGGAGAAATATTTTTTGCAGCGTGTTGACCTCCGTTCCATGCAACCGGCAGTGCATGTCGTGCCATTCGCCCACCGTCTTCGTGCCGTTGATGTAATAGTCGGCCACGTTCATGCCGCCCATGTAGGCAATCTTTCCGTCGATTACCACTATCTTGCGATGGTCGCGCGAGAACACATGGTTGATCCACGGAAAGCGTATCGGGTCAAACTCATAGATTTCGATGCCACGCCCGCGTATCACCTTGAGGTGGCGTCGTTTGAGCGGCCGGTTGTTGCTGGAGTTGCCAAAGGAGTCGTAGAGGGCACGCACCTCAACGCCCTGCGCTGCCTTCTCGGCAAGAAGATCGAAGAGAAGGCCGGCGATAGAATCGTTGCGGAAATTGAAATACTCTAAGTGAATCGATGATTTAGCCTGACGAATAGCGGCGAACATATCGTCGAACTTCTCCTGTCCGGATGAGAGAAGCACCACGGAATTGTCGTGGGAGAAAGTGACACCACACTTCTCCAAGTGCCACACGATGAGCGAATCGCTTGTCTGCGCATGGACAAACGTGCTCAAGATTAACCCTATAATAATAAGAGTTTGCTTCAATTTCCTGTCTGTAAGCCTCCTCCGCAGAGGCAAGCGAATTATTGATTGAGTAATGATGTGGCGTAACTGTCGACAATTCCCAGCAGTTTCTTCTGCTCGTCGCATACGAGCACGGAGTGTATCTTATGTTGGTGCATGATGCGCTGAATATCGGTGATCTTCGTCTTGAGCCCCACTGTCTTCGGCTCGCGGGTCATAATGTCGCTCACGGTGTGGTCGAAGAACTCGGCCTGCCAGCGCTCCATCGCGCGCCGGATATCGCCGTCGGTAATCAGTCCGGCCACGCTGCCGTTGTCGTCGAGCGACACACCCATGCCCAGCTTGCCTTTCGACACGCGGATGATGGCATCGCCGAGATGCATATCCTGCGGCACAATGGGCAGGTCGTCGGTCTTCATCACGTCTTCTGCCGTGGTGAGAAGACGCTTGCCCAGCTCTCCGCCCGGGTGAAACTGGGCGAAGTCGTGCGGCCGGAAGTCGCGCACCTGCATCAGTGCCACGGCCAATGCGTCGCCCATGGCGAGGGCGGAGGTGGTGGATGAGGTGGGGGCGAGATTGAGCGGACAGGCTTCATGATCGACCCACACCTTGATATGCACCGTGCTGTATTTCGCCAGCAGCGAGTCGGGGTTACGGCTCATGCCGACAATGGGCACGTTCATGTGAAGCAAAATGGGAATGAAGCGGAGCAATTCGTCCGTCTGGCCTGAATTGCTGAGTGCCAATACTACGTCGTCGGGGGTCATCACGCCGAGGTCGCCGTGGAAAGCGTCGAGCGGATTGATAAAGAATGCCGGTGTGCCGGTAGAGGAAAGGGTGCCCGCAATCTTTGCACCCACATGCCCACTCTTGCCCACACCCGTCACGATGATCTTGCCCTGGCAGTGGTACATCAGGTCGACAGCGCGCTCGAAACTGTCGTCGAGCTGCGGAATGAGGTCGAGCAGGGCTTGTGCCTCGTCGCGCAGACATTGCTCGGCATACTGTCGCGAATGCTTGAGTCGCTCCTCGGGAGTGGTTGAAGTCATTTCGGGAGATAATGATTGAAGATTATTTTGGATCATAAAGTTGGCTGATAAGCGCCTCCAGCTTGTGAAGTTCGAGCATGTTGGCGGCGTCGGACATGCCCTTGTCGGGGTCGGGATGCACCTCGAAGAAATAGCCCGTGGCGCCGAAAGCCTTAGCCGCCATGGCCATGGCAGGCACAAATTTGCGGTCGCCAATGGTCTTGCCGTCGCCCGCCGAGGGTCGCTGCACGCTGTGGGTGCAATCCATAATCACGGTGGGAACGAGCTCCAGCATGTCGGGTATGTTGCGGAAATCGACCACGAGATTGTTGTATCCGAAGCTGTTGCCGCGCTCGGTGAGCCACACGTCGGCCGCCCCGCTCTCGCGAGTTTTCTGTACGGGGTAAACCATGTCGCGCCCGGAGAGAAACTGTGCCTTCTTGATGTTCACCACGCGACCCGTCTTCGCCGCGGCCACCAATAGGTCGGTCTGCCGGCAAAGGAATGCGGGAATCTGAAGTACATCACATACCTGCGCTGCCGGCACAGCCTGCCACGCCTCATGGATGTCGGTGGTGACGCGCAGACCGTAGCGGTCTTTCACGTCGGCCAGCATCTGCATCCCTCGCTCTATACCCGGTCCGCGAAACGAATGGAGGGATGTGCGGTTGGCCTTATCGAAGGAAGCCTTGAAGATAATCTCCACTCCGAGCTTCCCGTTGATGCGTACCAGTTCCTGCGCCACGGTGTCGAGTAGTTCCGCCGACTCGATGACGCATGGCCCGGCAATAAATATCTGTTGCTTCATGTCTATGGTCTTATTTTTCGTTTTGCTTCGTATACGTTTTCCGCACAGCCTCCGACACCTAATCGGCAGACTTCGCTTCACGCGTGTTGTCGCTCACGATGTGCAGGTCGCGCTGCGGGAACGGAATCTCTATGTTATGCTCATTCAAGGCATTATAGATGGCCTCCATGATCTCGCTCTTAGCTGTGCCCATCCGGCGGGAATCTACCCATGCCAGAACTTTGATGTCAATAGAGTTGTCGCCGAAGTTATCGAGCCGCGTGTCCGCGTATTCGATATAGTTGCGCTTATTGCACGCCTTCACCGCATCGGCCAGCACCTGCCTCACCTCCGCCATATTTGAGCCGTAAGCCACACCGACAACGACGACAACCAACTCCTTACCATGATTCTTGGTCAGGTTCTTATAGTTTTGTGTAAATAGTTGCGAGTTCTGATAAGCGATGACCGAGCCGTCGCCTGCCTCCAACATCGTGGACGTATAGGATATACTCCTCACCGTGCCTCGGGTGCCGTCAATCGAGATATAGTCGCCCACCTTGATGCGGCCGGCCATCAGTGAGATACCATAGTAGATGTTTTCGAGAATATCTTTCATGGCGAAGCCCACGCCTGTAGACAGTCCGCCCGAGATGGCAAGCAGCCACGTGTTGTTGATATTGAATATTCCCATCGATATAAGAATCCATGCTCCCCATACGACCACCTGAATGACGTTCTTCCACATTGCCGTGCGGCTGTTCACATTCTGCATGTCGGGGATGCGCTTATCCTCCCGGGCATGCTCCTGCTCGAGCTGCCAGAATTGGTAAGTGAGCATGTCCATCGCCGTGTGATTGATGTAGGAGAACACGAAATAGAGGATTATCACCTGCACGGCACCGAAGATACTGAACGTGAAGTTCTTGGAATCGATGAGGCGCGTGCGGAATATCTGCCATGTGGTATCACTCAGATTGAACACGTCGGCAGCCCAATAGATAGCGACGATGACCGAAATGGCGCCGAGAATGGGTACCACGGCATAATAGAGGAAGCGGAAGAACCACGCACGGGTTACCGGTGTCTTGCTGGCGAAGAACGCGCGATTCTCGTTGTTGCCGTATGTCTTGAGCATCGACGAGATACAGGTGATGGTGAGGATACACGTCAGCTGCATGGTCCACCAGATGAGCAGCTCCACCGAAAGCAGCGTGTAGCCGATAGCGGAAGCCACCACACTGGCAATGAACACCGCGAGCGAGATGTAGCTATAGAACATATCGCTTTTGGGCACACGCTTGTTGAACTTCCCGATTACATACCACTGCCAGATGGCACAGCCCATCAGGGCGGGCGGAAAGACCAGCGTCACCAGCGCGTTGGGTATGAGAATGATGCGGAAAGTAATCACCACGAAGCACATCACCATGATGGGGCTGTAGATGCGAAAGCCATTACGAATCTGGTCGCCGTCGAGACGGATAAGAAGCGAGAAGAGCACCACGCCCATGAGCCATGCATACTCCACGAGCAGTCCGCTGGCCATGATGATGAAATTCTGCTCCCACGTCATCCTGACGATACCCAAGATCAGTGCGAAAGTAATGACCGTGGTCGCCAAGATGATACAGGTGCGCTTGGCCTGAAATGCGGTTTTCGAGTTGTGCCCCTCTTTCTTGGTGATGAAGCGGTCGAAGATAAAGTCGAGCTTATCACGCTTTACCAACTGCGTGAAGATGAAGCCCACGAGAATATAGTTCAAGACCACAGCGACAATCCCTCCCACGATAAGCACGACGAGCAGCCCGACGATGATGCGGCTGTCCCAATCGGATGAGGCTTTCGTTATCGGTTTGTATTTCTCCTTTACCGCCTCGGAAGTCGAGCGTATCTCGCTGCCGATATTCCTAAGTATCGTAAAATAGTCGGCATCGCTGTTGCTGAATATCGTCTGCTGGATGTCGGCATATCGCAAATTGGCATAATCGTTGAGGTTTTTCAGGTAACTTTCCGTGCGTTCGTACATCTGGATATACTGTTGCATCTGTGAACGATTGTAGCTCAGCGTGCGGCGTATGTTGATGGCCAACGTCAGGCAGACGTTGCGATCCACTTTTGCCTTGGCGTTGAGCGCCTGCACATACATCTGGCTCAGGTCATTGATCAGACTGTCATAGCGGTTCACCTCGATGTTAGCCTCCTCGATCATCTCACGGAAGGGCGCCGCGTTATGCCTGAACTTCCGGTATTCCTCCGTCGCCTCATGGCAGGCGTAGGTCAGGTCGAAAATGTTGCCGCTACGCTGCGAATAGAGCATGATGGCATTCTGCTGACTTTTGTTCAGCACCTCCATCACCTGCGCTCTCACGGCCTGCTGCTGATCTCTCATGTAGCCCGACTGCCGCTCCAGCTCCGCATGGTAGGCGGTGAGTTCCTGACGCAGTATGGCCAGCGTGCTGGTGATGTCTCGCTCTTTGAGAACGGCATGCGACGGCGTCACGGCCAGCACGAGAAGCAGAATGATATATATGACCTTTTTACCCATACGTATATTATTTAGCTGCAAAGTTATAAAATCTTTATCGCTTTTATCAGCAGGTTTTTAGAAAATTATCATTGATTAGCCGTTTTTATTACATCATCGCGCAATATCTTTTTTCACCCGACGGTAAAATTATTTGGCACAAGACCATTCTTTTTGCAATCATTTACCTATATTTGCAAACACAATATTACAAACTGTCAACATCCTTTCCTATGACAAAACAGTGTCTTTTCACCATCCTTGCCGCCGTTCTGGCGCTCTCCGTTTCACTTCCCATGCATGCCCAACAAGACTCTACGCGCAAGCGGGTGGCCATTGTTCTCTCTGGCGGCGGAGCCAAAGGCGTGGCTCATGTTGGCGTGCTCAAGGTGGTGGAACGGGCGGGCATACCCGTCGACATCATCACCGGCACCTCGATGGGCAGCATCATCGGCGGCCTATACTGCTGCGGATGGGATGCCACGGCGCTCGATACCATGATACGCCGACAGAACTGGGCGTTCCTGCTCGGCGACCGCGAGGACTATTACTCGCAGAATCTGGAAAAACGCGAGAAACTCAACACATACGCGCTGAGCAAGACTATTCCTATACGAAGACGCTCCGTCAGCGAGGCGGGCGGTATCATTCAGGGCAGAAACCTTGAGAAACTCTTCATGCGTCTCACCGCCGGTTACACCGACTCGATGGACTTCTCCAACCTGCCCATACCCTTTGCCTGCGTGGCGACCAACATCATCGACAACACCGAGTACGACTTTCACAGCGGCGTGCTGGCCAAAGCCATGCGCACGAGCATGGCCATACCCGCCGTTTTCTCTCCCGTGCGCATGGGTGATATGGTGCTCGTCGATGGCGGACTGCGCAACAACTATCCCGCCGACATCGCCCGCGACATGGGCGCCGACTATATCATCGGAGCCACGGTGCAGGGCACGCCGCTCACCGCCAAAGATATCACCAACACGGCATCGGTGCTTGGCCAGATAGTGGACGTGAACTGTAAGAACAAATATGATGAAAACCTTGCCATTACCGATATTCCCATCCGTGTGAACACCGACGGATACAGCGCCGCGAGCTTCACCGCGACAGCCATAGACACGCTCATCCGCCGCGGCGAACAGGCAGCCATGGAACACTGGGACGAGCTGTTGGCGCTGAAACGGAGGCTCGGACTGCCCGACGATTATCGTCCCCGCCCCCGGCACCCCAACCCGGAGGCCTTGGTGCCCGTGGATTTTGCCGTGGAAGACCCGTACGCCCGCCCCAAGCAAGACATCGTGCAAGGGCGGCTCGGCGTGCGATTCGACAGCGAAGAGAGGGTGGCGGTGCAGGTCAATGCCGTGTATATGTCATCGCGCAAACCGCTCGATGTGGAGGTCACCACGCGGGTGGGCGAGAACATCATGGCATCGCTCGGAGCCGTCTGGAAGCCGCACAACTTTGCCCGGCTCGGCGTAAACTACACCTTTCGCAACAGCGACATCAACATCTACGAGCAGGGCAAGCCATCCCACAGCTTCAAACTCAACCGGCATCAGGTGCAGCTCGGCATCATGGGCATCAGCGTAAAGAATCTCGACATGGACATCGCGATGCGGTGGGACCATTACGCCTATTACCGCGTGATGGTGACAAGCCGTCTCGGACATGAGGGATTCTCGCTCAGCCCGAATGCCTACATCAGCTATCATGCACGCCTGCACTACAACTCGGAAGACGACTGGAACTTCCCCACGCGCGGCGCCCGATTCAAGGCGGGATATGCCTACTTCACCGATAACTTCGTGGGCTATGCCGACCACACCGGCTTCAGCGAGCTGGACGCCGCATGGCGCATGTCGTTCAGACTCTCCACGCGTCTTACTTTTCAGCCCATGCTCTACGGACGCATGCTCTTCGGTGCCGACATCCCCAACGTGCGCCGCAACCTGATAGGCGGGCAGTGGTTTGCCCACTACATCGAACAGCAGATGCCCTTCGTGGGCTTGCGGCGCATGGAGCTGGTCAAGAACCGGTTTGTGGGCTGTCAGCTCAAGTTGCAGGAGCGACTGTTCACCAACCATTTCGTGCTGTTCAAGGTCGTGGCCGCACAGCATGCCGACAAGCTGCGCCACCTCTTCGACACCTCCACGCTGTGGGGCGGCCAGCTGGCTTATTACTATCGCACCATGTTCGGCCCTATCGGTGCCGCTTTAGGCTATTCCAACAAGAGTGATAAAGTGGATTTTTTCGTCAACGTAGGCTACGAATTCTGATAAAAATCCAGTCAGAAATAATTCAACAGTCGCCCCCAATCTTTGCCCGTTTTCACAAATTCACAAGGATTTTGGCCGAAAATCGTAAAAAATCGCGGCCTTTCCGTTTCTCGCTGATTATCAGAGACTTGCGGAGATAAAATTTGATTTGGCGGAAAATCCGGTTTTTGTGGCGTTGCGATAGCATAGTTTTCGCATCGCGAAAGCATAGGTATCGCGATGCGAGAGCATTGAGATCGTATCACGATCAAATGGCGATGCGAAAACTATGCTATCGCGAAGCCACTCCGACTTTTCCGACCGGAAATCTGCACTTTCTTGACAAAACAGACCGATTTTCCGGTTCCGCAAGATGTTAAATTACCTTTAATTACAAGCAGAGGATCGGACAAAGGCGCCTATCTGCACAGATAATTATCATGCTACATATGTCCTCCTTTTTCCTACAAATTGTGAGAAAAAGAGAATGCCCTCCCCTATCCGGATTCGGTTCTCGGAGGACATCCCGTCATTTTTTACCGCTTACATTGGAAAGTTTTCACCAAAAGATGATTTAATGAAAAAAGATTTGCTACCTTTGCACAGTCTTAAGCAATTTATTTAGTAACGCTATAAAAATTTTATGAATTTCACTTTATTCATTACCGTTTTGCTGACGGCCGTAACTTTGGTGGTGGCAGCTTTTGTCATTGCCAAGCTCATTGGTCCCCGCTCTTACAACTCGGTGAAAGGTGAAGCATTCGAGTGTGGTATCCCCACCCGCGGCAGTTCATGGCTGCCGATGCACGTGGGCTATTATCTCTTTGCCATTCTCTTTCTGATGTTCGACATCGAGACCGTGTTTCTGTATCCGTGGGCAGTAGTGGTAAGGCAGTTTGGAGCGATGGCTTTGGTGAGCATCGGATTCTTCCTGCTGGTATTGGTGTTTGGCCTTGCTTATGCTTGGCGGAAAGGAGCATTGGAATGGAAGTAAGTAAAAGAGCAGCAATCAAGAGCATTCCTTTCGAAGATTTCAAAGATAACGAAACTCTTGAAAACATTGCTCAGGAGCTGAACGACGGCGGCGCCAACGTGATTCTCGGTTCGCTCGATGCAGCCATCAACTGGGGTCGAAGCAACTCGCCGTGGTCGCTCACCTTCGGCACCTCTTGCTGCGGCATCGAGTTTATGGCCATCGGTTGCGCGCGCTACGACATGGCGCGTTTCGGCTGGGAGGTGACACGCAACTCGCCCCGCCAAGCCGATCTCATCATGTGCGCCGGCACGATTACCAACAAGATGGCACCCGTATTCAAGCGCCTGTATGACGAGATGGCCGAACCCAAATATGTGGTGGCCGTGGGCGGATGCACCATCAGCGGCGGTCCGTTCAAGAAGAGCTACTCGGTGGTACGCGGCATCGACGAGCTGGTACCCGTAGACGTGTATATCCCCGGTTGCCCGCCACGCCCCGAAGCCATCATCTATGGCATGATGCAATTGCAGCGCAAGATCAAGGTGGAGAAATTCTTCGGCGGTGCCAACCACAAGATGACGAAGGCAGAGCGCGAGGCCAGCATGGCACTGGGCGGCCTGCACGGTCTGAGCAATGAGATGGCATCGAGTGCCAAGATTGGGCACAAGGCGCCGATCATCGTCACCGGTTCGCCCAACAAGGAAGAGGTGGAGCGCTTGGAGCGTGAGCTTGATGCGCTGCGCGAGGACGGCAGGCAGTATGAGGTGAATGCGCCTGTAGAGCAACCCGTTGCTAAGCCTGCAGAAGAAGCCGGGCACACGCCGGAAAGGGCTGAGAAGGCTCCCGAGGAGCCACGCGTTGCTAATGATACACCCGCAAAGGCTCCCGGGCACACGCCGGAAACGAATAATCAATAATATAAGGTAAGCGAATAAGATGAAATTAGAAAATAGAGTATTCGGCTTTGACTACTTCGCCACCGAGATGGCGACGTTGAAGAATGAGCAGCACTTCGATTACCTGATCACTATCGTTGGTGAGGATTTCGGCGCCGAGGAAGGACTGGGATGTATCTACATCTTAGAGAATACGCAGACACATGAGCGCACATCCGTGAAGCAGATGGCCAAGCAGGTGGGCGAGGAGCATGTCATTCCTTCTGTCATCAACCTGTGGGCAGATGCCGACCTGCTGGAGCGCGAGGTCTACGATTTCTTGGGCATCAAGTTCTTGGGGCATCCCGACCTGCGCCGCCTGTTCATGCGTAACGACTTCACGGGCTATCCGCTGCGCAAGGATTTCGATGAAAGCCCCGAGGCCAACCCGTTCCCGATGACCGATGAGCCGGAAAGCGACTGGACGTCGGAGTGGAACCTTGACCGCAACGGCAGGCTTGTAGAGACCAAGCACCGTATGTTCGACGAGGACGACTTCGTGATGAACTTCGGACCCAACCACCCCTCAACCCACGGTGTGCTGCGCTTGCAGACGGTGGTGAACGGTGAGACCATCAAGCGTATCTATCCGCATCTGGGCTATATCCACCGCGGCATGGAGAAGATGATGGAAAGCATGACCTATCCGCAGACGCTGGCATTGACCGACCGTCTGAACTATCTGTGCGCCATGCATCATCGGCATGCCCTCGTGGGTGTGATCGAGGAAGCGCTGGGCGTGGAGCTGAGCGACCGCATACTGTATATTCGTACCATCATGGACGAGTTGCAGCGCATCGACAACCACCTGCTGTTTCTCGGTACCTGCGCGCAGGACTTGAGTGCACTTACCGCCTTTCTCTACTGCATGCGCGACCGCGAGCATCTGCTCAACGTGATGGAGGAGACCACCGGCGGGCGCCTGATACAGAACTATTATAGAATAGGTGGGTTGCAGGACGACATCGACCCCAACTTCGTGGCAAACACGAAGGCCTTCTGCAAGTATATGCGCCCCATGGTGCAGGAATATCTCGACGTGTTCGGTGACAACGTAATCACCCACCAGCGCCTTGAAGGCGTGGGATATATGAACCGCGAAGACTGTATCAACTATGCGCTGACGGGTCCAGCCGGTCGTGCGGCCGGTTGGGATAATGACGTGCGCAAGAACCATCCCTATGGCGTGTACGACCGCGTGGAATGGCAGCAGGTGCTCGGCAACGGATGCGACTCAATGGAACGCTATATGATTCACATCAAAGAGATATACCAGAGCCTCGACATCATCGAGCAGTTGATAGACAATATCCCCGAGGGTGAGTTCTACATCAAGCAAAAACCCCTCATCAAGGTGCCCGAGGGACAGTGGTGGTTCTCCGTGGAAGGCGGTGCCGGCGAGTTCGGTGTGTATCTTGACAGCCGCGGTGACAAAAGTCCTTATCGTGTAAAAATGCGCCCCATGGGCTTGACCCTCGCCGGTGCGTTCGACAAGTTGCTGAAAGGACAGAAGATAGCCGACCTCGTGGCAGCCGGCGCATCCATCGACTTCGTGATTCCGGACTTAGACCGATAATACTAAATCAATAATAAAAGAATAAAAAGAAAATAGATATGTTTGATTTTAGTATCGTAACAACATGGTTCGACAGTCTTCTCCGCCAGACGCTCGGTCTGGGAGATTTCTGGGCGATTCTGATTGAATGCGTGATAGTAGGCGTGCTGATTCTGGCTGCTTACGCGCTGATCGCCATCGCGCTGATCTTCATGGAGCGTAAGGTCTGTGCCTACTTCCAGTGCCGTCTTGGCCCGATGCGTGTGGGCCCGTGGGGTATCTTTCAGGTGTTTGCCGATGTGGTGAAAATGTTGATTAAGGAGATATTTACGGTGGACAAGGCCGACAAGTTCTTGTATTACCTTGCTCCTTTCCTTGTGATTATCGCTTCGGTAGGCACTTTCTCGTTCCTCCCGTGGAACAAAGGTGCTCATATCCTCGACTTCAACGTAGGCGTCTTCCTCGTGACCGCTATCTCGTCGATAGGCGTGTTGGGCATATTCATCGCCGGTTGGGGCAGTAACAACAAGTATTCCGTGGTATCGGCCATGCGTGGCGCCGTACAGATGATTTCTTATGAGATGTCGCTCGGCCTGTGCCTGATTGCCGCCGTTGCCCTCACGGGTACAATGTCGGTAAGCGGTATCGTAGAGGCGCAGACAGGTGCGTGGAATTGGCTGATCGTGAAAGGCCATATTCCTGCCATCATCGCTTTCCTCACATTCCTCGTGGCCGGTAATGCCGAGGCCAACCGAGGCCCGTTCGACATGGCAGAGGCCGAGAGCGAGCTGACTGCCGGATACCATACCGAGTATTCGGGTATGGGCTTCGGCTTCTATTATCTGGCCGAATATCTTAACCTCTTCGTAATAGCGGGCATCGCCGCCACCGTGTTCCTCGGCGGCTGGGCTCCGCTGAACATCGGTGTCGGGGCTTTCGATGCGGTGATGAACTACCTCCCCGGCATCGTGTGGTTCTTCGCCAAGAGCTTTGCCATCGTATGGCTGCTGATGTGGATTCGCTGGACATTCCCCCGCCTCCGCATTGACCAGATTCTGAAATTAGAGTGGAAGTATCTCATGCCACTGTCATTGATCAATTTGGTCTTGATGACCGTATGTGTAGCTTTCGGTTTGTACATACATTAAATAATAAGGTAAGAAATGGCAAATAACGATAAAACATATTTCGGGGAAATCGGTGCCGGGCTGAAGACACTTGCCACGGGTTTGAAAGTAACCTTTAAGGAATACTTCACGCCCAAGTCGACCGAGCAATATCCTGAGAACCGCAAGACGACGCTGCACGTCGCCGCCCGCCACCGCGGCCGCTTGGTGTTCAAACGCGATGAGGCGGACAACTACAAGTGTACGGCCTGCCTGATGTGCGAAAAGGCCTGTCCTAACGACACCATTAAGATCGTGTCGCACATGGAGACCAACCCGGAGACAGGGCGCAAGAAGAAACAACTGGACGATTATCAGTACGATTTGGGCGATTGCATGTTCTGCCAGCTATGCGTGAACGCATGTAATTTCGATGCAATCGAATTTACCAACGATTTTGAGAACGCCGTGTTCGACCGCTCCAAGCTCGTGCTTCACCTCGACAAGGAAGTGTACAAGGGTGGCAGTCTGCCCGGCCTCATCGACGGAGGCGCACCGCTCACAATCGGTAAGTTTAACACTAAAACCAAGTAAATAGGCTATGGCAAATATCGTAGTATTCTGTATTCTGGCTGTAGTTATTCTTGGCTCAGCCCTCGCCTCGGTGATGTCGAAGAGCATCATGCGTTCAGCTACATTCCTGTTGTTCGTGCTTTTTGGTATCGCAGGCATCTATTTCATTCTCGACTACACCTTTCTTGGTGCGGCACAGATCAGCATTTATGCCGGCGGCATCACCGTGATGTATATCTTCGCCATCAACCTCGTGTCTCGTCAGACCCTGCAAAACATGGTGGAGCGCTTCAAAGGCACGCGCCTTTTTCAGGGTGCGCTACTGTCGTTGGTAGGTCTTGGCACTGTTCTCGCAGTTTACCTGAAGACCAAGTTCATGACCAGTTTCACCAAAGTGGACGATGCAGAGGTGAACATGGAGCAAATCGGAACCGCCCTTGTGGGTAGTGAGAAGTACCAATATGTATTACCATTCGAGTTCATCTCAGTGTTCCTGCTGGCTTGTATCATCGGCGGTATCATGATTGCAAGAAAGGAGGACAAGAAATGATAATCCCAATCGAATGTATGTTGGCGCTGGGTGCGCTGCTGTTCTTCATCGGCGTCTTCGGTTTTGTGACCCGTCGCAACCTCGTTGCGATGCTCATCTCCATCGAGTTAGTATTGAATTCCGTCGATCTCAACTTCGCCGTGTTCAATCGTTTCTTGTTTCCGGAGCAGATGGAAGGTATGTTCTTCACCCTGTTCTCCATCGGCGTAAGCGCTGCAGAGACAGCCGTTGCTTTGGCTATCATCATCAATGTTTACCGCAATTATCACAGCGATCAGGTGAACAGTATTGAAAACATGAAATTCTAAATCACACCATGGAATACAGTTATTCATTTTTAATACTTCTTCTCCCGTTGCTGAGCTTCCTGCTGCTTGGCCTCTGCGGCATGAAGATGAAAAAGCCGGTAGCCGGTGTCATCGGTACAGTGGTGCTCCTTTCGCTTTGGGCAATGAGCATCTATACGGCCTATCAGTATTTCTTTGCTATTGGCAGGGATGCCGCGACGGGTATGTATCCCACCGTTACCGTATTCGATTTTACATGGCTGAAATTTACCGAAGCCCTGACTTTCAACATCGGTTTCCGTCTAACGCCCATCAGCGTGATGATGCTGATCGTGATTACGACCGTGAGTTCGATGGTGCATATCTATAGCTTCGGTTACATGGCAGAGCGTGACGAGAACTATAAGTTGGAGCATTACGAGCATGGTTTCCAGCGCTTCTATGCTTACCTTTCACTTTTCACCATGTCGATGTTGGGTCTGGTGGTAGCCACCAACATCTTCCAGATGTATATGTTCTGGGAGCTTGTGGGCGTGTGCTCATACCTGCTGATAGGATTCTACTATCCCAAGCACGAGGCGGTGCATGCTTCCAAGAAGGCTTTCGTCGTGACCCGCTTTGCCGATTTGTTTTTCCTCATCGGCATTCTGTTTTTCAGCTACTATGTGGGCACGTTCAACTTCGACCTGAACGCCGATCCTTCATTGGCAGCAAAGCTACCACAGGCAGCTGCTCACGGCTCATGGCTGATGCCTACCGCACTGTTCCTAATGTTCATCGGCGGTGCCGGTAAATCCGCTATGTTCCCCCTACACATCTGGTTGCCCGATGCCATGGAGGGTCCGACGCCCGTATCCGCGCTGATTCATGCCGCCACGATGGTGGTTGCCGGCGTGTTTCAGGTGGCCAGCTTGTTCCCCATCTGGATACAATACGCTCCCGAAACACTGCACTACGTGGCCTACATCGCAGCTTTCACCGCATTTTATGCCGCTGCCGTGGCCTGTGCCCAGCGCGACATCAAGCGCGGTCTGGCATTCTCTACCATCTCGCAGATTGCCTACATGCTCGTGGCACTCGGTGTCTGCACTGCTATGGAGGGTGAAGGCGGACTGGGTTATATGGCCAGCATGTTCCACCTGTTCACGCATGCCATGTTCAAGGCGCTGCTCTTCCTATGCTCCGGTGCCATCATCGTGATCATTGGCTCAAACTTCAAGGAATACATGGGCGGCCTGCACAAGTACATGCCCATCACCAATATCTGTTTCCTTATCGGCACCATCGCCATCAGCGGCTTCTGGCCGTTGGCCGGTTTCTTCTCCAAAGACGAGATTGTGGCAGCCTGCTTCCACTTCGCTCCGTGGCTGGGATGGTTCATGACATTGGTATCGGGCATGACCGCATTCTATATGTTCCGCCTGTACTATGTCATCTTCTGGGGGCAAAGCTATTACGAACTTGACCCCGAGCATCGCCGCAAGCCGGCCGAAGTGCCTTTCATTATGTGGGGGCCTCTCGTATTCCTCGCCATCGTCTCATGCGTAGCGGGATGGATTCCATTCGGCCATTTCGTGTCTGCCGACGGCCTGCCTATGGAGATTCACTTACAGCATTTCCATTTCAGCAGCGTGGCATGGTTCAGCCTTCTCGCCGCTACCATCGGTTTCGCGTTATCCACTTGGATGTACGCCGGCAAGAAACAACCCGTCGCCGACATGCTCGCCAAGCGGATGCCGGCTCTCCACAAAGCTGCACTCAATCGCTTCTATATCGACGACGCATGGCAGTTTTTCACCCATAAGATTGTCTTCCGCTGTTTTTCCATCCCTATCGCTTGGTTCGACCGCCACGTCATCGACGGCATGTTCAACTTCTCGGCATGGAGCGCACAGGAAGGTGGCGATGCCATCCGTCCGTGGCAGAGCGGCGACGTGCGGCAATATGCCGTATGGTTCCTCACCGGAAGCGTGGCATTGACCCTGATTTTGCTTTGCATTTAAGCTAACCGAATCATCAATTAAGAATAATATCATAAAATGACATTTTTAACATTATTCGTTGTTATCCCCGTCCTGATGCTGCTCGCCCTGTGGGTTGCCCGCACCGACAGTCAGGTGCGCGGTGTCATGGCAGTTGGCTCTCTTGCATTGCTTGCACTGTCCATCTACTTGGTCTTCGCTTTCCTCGGAGCACGCGAGACGATGCCCGCCGACCAATATCCATTCCTCTTCGGCGACGCCATACCGTGGTTCGAGTCCCTACATATTTATTATAGGACAGGTGTCGACGGCATTGCCGTAGTAATGATTCTGCTTTCTGCCATCATCGTGTTCACAGGCACGTTTGCTTCATGGCAGCAACACCCCATGCAGAAAGAATATTTCCTGTGGTTCACCCTGCTGTCGACCGGCGTGTTCGGCTTCTTCATCTCGGAAGACCTCTTCACCATGTTCATGTTCTATGAGGTAGCGCTCATCCCCATGTACCTTCTCATCGGCGTGTGGGGTACGGGTCCTAAGGAGTATTCGGCCATGAAGCTCACCCTGATGCTCATGGGCGGTTCAGCCCTTCTCATCATCGGCATCTTAGGCATCTACTTCTTCAACGGCCAGTACAGTGGCATCTATACGATGGACGTCGTTGCCATCGCCCAGAGTCATGCCATCCCCGTATTCATTCAGAAGGTGTTCTTCCCCTTCATCTTCATAGGTTTCGGCGTTCTCGGTGCCCTCTTCCCTTTCCACACATGGTCACCCGACGGTCATGCCTCAGCCCCCACGGCTGTGTCTATGCTCCACGCCGGCGTGCTGATGAAGCTCGGAGGCTACGGATGCTTCCGCATCGCTATGTTCCTCCTGCCTGATGCTGCGCGCGAATTGTGCTGGATATTCTTGATTCTCACCACTATTTCCGTGGTTTATGGCGCACTCTCTGCCTGTGTGCAGACCGATTTGAAGTATATCAACGCCTACTCCTCGGTGTCTCACTGCGGCATGGTGCTCTTCGCACTGTGCATGCTGACACAGACTGCCGCCACCGGAGCCATTCTTCAGATGTTGTCGCACGGTCTGATGACAGCCCTCTTCTTTGCCGTAATCGGTATGATTTACCACCGTACGGGTACCCGCGACGTGCGTTACTTGGGCGGGCTGATGAAAATTCTGCCTTTCCTCTCTGTGGCATACGTCGTGGCCGGTCTGGCAAACCTCGGTCTGCCGTTGTTCTCAGGCTTCGTAGCTGAGATGACCATTTTCGTGGGATCGTTCCAGAATGACGACCTCTTCCACCGCACCTGCACCATCATCGCCTGCACCTCCATCGTCATCACGGCAGTCTATATCCTGCGCGTGGTGGGCAAGATACTCTATCAGAAGGTACCCAATCAGGAGTTCTATAAGCTCCATGATGCCTCATGGGACGAGCGTCTTGCCGTTGGCGCACTGATCTTCTGCGTCGCCGGCCTCGGAACTTTCCCGCTCTGGGCACAACACATCATCAACGACGCCGTAGGGCCAATGGTCAATTATATCTTAAGCACAGGGGCGCTGGCTTCTTTTTAGAAGTAAAAGGTGTTAATTTAATGAAGTTAAGGAGTTAATTTAATGAAGTTAAGAAGTTAAGAAGTTATGGAGTTAAGACAAATGCAAATTATCTGTATTGGACATAGGCCGTTGCACGAACTATTGTCTTAACTCCATAACTTCTTAACTCCTTAACTCCTATCGAAAATTATTATGCATATCGATTATAGTCAATTTTTAAACATGATTCCGGAAGTCACACTGATGATTATTCTGGTAATCGTGTTCGTTGCAGACTTCCTCAGCGCCGGCAAACCCGGCGAGGCCAAGAGCCGCAGTTGGTTCAATCCGCTGGTTTGCACCCTGCTGTTCGTCCATGTGATGATCAACATCTTCCCCACCGCATCCGCCACGACCTTCGGCGGCATGTACGTGACCAATGCCGGCATCGGTGTCATCAAGACCATTCTTGCCTTCGGCACACTCATCGTGGTCATTCAGGCGCGCGAGTGGTTACAGCGTTCCGACACTTCTTTCAAGGAGGGCGAGTTCTATGAGCTGGTCATCGCCACCCTCTTGGGTATGAACATGATGGTGAGCGGCAACCACTTCCTGCTGTTCTTCCTCGGATTGGAGATGGCCTCTGTGCCCATGGCATGCCTTGTGGCATTCGACAAATATCGTCACAACTCGGCCGAAGCAGGTGCCAAGTTCATCCTCACCGCCACTTTCTCAAGCGGTGTCATGCTCTATGGCATCTCGTTCCTCTATGGCGCCACAGGCACGCTCTATTTCGACGACATGGTGGCCAATATCTCCGCCACACCGCTGACCATCATCGGCATGGTGTTCTTCTTCAGCGGCTTGGGCTTCAAGATTTCTCTCGTGCCCTTCCACTTCTGGACGGCCGACTCCTATCAGGGAGCGCCGACCACCGTCACCGGTTATCTCAGTGTCGTGTCTAAGGGTGCCGCAGCATTCACGCTCTGCTCCATCCTGATGAAGGTGTTTGCCCCGATGGTGCAATACTGGCAGTACATGCTGATGATTGTCATCGTGCTCTCCATCACCATCGCCAACCTCTTCGCCATTCACCAGAAAGACCTCAAGCGCTTCATGGCGTTCAGCTCCATCTCGCAGGCAGGCTACATCATGCTTGCCGTGGTGGGCAACTCCACGATGGGCGTCACCGCACTGTCTTATTATGTGCTCATCTATGTGGTAGCCAATCTCGCCGTGTTCTCCATCATCGCCTCCGTCGAGGAGCACAATGACGGCACCGTGGAGATGGACTCCTACGACGGCTTCTACCGCACCAATCCCCGCTTGGCATTTATCATGACCATCGCCCTGTTCTCACTCGGCGGCATTCCTCCCTTTGCCGGCATGTTCTCCAAGTTTTTCGCTTTCATGGCAGCCGTTCAAGGCTCGGAAATCACCACCACGATGGGTGCCACGATCTATTTCGTCGTGTTCATCGCATTGGTCAATACCGTCATCAGCCTGTACTACTACCTGCTCATCGTAAAGGCCATGTTTATCAAGCACAATGACAACCCGTTGCCCACTTTCCAAGCCCACACCAACACCAAGCTGGCATTGGCCATCTGTTCGTTGGGCATCGTAGCCTTCGGTGTGTGCAGCTACGTTTACAACTGGATACACGCGGCATCCATCGCGGCCGCCCTCTAACCATATAGCATATAGAACAATAGAATAAAAGCATAAAAATATAATTGCTTCGCTCAGTATAAAAGCCATTACCCGATACGGCTGGAAAACCTGAATATATCAGTACCCGCAAAACATTTGGCTGTTATACTGAGCGAAGCAATTATACTTTTATGCTTTTATTCTATACCAAACTCTCTTTCCATTTCCAAAAATTCATTCGAAAATAATTTAACACACACCTAAAAATCCGGCCGATTTTTCCAACATCGTTGCATTTTTACCCGAAAATCGCGAAAAATCGGCACTTTTATTGTATCTTTGTCTGGTACTTCGTATATGAAAAGGAGTTGAGGTCTCGTTCTTTTGCAAATACAAAGAAAAAACTCCTCTCGATTTAATAAAATAAGAAATCGAGGAAATCAAGGTGAACATCGTCGAGATATTGGTAACTTACCGAATACACAGACTGAAATAAAATAACTATGGTACAATCATATATACCGGCCGGTACGGATGTCATCTGTACTGAGATGACAGGAGGAG
>CAUTTP010000017.1:0-37316 GCA_963541305.1 uncultured Prevotella sp.
ATTATTGCAAAATCTGGTAATACAGGAGGTTCTACAGGCCCTCATTTGCATTTAGAAATTAGTAAGGGTAATATTCTTAATAAAAGCAATAAAATTGACCCTTCTTCCATTTCTGATTTACAATTATTACTGTATCCTGATAAACAAGAATATTATGGTGGAGAGCTTTCTGGCGTTTCTGTGTATGGGCAGTTTCCTAAACGTAACCCACTACAACCCTTATCTCCTAAGATAAGTGAAATAAAAATTGATATAGAGAAGATCGAAATAAAAGCATTTGAATAATCTCTATCCAATCTTATAGAGGATAGTCTTTGGTGAAATCCTCCATAAGGTTAAAGTATTGGCAAAAATGAAAAATATTATAATGTTTATCTGCACTATAGCAGTGTTTTCTGCATGTTGCTATTTTTCAAAAAAGGACAGCACGGCAACAGAATCGGAAAGGAAAGGCCTAAGCCGAAACTATGGCAAGTTGCAAAAAAAACAATTGAATGAAGATTTCAATAGTTTCATAAGTAAATTTCATTTGGACACATTATTCCAAGCACAGAGGATTGAACGTGAGGTTATTGGATACAATTCAGACGCAGAAGACCTATCCGTAGCCAACGGGGCAGATTCCTTGATGAATTATTCTTGGAAAAAGAATGACCTGGTTTACTATTTGCTCTTTACCAATAAAGCTGTAAAGGATTCTGTGTATACCGTTTTATATGAGATTGAATCAGAAACTAATGCAACTGAGAAAATCTTCATTCCTCAAAGTAGTTCCTTTTATATCCTGAGTTTTACAAAAAGAAACGGTCTATGGTATTTATCTGAATTTATTGTAAATGAAACGTAAGGGAATGAATCGTACAGAAAATAATCAAAGAATTATTTCCGAATTTGGTGACTTTGCCTTCTACCGCTCAGCCCGCGTAGAATATCATATACAGACTGTGAAACATATGCAGTGGCAGAGATATAAGTCAAGATGACTTCACCTTTTAATTTCAAACGGTAACAGAATTATATAAAATATGGTGCTTTGTATTCATATTTATTTTGACAAATAGCTTTCTGAATTTTGCATATTCTGAGATTCGAGCGGATTTCGGCTGAAAATCGAGGAAAAACAAGTATGTTTTGAAGCTTGCTGATAATCAGAAACTTGCGAATATAATTCCGAGATTTGACAAAAGAAGAAATTTTATGGGCTTGCGATAGCATAGGTTTCGCATGGCGAAAGCACCGTTATCGCACTGCGATCTCAGTGCTATCGCGTCGCGATACCTATGTTCTGGCCGCGTGAAACCTATGCTATCGCAAGTCTGCTTCAAATTTCTCGCTCAATAATTTCTATGTTTTTGACAAATCGGCACTATTTTTTATGTAGTTCATCAGACTTGAATGGCTCGAAAACGGTATATAGACCTTACAAAATGGAGGTGTATTTATGGTAATAAAAGTATAACTAAGCGAAGTCTCACCGCCTCTCATGACATGTCGAAAGAGGAAGTGTGAGAGTGGCTCAAAATGGAATATAGAGAATAAAAGAATAATCGCTTTGCTTAGAACTGAAAGTCACTGTTCACGGCTATATGCCGAGAGGGAAAATAATAAAAGCCAAATGTCGGATAGACATCCGTTCATTTGGCTTCATTTATATATGAAGTAATGGCTTTTATTCTTTTATACTCTTATTCCTTTATTCTGCCATCCTTCATTAGATATACGCAGCGCTACAACTCAAACTTGTAGCCAATGGTAAACGACAGCGTGCGGTTGCAGCTCCTTTCGTTGGCAAATGAGGAGAAGCTATGCCTTGCGTCGCCATCTTTCTTCAAGTCGGTGAGACCAATGTGGTATCGGCAGTCGGCCACGATATGCTTATACTCGTAGCTGATGCCTACAGGAATCGATAATGCGAATTTCCTGATATGATCAGCATCACCGACACAAGCAGTTACGACATCGCCGTCATAGCTAATCGACATGTTGCCATTCAGCTTCCTGCTCACGGCAAACTCTGGTTGCAGACCGGCCTTCACGGCCAATCCGCGCCATACATACACGTTGGCAAGAACGGGGATGGCAATGGTGTGGAGGTTTATCTTGAGGTCATTGTTTATCTTAAACTCTCCCTTGTCGCCGATAGCAGCGGTAAAGCCTGCGGTCTGATAGCGGGCACCCTGCTGCATATACATCACGCCGAGCGACATGCCGAATAGGCTGTTGAACTGATATTGCGCCTCCACGCCGCCGGTAAAGCCCACTTTCGACCGACTGTCGGTGAAGCCGGCACTGCCAGCGAAGGTCCCGCCACTCCCGTCGTCAAGAATCAGGACGGATGTTGATGAGGACAAGCCGGATGCAACATAATAGTTAACGACAGCCGGCATTGTCCCCGAGAAGTTGCTGGAGGTTATGCCCACCTTGGGCGTAATGGCAAAGGTTCCGGCTTTTTGCTGTGCATGGATTGCTGTGCCCGACAGCATCACTGCGGTGCAGAGCGTAAAAGTTTTCAGGTTCATTTTAGATTCTTCTTGATATTGATAGGGTTTTACTTATGCTGTCTGTTCATGGCAGATAGCTTTGTTTCTTTTGCTTCTGGGTACAAAGATAGTGGTTCTCTACTACTTATCCAACACTCTGCCGTGTTTTTATGTTGATAAGAGCACATTTTTTTCTCAGTAAGTTCCCCTATAAATGCCCTACAGTCGCTTCCTCTCCTCATTGCCTGCACCGGTGCCTTTATATTTGCTGCGGGTGGTGTTGAAGTTGTAGGTGACGGTGAGCAGCAGCATGCGTGTATAATTATAGGAGTCCTTACCCACTATGGCCTGTATGCCATACATAGTGAACGTCTCGCCCTGCGTCTTCAGCAGGTCGTTAACCCGGAGGTTGATGGTCCATGTCTTGTTGCGGAACGATTTAATCAGTTGAACGCGGAGGTTAGACGTATGGCTGTTACGTATGAATCCGTCATGGCGGTTGGTGTTGTGCGTGATGTTCAGAAGAGCGGAGAAGTCATGGGGTAGCACGAATCGGTTTTGTATCGAAAATGTGAAGTTGGGGTGGTTGAGGTTGCGTGATGCGCCGTATTTTTTTGCATCGAAAAACTGCTGGCTGTAGTCGAGCTCGAAAGTGGGCTGATACCATCCGAACTTGGGCGAAGCCACAACCGATGCATACGCCGTCTGCCGATGGTCGAAATTGAGGTTGCGCGAAAAGCCGATGTCCTGATTTTTATATAAGGTTACGCTCCATAATATGTCATGCTTGTTGTAGGTATAGCCTGCGGAGGCGTTCAGCCATGAATAGTTAATCGACAAATTGAGACTGTGGATGAGTGTCGGAACCAGATAGGGGTTGCCGCCTTCATAGAAGTATCGGTTGTCGTATTGCACTTCATCACGCAGGCTATTGTAGTCGGGGCGTGTGGTTTTGTAGGAGTAGCTCATCTGCATCCCCAGCTTATCCTTTTGCCATGAGACGGAGAAAGAGGGAAACCAGTTGCCGTAGCGTCTGCTCGGGCTGTCTTCCCGTTGTCCGAAGGAGAAGTAGTCGGACTTGACATACTCGTAGCGAACGCCGCCATTGAGTGACCAACGGCCAAGCGTGATGTCATACTCCGCGAACCCGGCGGTGTTGTTTTCCTTAATTTCTGTATGAGATGCCGATACATAACCTTCCTCATTGATGTATTCTCCCTTAGAATAGGTATTTGAAACTTCCGTTCCCCAACTCGCGTTGCCCTTGCCGATGGGGTATGAGAAGATGAGTTTGCCTGCCAGCATGCGGTTGCGTTGCTTGTTGAGAGTGTGCACATCGCGGTCTTGAAGCATAGTGCTCCGTTCGGTTTCGAATAGTCTTTCGCTGTTTTTCTTCCAAATATACGATGCGTTGAGGTCTATTTTCAATTTCTCATATTTACCGATATAATAGGCATTGACCTCATGCGACGGACCGAAAGATTCATAAATGTCCATGTTTTGAACTACGCTTCCTTCCAAGATGTCGTTGCGATATAGATTCTGGGTGCCGTCTTTTACATACCCCTTACCGTTAAGACTCTTGTCAATGGTATATGAAACTCCTATAGAATTGTCCTCGTTAAATTCGTAACTGCCGCCAAATCTTCCATGCAGACTGTTGTTTCTAGAGCTGCTGAACAGTTTTTGGTCTACATAAATATTATCTGCACCCTGCATGTTTTGCCAAATATGATTGTCCTCATAGTACGTCAATGAGGAGAAGTATCCACCTGCAAACAGCTCTAATCCATTCTTGCAATATTTCAGGTAGTCCTCATGGAACCCCGAGAAATATCGGTTGTACTTCACGTTGTTATCCGTCTGAAAGCTGAATCCATCGCCTTTCTTGGCTTTGGTATGTATGCGGATAACCGATTTCACGGTGGCATTGTATTGTGCACCGGGGCTGGTGATGACGTCGACCGATTTGATGTCTGTCGATTTCAGGTCGCTTAGGTCTTGGGAATTGCGCACCAAGCGGTTGTTGATATAAACCTCCGGCGTGCCTTTGGCAAAGACGGAGATATTGTCTTGGCTATCGATATTCACGCGTGGCAGCAGTCCCAACACATCTTTTGCCGTGCCCACGCTGCTCAGCACGGAGTTTTCTACGTCGATGGTCATGCCGCCCTTTGCCATCTTGTACTGCGGGCGGTACCCCGTCACCTTAACGGCTTGCAGCGTTTTAGTCTCAGGATACAGTCTGATGGTGCCTGCGTTTTCGTCGGAAAAGACGTGATAGAGAGTTGTGTACCCTACATAACTGAACTTGGCAAGCACTTGGCTCGGCTCGTAGGGCACCACAAACACGCCCGCCTCATTGCTCACTCCGCCGGCGATGATACTGGAGTCGGCGGTGGAGAGTAGCAGGACGTTGACAAAAGGCATGGGTTCGCCGTGCTCGTCTATAATCTTTCCGGTGAGGTGCCGTTGCGCTTTGTGGGTACATTCCACGAGCAGGATGCTGTCTTTCCGGACAACTTGTATGGGGTAGAAGCCGATGAGCTGTTGCAAGGCGTCGGGCAGAGGGAGGTTGCGGACATGTGTTGTTACCTTGAAATCTTCCAAATCGTCGTAGATGAAGTTTATCACGAACTTGTCTTGCAGCCTGTTCAGCTCTTTCAGGGCTTCCGACATCGACACATTATTATACTGTCTGGTGATGCGCTGTGCACGGAGCTGGCAACCCATGACGCAGAGCAGGAGCAGGAATAGGGTTCTTCTCATGGCTCATTTTACGTTTAGGGTGCTGGCGTGCAGAGTGATATTGATGCGGTCGAAAGCGTTGAGCAGCTCCACTTGTTGCTGCAATGTCTTCTGCTTGTCCCACTTAAAGTAAAGTCGGATGTGTCTGCTCTTTTCCTGTTGGAACGCAATGTCGGCATGATAGTATGCGCCCATCTGTGTGAGGATGACGCTCAGCTCGGCATCTTCAAACACGACGGGTGCCGTGTCGGTGCTGTCGGCGGGCAGGGTGGGGGCGACTTGCGGCGTCCCGGCAGTGCTTGTCTGTTCTGTGTGCTGGGGCTGTGCGTCTGCTGCCGGCTGCGATTCCGACTTGAATATGCCCAGTCTGATCACGGCGGCCAGTGCGACGCTCGACAGGAAGATAATGCCGGCGGCAGTCGCGGCCACCTTCATACGGTTGTGGCGAGGGGTGGGGTGGGTATGGGCGAAAGCCTCCCATGCCTGATTCGTATCCGCCTTTTCAGGCTGGTTTCTGAGCAGGGCACGCTTGCTCATGGCCAGATGTCGGGCAAATTCTCTGATGTCCGCATCGGCGAGCAGTTGGCTGATTTGTTCGTCGGTGTATTTCTCAGGATGTTCCTGCATGTCAAGAAACATTTCCCGCTTTTCATTTAGCATGTTGTCATTCATTGTTTTGCTCCTTTTAATAGTTTTTTTAAGGTATCCATGGCCTGTGAGAGGTGGTTGTAGACCGTCACCTTGCTTACGTGCATCTCGTCGGCCACTTCCTGATAGGACATCTCTTGGAGATAGCGCAGTCGCAAAATCTGCTGCCGGATGGGTGGTTCCAGCCGCTCGATGATGTGCATCAATCGGTCTAATCGCTCGTCGTCATGGTCTGAGAGGATGGTTTCGGCATCATCGATCAACAGTTTTTCCATACGCTCCCTCATGCTTTTATGAGCGATGAGGTTAAGGCATCGGTTACGAACGCTACGCATGAGATAGGCTTCTTCTGTCTCGGGCAAGAGGACGATGGAATCTTCGAGCACGCGGGCAAATACCTCGCTCACCACGTCTTTGCATTCGTCGACATCATAAAGGATGTATCTGGCCAGATGATACATCTTCGCATAATGCCGCTTGAATAGCTGTTCTATGTTTGTATTCTTTTGCTTCATACACTGTCAATACAATCGTGTGGCTGAAAAAACTAACCAAAACAATAAAAAGTTTCTGTCATGCCTGCAAAAATACAACTTTTATTTATTACTGTCCGCTAAAAACGGATAGCCGACCCGGAAATTCTTTACGCAGCATGCCTACAAGCGCATTTGCCGTAAAGAGGCTTGCCTAAGTGGCATATATGCCAAACGGCACGCCGATCCCATCCGGATGCCGACGTACACCGTACGACGTATGCACGTACACCGTACGTTGTACACGCGTACACCGAACGCCGTACACGCGTACATCGAACGCCGTACGTGCCCATCAGAGCGATAAGCGGCGACGAGACGTGCAAAGAGAGTGCATGTTCAGCACTTGGAGAGCCATACGTCCGGCCATGGCGGCATATCCTTGCATCTCAGGTCGCCATCCGTCAAGATTACGATGCGGTGAACTGCCGGGCGCCCTGACCGCCGCGTGAAGATGAAACTGCAAATGCCGTTGGCCGGATTTGCGCCGTTTAATGTCAACTTTTAGCGGATACCAATGACTTTTATTATATCCCGCAGGCAGTTGGTAGGTATAAAGTGAGATGATTTCGCACAAAATATTTTGTGCGAAACATCGCTGTAATTCAAATAAATGTCTTAATTTTGCAGT
This sequence comes from uncultured Prevotella sp., assembly GCA_963541305.1. Classification (GTDB taxonomy): domain Bacteria; phylum Bacteroidota; class Bacteroidia; order Bacteroidales; family Bacteroidaceae; genus Prevotella. The sequence continues at coordinate 7,041 of CAUTTP010000017.1, forward strand.
CGTATCAATATACCGACATCATGGGGTTGACTGGATTTGACAGCAGGATGAGATGGTATGTAAGCACGCGGAGCTTCGGTCGCTTGCTCCTTAATCTGAGTGATCAACAATTTAATTGGCGAAAACAATTACGCTCTCGCTGCCTAATCGAAGCATAGTAGATTACTGGCCTAATCCCGTCACAAGGTGATGGGACGAGACATCGCTCAAGAGATGGTGTTCCGAATCTTCTTGGTTCAGCGGTGCAGGTAAATCGGAAATAGCTCGTGTATGCCTCGGTGCATGGGCGAAATTTTAGAGGCTAAGGTGCCGGTTGGTGGTTCAGGTCTTGCCGTCACACGAAAATCGAAGGCTGGAATAAGCGTGTAGAAAGCGTATGGTTTCCCTGTTTGGACGTGGGTTCGAATCCCACCAGCTCCACTCCAAAAAGTAAAAGAGGATGTGCTCTCAAATCTGAGCACATCCTCTTTGCGTTGTTATTTCAATCTTGATCCTAAATTATTTCACTAATTTGAGATCGTACGACATACCCTCATGTGCTACAGGCTCTTCCAATTCGCTGTTCACCATGCGCAGGGTAGAGTCGTTGAGCACCATGAAATAGGCTGCGGGCTCTTCGCCGGTCACCAGCAACTTGTAGTAGGTGTTTTCCTTACCGCCTACTGTAGCCTTGGTTTCCTCTACGGTACCGGCATATTCGAAGGTGGTATCAATTTCTGTTTCTGACTTCATATAGCTCTGTGTGAGGCTATAGCCCTTGGTAGAATCGGAGGCCAAAGCCAGACGATAGCTGATGCCGAAACTGTCGGCTGCAGGCACCACGCCTTCATATACGGCGGAGTCGGTTGCTACAGAATCTACAGCTTCTGCGATGGATGTCTTGCCATTGTTGCAAGCCGTCATCATTGCGGCAAAGGCAATGATGCCCAATACTGATTTTTTCATGTCTTTTTTTTGTTTAAATGTGTATAGTTTTCGTTAATGTTAGCTTTGTGCTTCTCCTTATATAATGATAGGAGGGCACGAGAGCACATTTATTGTAACATGCGTTATGCTTATAGGGCGTAAAGTTATAATATTGTGATTCATTTAGAAAATATTTTTAGTAAAAGTTTGTTTATATATCGTGATTTATTGATTTGAATTACTTTTTTGCTTTCTTTTTCCCGCGATAGGAGTATGCTTTCCTTGAGCCTGCATGGTAATTGCATACTTTTTATCCATTAAAGTGTAAATTATTCTGTTTGTGAAATATAATTTGCAAAGTTTTTTTTGTATATTTGTGCAATTATTATTAACCTAAAGAAAAAGCGAAAGAAAATGAGAAAGTATTTGTACGGGCTGTTGGGCTTGATTGCGAGCGTTGCCTTATGTGGTTGCCAGAAAATGATTATCGCTGAAGATGAGAACCCTGAAGAGGGGAAAGATGGTGTAGCTTTACAGTTTAATGTAGCACAATTTGAGAAAATTCCATTTAGCGACGGAGCCAATGCCAAGTATACCAAAGGCACTGATGTGAAGATGATCTGCAGCAGGATTAACTTTGCGGTATATCAGAATGGTGCAAAGATCAATCAGATTAACCAGACGGCAGACAGCCCTGACTTTGGAAAACTAAAGATTTCACTCAATCCCGGTAGCTACAAAGTGGTTTTGCTGGCGCATAGCGGCGAGAGTAATGCCTCAATGAGCAATGCTGAAAAAGTAACATTCGATGGGAAAGTGACGGATACATTCTATTGGAGTGATGATATCACGGTGAGCGAGGCAACGTCACATAACCTGACATTGAAACGTGCGGTAGCGATGTTCAGACTGATGGTACTCGATACGATACCTGCTGGAGTGAACCTCATGAGATTCTACTATACGGGTGGCAGTTCTACTTTCGATGCGGTGAAAGGGGTAGGGTGTGTGAACTCCCGTCAGACCGAGACATTTGCTGTCACGACTGACATGATAGGTAAGCCTGCTACTTTTGCGGTCTACACCTTCCCACGCTCAGACAGTAATGCTCTGAATGTCCAAGTATCGGCTCATAATAGTGCAAGCAATATAGTTGCTGAAAAAAGTTTTGCCAACGTAGCAATCGAACGAAACATGATTACACAATACAAGGGAAGTTTCTTTGGTGGCGATGCAGGCTTAGGAAAAGAACTTCTGATAGAACTGATTTCTACAGACGAATGGACGGAAACAGAACATATCTTCTATTAGAAAAAAGAGAGAGTTGCTAACTTTAGCAACTCTCTCTGGGGTGGAAGATGGGACTCGAACCCACGACATTCAGAACCACAATCTGACGCTCTAACCAACTGAACTACATCCACCATGTTGGAAAACTTCTCGTCTGAAAAGCGAGTGCAAAGTTAAGGGATTTATTCGACACTGCCAAACAAATCCCTAACTTTTTATCAATTGGCAGGAGTAGCCGGTGCTACAGGTGCTGTTTGCGTGTTGTTTGACGCTCCCTCAGCCGGAGCTTCTGCAGCTCCTTGTGCAGGCGCTGCCTGCTGACCACCCTGAAAACCCTGTGTGTTGGTAGGGTTGGTAGTCTGGGTTTCTGTTGCGGTCTGCTCTAAGACGCTTTGGTTGGCAGTGGTCTGTTGTGCGGTGTAGGCGCAAATGATGCTAAAAATCACCATTGCAATGGCAAGTCCCCATGTGGCTTTCTCCACAAAGTCGGTAGTCTTGCGTACACCCATGATGGCATTAGATGAAGAGAAATTGCTCGAAAGACCTCCTCCCTTAGATTCCTGAATCAGCACAATGAATATCATCAATAGTGATACAAGGACAATAAGAGCTACAAAAAATGTGTACATAACCTTTTACTTATTTATTATTTAATATCAACTTTTCCAAAAATCTGATTTGGTCTGCAAAGTAAGCATTTTTTTTCGGATAATTCAAATTTAATTGCTGAATAATTTCAAGAGCCTTGCCATATTGGCCTTGCTTCATGTAGATTTTGGCCAGAGTTTCGGTGAAATAGCCCTCATTGCTCACCTTTTCTTCCTTATTTATATCGGCATCTCCCAGTTCGGGGGCATACTCTAAATCATCTTTCAGCTTGATTTTCCCACTTTCTTTGTTGATGAAATTGTCAATCAAGTCCTGCCCTTTCATCAGAGGCGTTTTCTGTTCGGTCTGCTCTTCCTTATATTCGGTTTCGAGCAGATAGGAAACATAGTCTATCGCTGCATCGGCAGCAGTGGGCTTACGTGTCTCTTTCTTTTCCTCGGCATCTTCGGAAGGAATGGAGTCGAGGAAGCTGTCGATGAGCGAAATGGTGCGATCTGTCGTCTTTCCGTTTTGCTCGTCCTGCTGTTCGGACTTTGATTTCGACAGTTTCAATTGATAATGTGCTGCTTCCACCAAGTTGAAAATCACCTTTCTATCGGTAATATAGATGGCTGCGCGTCTCAATTCCTCATCAAACGACGGGTCGTGGATGAGGTAAAGGTTCTGCAAAAGCAGCAACCTTGCCGACTGATAGTATGGATACAGCGCAAGCAGACTACGGAGATCATAAAGAGTTTCGCGGTCCAGTTGTTCGGGATGCTTGATGAGATGTGCAATATCCATAATCTATCAGGTGTTATGAAGAAGTCTATGCTTGGTTGAGTATTACCAGTTGGCGACGGTGGCATTGAATATCTGTTCGGTGAGATCCCTACACATCAGCGTCACCAGCTCTTCCTGCACGCTGTTCAGGTTCTGCGTTGTCTCGTAGGTCTGTGTGGCAGTGAACGCACGCTCGAAGTCCTCGTTGTGGTTCACATTGTTGGTAAACCGCACGTTAACCGTCATTGACAGCTCGGTCTGTGCCGAGTAGCCCTCACTCGATACCGATTTGTTGCGCTGCGAATACTGGGTGATCTCGCCATCGATTACGAGGTCGCCATTACGCCGCACCTGCTGCAGGCGGGTGTGATTGGCAAACTGGTCTTTCAGCTGATTGTTGAAAATGGACGCCATCGGGCCCCAAACGTAGCTGCTCCTGATGGGGAAATCAGCAATTTGTATGGTCTTCGTCTTGGTATAGTCGATGCTGGCGCCGTTGAACTTATAGCTTACGCTGCACGAGGCAAGCGAGAGCGACAGCAGTGTGATGCCTATGGCGATCGGTATGCCGTATGCCATTCTCCTCCAACTGCCGGTGTATTTGTGTGTCCTCATCCTATTTCTTGTCGAGACCATATTGTTTGATTCTTCTGTAAAGCGTACGATCCGAGATGCCGAGCTCCTGCGCCGCCTTCTTGCGGTTGCCGTCGTTGCGTTCCAATGCTTTCTCCACCATCTGCCGCCCCAGATCGCTTAGGTTCAGGCTCTCCGGTTCGGCCTTGATTTCCTCCGCCTCAGCCTCTTCTGCCGACGAGTGAGTGGGGAACGACTGGAAGTCGGTGATATCGTCAGTCACAGGTTGCAACTGCGTATGGCTTGCATCAATGAACTTACTGTGGTAAGCTGCTGCCTGACTGAGCTCTCTCGTCTCGTCCATCTGCTTGCGCATGCTGGTGAGGTCGCGACGCAGGTCAGACACATTGCCCCGCAGCTCATACAATATCTTATACAGCAGCTCACGCTCGCTCTCGTAGGAGTGCTGCCCAGACTGGCTGATGGTTACAAGCTGCGTGCTGTCGGGGTCTTCGGGAATGTATTTCTTGATTTCCTGTGCATCGATTTCGCGCGACTCGCACAAGACGGACATCTGCTCTGTGATATTTTTCAGCTGGCGCACGTTTCCCGGCCACTTATAGTGCAGCAGCAACTGCTTAGCATCCTCCTGCAAGGCAATCTTCGGTATACGATACTTCTCGGCCATCTGCATGGCAAAGAGGCGGAAGAGCAGTATGATATCGTTACCGCGGTCGCGGAGCGGGGGCATCTGGATGGGTATCGTGTTGAGACGATAGTACAGGTCTTCGCGGAATCGCCCCTCTGAGATAGCCTTCTGCATATTCACGTTGGTGGCCGCCACGATGCGTACGTCGGTCTTGCGAATCTCCTGTCCGCCCACGCGGATGTATTCGCCTGTCTCCAGCACGCGGAGCAGGCGAGCCTGTGTGGCCATGGGCAACTCGCCCACCTCGTCGAGGAAGATGGTGCCTTTGTCGGCCACGCCGAAATAGCCTTCACTCTCACCTATAGCACCCGTGTAGGCACCTTTCTCATGGCCGAACAGCTCGCTGTCGATGGTGCCCTCGGGAATAGAACCGCAGTTGATGGCGAAATATTTTTCCCGTCGGCGTGGCGAATTGTCGTGGATCACGCGTGGGATAATCTCTTTACCCACACCGCTCTCGCCTATAATCAGCACACTCAAGTCGGTTGCTGCGACCTGTAAGGCCACATCAAGGGCACGGTTAAGTCCGTCGCTATTACCAACGATATTATAACGCTGTTTGATTTTCTGCAGTTCCGTTGTATTCATTTAGGTGACAAATTTACATAATTTATTCGATACAACTGCAATTTTGGCAGAAAAAGATAGTTAAAAAGGGTTTGCCTAAGGTATCGCGTGCACCAAACGGCACCTCTATCTCATTCCTCCATCGGCTTACATCGACCGCCGTACGCACGTACACCGAACGCTGTATGCACGTACACCGAACGACGTACGCACGTACACCGAACGACGTACGCACGTACACCGAACGATGTACGTGGCCATCAAAGCGGGATGCAGCGACGAAACGTGCACAGAGAGAGGGGCGCAAGCACTTGGAGAACCACACGCCCGGGCAATTTGTATCACCTGCTTTCAGCTTTCCGCGCACACTGATAAGTAGAAATATGGAGGAGATGACAGAGCTATTTAGCAGGAAGTTGCCTCTGTCTGCCTTTCACTTATTGCACTATCGCGTCACCTTAAACTTCATCCACACGCCTTTATGGTCGGTAGGCCATGTGCCGATGGGTGATATGATGGGATCTTCGAAAGCATCCTTGACGGGTTTGAGCCGTGCCACCGAACTGTCCGGCCCGAACAACTTCGCGTCTGTCGCCTGCAACCCGTTGCCGCGATAATAGATAAAGTCGATGCGTTCGCGTTCGTCGGCTTTCGGCGCCCACGTCAGCTTGTTGATGTCCGCCTCGCTATTGTAGCACGGATAGGTGAATCCCGGATGCGTGAGAACATTGGGATAAAGTTCTCTGTAACCGTCTTTGTAGCCGTTCTTTTCGAGCATCTTCGATATCGTCCACGGCACAACCATGCCATGGTGGTCGTAGAGCTGTGCCGTCTCCTGCGTCCAGTCTTTGTGGGATGGTTCGTTGAAATCGCCCCCGAAGATGACCATCCTGCCTGCCTCGATGTCGTGGCGTGCCTCGTTGAGGAAGCACCGCATGGCATTGTCGCGCCAAGACAGGTCGTTGAGCTTCAGCAGGTCTTCCACCGTTTTAGGCCGCTCGGTCTCTTTCCATGTGTAGCCGTCGTAGCCCCTGACGTTGTAATAGGCACAATCCAGATAGTCGAGGTGCCCCGTATAGACCGATATGCTGCATCCGTTGATATCGGTTGTCAGCTTATAGATGCTTCCGTGGTCTTTATTCTCAGGAAAAACGGCCACCGAATCGGTGATGGGATAGCGGCTCAGCACGCCCGAGTCGTAGGAGTAGAAAGAGTAATAGGCGAATCCTTTGGCAGCCAACGCCTTTACAAGACGGCCGGTGAAGTTGGATTGATGATAGTTGCGGACTTCGCTCAGGGTAACAAAGTCAGGATGAAGACGGGCTATCTCGTCGACGATAGCATCGAATCCGCCCTTGATGAGCGTACCTTCCTGCCAGATATTCCATTGCAGCACGCTGAACTCGAAGTCTTTCCTCACATAGTCGGCATCGGCTTTGGTCTCCCGGTTGATGTCGAACGAGTTGTAGCCCCGCTCTTTCAGCGCATTCAGCGCATAACCGACACGCTTCTTGAAATCGGGATACGAAGAGCGATTTCCCCATCCTACCTCCGCCACTGCCAGCAAGCGTGGATACATCATATATTCTGCGTGGTCTTCGGTTGCAATATATTCTGTCCACAGATTGCCCTGAACGCCGTCTATATATGCTGCGGCATCGGTTCCGGCAAGTTCGGTCGGCATGGGGTTATACGCGTAAGTCTTTGCCAGAGGCGTGTAGCCCCCGATGGCTTTGGGCTGTGTGGCAGGGGCAGATTGGTAATGATCTAAGTAGCAAAATTTAGAGGGCGTCATCACGGCATGGTGCCCTGACTTGGCCGCCGCAATGCCACCCGCCTCGCCTCGCCACGACATGACGGTGGCGCCGGGTGACAGGTGAGTGCTGTCCAATATCTCATCCCATCCTATCATCTTGCGTCCGTGGGCGGTGAGAAAGCTGTCTATCTTGCCAATGAGGTAAGATTGCAGTTGGATGGTGTCTTTGTAGTGATGGTCATTGAGCAGTTTGATGCACTTGGGGCAGGTCTTCCAATATCTCATCGTAGCCTCGTCTCCTCCTATATGGATATATTCGGAGGGAAACAAGTCCATCACTTCCTCCAGCACCTCCGTGAGGAACGTGAACGTTTGCGGATTGCCCACACATAAGTCGAACCCGTCGCCCTTACCCGTACACGACAATTCGGGATAGACCTGCAGCACTTCGTTGCTGTGTCCGGGCATCTCTATCTCGGGGATTACCGTGATATGCTTCTTCTTGGCGTATGCGACAATCTCCCTGATGTCGTCTTGCGAGTAGTAGCCGCCATAAGCATCTTTGTCGCCCTGACGACAGAAACGGCGACCATGGTCTATCCATTCATCCCAGTCGGAGTGGCTGCGGAAAGCCGTTTCCTGCGTCAGCCGCGGATGCTTCTTGAGTTCAAGCCGCCATCCGCCGCCGTCTACCAAGTGGAAATGAAAGCGGTTGAGCTTGAAATAAGCCATCGCATCGAGCTGCTTCAAGATAAATTCTTTTGTCCAGAAATGGCGGGAGCAATCGAGCAGCAAGCCCCGATACCTATACGAGGGAATATCGGAGATCTCCGTGCAGGGTATCTTTCCATCCCGGTTGAGCTGCCTGAGCGTTTGCAAGGCATAGAATAAGCCGGTGGCGGAAGGGGCTTTTGCGATGATGGAGTCTTCTTTTACGGTGAGGCGGTAAGACTGTAGCGCAACGTCTTCATTTGCGTTTCCCCTTTCTTGGGTGGAGATGAGCAGGAGCGTGCGCTTCCTCTTGTCTTTGCCGGCATGACGTGGCATGGCATCAAGCACATCCGTAAGGCTCTTGGCTTCCTCATCTTTCAGATTGGTGGAAACTTTTGTTGAACCGGTCAACAGGAAATAACCGTTGCCGTCTGTTTGGCTCACGGGCTTGGGGATGATGCCCTGCGCACGAATATGTGCGCAGCACATCGACAGCACAAACATGATATATATATGTGTGATTCTTTTTATCATAGCGATTGAGTATTGAATAAGGAAATAGAGAAGTGGCTTACGCGTCTTCCTATCGCACTATAGGGGGCTGGCTGAGCCATCCTCCTTCGTTATATTGTTGGTTGTTGGGCAAGTCCTGTCCGCCCACGCCCTGCTTCATCAACGCCTGCAAATCACGCAGGTGACGGGTGTAGATGCCTCGCGGGTTGACGTCATATTTTCGGCAAAGCGAGGCTGCCATGCCCACCACTTCGCCCATCATGCCCGTGGTTCTCATCACCCGAACGGTGCCCAAAGCTACGTGGGTGACACTGATGTTGCGTCCCGCCATGAACAAATTGTCGACATTGCGGGAGTAAAGACACCTGTAAGGCACGGCGTATGGATAGATAACAGTGTGGCGAGTATCGGCCTTGAACTCCTTGCCGGGGAAGCGGGCACTGTTTAAAGAATCGGGATAATGCAGGTCGATACTCCAAGTGGTGGTGAAAGAAGCGTCTTCGTGAGACACGTTCTTAGTAAGGTCTTGCTCGCTGAGGATGTAATCTCCTAACAGACGGCGCGATTCTCGCTTGCCTGTTATATAGGCCACCCACTCAAGCCGGCGGTTGCGGAAATCGCTCTTCTCTGCCGAATGGTTTTTCAGGAAGCTCCAATTGGCATATACCACCAACATACCGAAGTCGCGTATCTGCTCCATTTCGTTGATGGGGTCTTTGTACATTCCTGTTTCCCACGTCCATTCGCCTTTATATACTTTCTCTGCATTGTCGTCATTGAAGCGAATACCATAGTCGAATGACGGAAACTTGCAAGGCTTACCGTTGTCTGTCGAGTACCATTGCACCGATGCGCCCATCTTCATATTGTCTGCCACATCGGGCGCAAGGGTTTCGTCGAACTCCTCGCGTGCCTCTCTCCCCATTCGGAAATCGGCTCCTGCCAGATGGCCGACGGTGCCGTCACCGGTGCAATCGGCAAACAACGGAGCATCAAAACGCAAGTTTTGGCTTGTCAGCGTGTTTTGAGCAACCACCGCAAGTATTTTGTCGCCTGCTTTGATCACCTCGTTGACGTGATGATTCAGGAATAAACTGATGTTGGGCTCTCTTTTCACGATGTCCGTTTTCATGTCGTCGGCATAGTTGAAGGCGGGCATCGCGTTGCCCTCCTCCGTGGGTCCGAACTCCTTTTGCAATCCACCAAGGTGGGGATACTTGCCTACGTCTATCCTTCCACCCAGATGAACTCGTATCTCCGAACTGTTGTTGCCTCCCAAAACGGGGCGGTCTTGTATCAATGCCACCTTCAAGCCTAACCTTGCTGCCGTTACGGCAGCACTGATACCGGCAATCCCACCGCCCACGACAACAATGTCGAACGTACCCGCCGACGGTGCTTGGTCGGGGAGACAAAGCCGGCTTTTCCTGAAAGTCTTTAGCGCCTCGGCATCATTTGGGGGCATTTGGTTGTCTGTCGTGAGGTAAACGGCATCACAACGGCCATCAAACCCCGTGAGATCGTGCAGCTTAAGGACTGCCTTCCCCCTTTTAAGGGAGACCTTGCCTGCCAACTGCCACATCCATTCCGTGCCGGTATCGCCCAACACGGAAGTCGTCTTCTTGCCGTTGACAGACAGGCGGAACTTCCCCGGACCTCTCCTTTTGTCCCACGGAGAAGTCCAGTTGTATGTCCGGACGTAGACTTTATAATTGCCGTCAGCAGGTACTGTTACAGTCGTCGAGGCATCGGCAACGGGAGTTCCGATGCCATGCGCAATGAGATAAGGCGACCCCATAACGTCCATAAACTGTTGGTCGACAAGCCATCCGCCCCTTGTGTCGAAACTTTCGGCCTCTACCCATATATCCGCCGCCCTGCCGTGGCATGCTGCGGACGTAATGAAGAGCCATATAAAGAGGATTCTTTTCATTCGGTTATGTCATTTCTTTTGTGATCTTCCAGTACTTTTCGTAGTAGCTCCCCGTCCTTTTCGTGGTAGCTTCCCGTCCTTTTCGCGATGTATTTCGTACGGTGTGCATGCATACACCGAACGACGTATGTGCGTACACCGAACGCTGTACGTGCGTACACCGAGCGACGTACGTGTGCATCTCGTACGAGATGTGTCGGCGTTGGAACGATGTCGGCATTTCACTTGGCCTATACGCCGCTTGCCCAAGCCCCTTTACGGAAGAAACGCTTGTAGGAACGATGTGTAAAGAGGTGTAGGGCTGCCATCTCTTTTGTTGCAGATACCAATATTCTAAAATACCGGGAGCTACCTCCGCTTGCGCGGTGTAGGCTCCCGATTTTCCATGTTTGTCAATATCCTGCGTTCTGTGTTATGTTCTTATTGATTTGGATTTCCTTTGCGGGAATAGGCCACAGATACTGCCGATCGTCCCATTGCCGTTGCGAAAGAACTTGAATCAAGCCCGTCGCTTCCATCTTCGTGAAATCAGGGCACCCGTTTTCGTCAATGTCGGGTGTTATCGGCCAAAACCAATTACCCGTATTGACAACCTTCTCAAGACAGTCGGTTGCAGGATAGAGCATGCCATATTGTTTTTTCTTCATCACAACTTCCGAGAGTCGCCATCTGATTAAATCGGCAAAACGGAGATTCTCTCCGGCCAATTCCATTCGGCGTTCCACACGCAGCTGGTAGCGCATCGAATCTTGAGACAATATCGTAAAGGCCGGATATTCGGTTGTCGAAGATACGTCAACGCCATACGCCCGCGCTCTCACCGTATTCATTGCGTCAATCACCGATTGGTCTATATCGTTCTGTTCTATCTTGGCCTCGGCATACATCAACAACACGTCGGCATAGCGCATAACGATCAGCGGATTCTCTGCCGTATATCCATTTTCCATCCACGACTCGTCGATGCTCTTCTTCCAGACAAGTCCGTTGAACGAAGCATATTGCTTGTTGATGCGAGTATCGTTGTTGTACACCATCTGACCTGTATTCGTATTCAGCACTTCAGTGTCAGCCGGAGACGGGCTGTAAACATAGCCCAAGAAAGATTCGCCGAATGGAACGAGTGTCATGGCACATCTTGGGTCTCGGTTCTTGAACGGATCGTGAGAATCGAAGAGAGGAGATTGGTCTATGGGTAAGCCGTCTGTGCAGGTATAGGCAGCCAAAAGATCCCATGAAGGATCGGTTGCCGCCCATCCTCCGGCATTGCGCACCATCTTGTTTTTAACCGTTGTCGCACTGATTACATCTATATTCATGGAGATGGAGCGGGGCAGTATGAAGATAAACTCTTTGGAGGTTGTCGTACTTTGCAAGAACAATTGCCTATAGCTCGGCTCCAGACCATACACGCCCAAGTCCATGACGGCTTTGGCGGCGGTAGCAGCCGTCTCGTAATCTCCCAAGTAAAGGGCGATGCGGGCTTTGAATGCAAGAGCTGCACCCTTGGTTACACGCTGATTGCCCGAATACGCCGTAGGCAGCAATAAGGCGGCGGAATCGAGGTCGGCATATACATGTTTGAGCACCTCGATCTTCGCCGTGCGTCCTATCTTTAGTCCTTCGTCGATGTCGATTTCATCCGTGATGTAAGGAACATCACCAAAACGAGTCAGCAGTCTGCCGTAAGCCACGCCTCGAAAGAAGCATGCCTCTCCTACATACCGCATCACTTCCGACCTGTTGGCACCGTTGTTAAGCGCGCGCTGGTACTTGTTCAATACGCTGTTGGCATAAGACACCATTTGGAAATTCGTTCTCCAATACAGCGTCACAATCCAGTTCTCACTGTTGATGGTGGCGTTTTCAAATTCAGTGAGGCTCTCGCGGTAAACAGCATCGTCGCTCCAGTCGGTCTGATTATCGCCTTCGGGTCTCCAATAGGTTGAAGAATACATCGTGTTTACCGCCATTTGCAACTCTGTTGCCGTAGAATACCAGTTCTCGGTCGAGCCGTTCGATAACGGGTTCAGATTCAAATCATGACAGGAAGCCAAAAAAGCGCAAGCTCCTATCATACATATCGTATTTATAATTTTCATTTTCATGACGCAATTCAATTAGAAGTTAACATTCAGTCCAAACATCAATGACCTCATTATGGGATAGCCGGCATCACTTACTTCCGGGTCCCAACCCTTCGGATAACTGTCAAAGCAGAAGAGATCGTTGGCAGCAATGTAGAGGCGAAGAGACTTGACGAAGCATTTGCTGGTAATAAATGTAGGAATCGTGTAACCCAAGGTGATGCTTTTGCAACGCAGATACCAGCCATTGAACAACCAGAAGTCGGACATTGCGTAATTGGCGTCACGATTCGAGCGGGTCAGTCGCGGATAAATGGCTGCGGCATTCTGCTCGTCCGTATTGTACGAACTCCAATACTTGCCGTCAATGATTGCAGGGAAGTTAAGCCAGTTGTCTTGTAAGCCTTCCACCATGGAGGTGGTCTTTCTCACCCATCTTCTACCCACACCTTGAAATGCCATAGAGAAGTCGAAACCCTTATAGGAGGCACCGAGATTCATGCCATAAAGGAAGCGGGGCAACGAGCCTTTCAGTAACACGCGGTCGTATTCTGCCGAGATAATACCGTCGGGTACGCCATCAGGCCCCGAAATATCGCGATACTTCAGGTCGCCCACTTTGATGTTATTGTTCAGTTTCGCGGAATTGTCCACATCTTCCTGTGTCTGATAGATGCCCTCGCAGATGTATCCGTACCACTGGTTATATTCGCTTCCTTCCCGATTTATCTGGTTGTCAATAAATTCGGTGCCTTTCAAATCGCCCATTACCGATTTATAATCTGTCAAATTGAATGCCACGTTATAGTTAACTCCACCGATACGGTCTCTCCAACTCAACTCCATATCGAAACCGTTCGTGTGCATTTTCCCTGCATTAACATCAGGATTCTCGTATCCCATGAAGATCGGAATCTGCAATGCCAGCAGCATACCTTTCGTATTCTTGCGGTAAACATCGAAGGTAAAGCCCAAGCGGCTGTTTAAGAATCTTGCGTCAACACCTATATCCCATGTCTCTGTCGTCTCCCATGAAATGTCACGTACGGCATATTTTGTTTGTGCTGCCGTTGTCACGGATGCAGGAGTGCCGTTATTCATCAACAGAGCTGAGCCGAAGCTGATGGATGCCTGATAAGGATAATAACTGCCGATACGCTCGTTGCCCAGTTTGCCGTACGAACCTCTCAACTTGAGATGATTAAGCCAAGACACGTTTTTCATGAAGTTTTCTTCGGAAGCCACCCATCCTAAGGAGGCTGACGGGAAGGTAGCCCAGCGCGAATTCTTATTGAAACGCGATGAACCGTCGCGTCGCAGATTCACCTCCGCAAGGTATTTGTTGGCATAGCTGTAGTTCACACGTCCGAAATAAGAGCGATAGGAATACTCTGTCGCATTGCCGCCCGTGTCGCGATAACCGTTCGGACTCAAGTCGAGGTAAGGATATTCGGTTAGCTCATAGTTGTTACCCGAGCCCCACATGTCCTCCGTTCTCATGTAGTAATACTCATACCCGGCCATTACGGCTACGTCGTGCGCACCGAAAGACTTATTGTAATTGACGAGCAACTGGGTCGTTATGTTATATGTGTCATCACGAGTTTCCTTCAATTGAGTGGTGTAATAACCTCCCATATAGCCTACCACTGTGTTCGGGTCACCTGCATTAGTATAAGGTATCTGCTTGGTAAAGTCCTTGATTTTTGTGAAAGTGAAGTTGGGCGACGCTACCAGCGATATCTTAAGCCCTTCTATCGGCTTGATATTGATTTCCCCCTTTCCGCTTATATTATAGGTATTGGTGCGTATGGAACCGCCTTCCGTGATCTTAGCCACAATATTCTCGCCGTCTTTCACGTCGCCGTAGCGTCCGTCTTTCCAATATACAGCATAGATAGGAGCTATGTTGCGGTTGCCGTCGGCGTATGGATTATTGTGCGGTGTCTTAGACTTAGAGAAACTGAAGTTGGCATCCAAATGAGCCTCTATGTATTTGTTGAACTCAAAGTCGTTATTGAGACGGGTCATGAATCGCTCGTAGTGGCGGTTCACATACATTCCGTCGTTGTTGTCATACCTGAATGATGCCTTCGAACGTATGTGCTTTCCGCCTCCCATCAGGTTTACGGCATGGGTCTGGCGAGATGTGTGACTCTTGTAAAGATACTTTTTCCAATCTGTTATGGGATACTGGTCGGGGTTAGCAGCGTTGTAAGACAGGTAGTTTTCTATCAAGTCTTTCGAATACGTCTGATATTGTCCACCGCTCGGATTGTCGTTGTATCTTAGTTCGTTGGTCATCTCCATGAAGCGTTTCCAGTCAACGTAGTCGGGGGTGGTAGTGGGCTTTTCGTAGCCATACTCGAAGTTGTACGAGATAGATAACTCATCCGATTTGGCGCGTTTCGTCGTGATAAGAACAACTCCCGCAGCCGCGCGTGAACCATAGATGGCTGCCGATGCCGCGTCTTTCAATACAGAGATATTCTCCACATCATCAGGATTTACCATGCTGATGTCGCCCGGAACGCCGTCGATGATGATAAGCGGGCTCGTGTCACTGATGGTTGTCACACCGCGAATCTGCAACGTGGAGCTGCTTTCGGGTGCTCCGTTCTCGCGCGTCACGGTAAGACCGGCGGCGGCGCCCTGTAGCGCATTGGAGAGATTCGTCGAGTGGCTCTCCTTTATCACGTCGCTATTGATGGCACTTACAGCCCCCGTGAGATTTTTTTTCTTCATGATTCCATATCCCACAACGACAACTTCATCCAGAGCCTCGGCATCATCGGCAAGCGTGATATCCATGTTACGAGCTGCCTTTACTTCCCGTTCCTTTGCACCTATATAGGAAATGACGAGCATGGCTCCTGTCGGCACCTCTATGGAGAAGTTGCCATCCATATCGGTAATGGTCTTGTTCTGCGTACCTTTCTGTGTTACGGTAGCCCCGATGAGCGGTTCGCCGGCAGAGTCGGTAACGCGTCCTTTCACGGCAGATTTAGGAGCCGACGTCTCTGCTTGCTTGGAGAAGACCACGTATTTGTTAGGCGTAATCTCGTACTTGATGCCCCTTCCTTTCACAAACTGTGTGAGGAAGTAATCCATCGTAGCGGTTTCCTTGTCGAAAGTGACGGTGGATTTCACGTTTAGGTCTACGTCGCTGTACACAAAGAGATACCCCGTCTGGTGCTCAATCTCTGAGAACAGCTTAGATATAGACAATGTTTTGGACGACAGTTTCACTGTCCGGCTCTGTGCTTGGGCATGCTGTATGCCCAAGAAAAGAAACAAGACAATGGCGAACAGCGCAGGGCGCAGAGCCGCTTTGTCTCGCAGGCAACTGATATGCCCGGGAATAAATAGATAAGATTTCATGCGATAGATTTTATAATAAGAGTTTAGTTTTATGTGATACGACCCACACAGGGGACATGTCCTTGCTGTGAAGGTTCGCGAAAATGGTTATGTGACAGATTGATTCATAGGCTTCCGAGAGATTTAATTATATAATGTTATTTCGTTTTTTTCTTCGTTCCATACCGTCTTGAAAGGGTGCACCTTGCTCACAAGACGCAAGATGTCCATCACTCCATCTTGTTGGCGAAACTTTCCGGAATAGTTGAAATCTAATATGGAGGCCGACTTGACCACAATCTTCACGCCATAGTAGAGTTGGAGTCTTCGGAGAATATCATCCATACTTGCTGACTTGAATACGAACAGCCCGTGCTGCCATGCCGTGGCATCCTTGTCCATTTCGTTCACCAAGAAGCGGTTGGCGGTCACGGTGAGTTGTTCGTTGGGTTGCAAAACCACGCCCTTGCTTTCATTCTCCGCTTCGTAAACCTTCACGGCTCCCTCCATCAAGGATACGCTGAGCGGCTCTTCGCGATAGCCGAATACGTTGAACTTCGTTCCCAACGCCCTGATACACGTATTCTTAGCAGTCACTATGAAAGGTCGTTCCTTGTCTTTCGCTACGTTGAACAGCGCCTCGCCACTAAGTTCCACTCTTCTCTCCGTATCGAAAGCAGAAGGATAGCGCAGCACGGAGCCTGCATTCACCCACACGCTGCTGCCGTCGGGCAACGTGATGTGGGCGCGTTGCCCTTGCGGAACGGTGAGTTCCTGCATTGCAGCTACTTGCTGCTTATCTGCTCCAAGATGTGTCAAGACGGATGCAAGCACAACGCCGATGAGCAGTGTGGCAGCATACTTCATCACCGATACGGTCGCCATGCGTAAGCGTCGGTTGCGCCGTGATGCTTTCATGGCGTGCAGATGAGCCTTTCCTGCGGCACGATCCGTAAATGAGGGATGAAGTTGCGCCAATGCCGAAATATTCTGCACGCTCATCAAGTCTTCTTTCAGTTGCGGATTCTCGTACGCCTCGCGTAGCAGCTGTTCTGCCTCTTTCTCGCTGAGGTCGCCTTGATAATACTTTATGATGCGGGTGTCCATATTGCTTTTTTATTTCTTTATCGATGGGCAGCATTGCTCTGGTCTTTCACCTGCAAAGCCCCACGGTTTTATTTCGTAAACTTTTCTTGTTTTGTTAATGAATACACAAAAGTGGTGAAAATCCGCTAAAGAAAAATGAAAAAATGTTGCTTCCCTACATTTTTTCCCATACAATCCTACTTTCAGTGCACCGTTTTTTGCCTTCCAACCGGCCTTTCTCTTAAAAAAACGGCTGCCCACCGCGCGCCTCTCATCAAGCACAAAACAAAAGAAAGAGAAGCGGAATATAGTCTTTGAGCTCCCTGCGCAACTTGCGGTAGGCTATCCCCATTTGCGATTCTACCGTGTTGACGGTGATATTCAGCCTTTCGGCTATTTCCGATTGTTTGATACCTTGCAGTTTGTTCATCACAAAGATTTGCCTGCATTTCTCCGGAAGTGTCTCCAGCGCACGGTTCAGTGCTTCTTCGATGTCTTCGTCTCTTTGATACCCAACCCCCGCATGCTCCAGCGAATCATACCTAAGTTGCATCTCAAGGTGGTATCGGTCACGCAGAGCACTCACGGCAGTATCGGCGGCCAGCTTGTCTCTCAAATGATTCAGACAGGCATGTTTGATCGAAGAAAACAGATAACTCACAGCCTTCCCGTGTCCTGCAATGTCTTTTTTGTGTTCGTATATCCGCATGAAGACATCCTGAACGATGTCTTCGGCGTCGCTTTCGGACATGACGTAGGCACACGCAAAGTGTTTCAACCTCGCGTACCACACTATATATAGTTCTTCAAAATCAAAGTCCATAGTACAAATGAACAGGGAAAGCGATAACTCCGAATTGATGATGTAAAGTCAACCGGCACGTGCAAAATTAGTTGTTTCTTTTGTAAAACTCTTGTTTTAGTGTTGAGAAATTTGAATTTGAGCTTCCCAAGTCTCTCCTTTAGGAATATGCAAAGGTGAAAATATGAAAGGATAGAAAAGGTTATGGCAGCTATACATCCTCTCTTTCAGGAAGATTTGCAGAGGTTGTGAATTATCTTGACAAAGACCCTCTGTAGATTTGCGTGTAGCAAAATTGAAAATCTTTTGCCCGAAATACGCGAAAATCAGAGGGGTTTACGTAAGCCTCGGAGCATCAGTGAGTTATACGCGAAAAGTAAAAATATGTCATAGATATGCATCTTCTCGTCTTGCGATAGCACCCTTTTCGCATCGCGAAAGCACCCTTATCGCGATGCGAGAACATTGAGATCGCACTGCGATTAGGCCGTTATCGCGATGCGAAAGCTATGCTATCGCAACCCTATCCCGAAATTTTCGACCGTCCGTGACCAGAATCTTGCCCAGCCACCCCGATTTTTTGCTCTAGAATGAACGAAAATCTGAACGAAAAAACTGTAATGAATTCTTAACAGTTTTGGGAGGAGAGGGGAGAGAGAAATGCCTTTTGGATGTTTAGGCTATACAACTGCCGGAGTGTTCTCTCTCTCTCCTCTCTCCCCAGACAGACATAAGAACATGTTTTGCCTTCATTAAGGAAGACGGGTATAAGAGGATAAAACAACGGTTTAGCAGAGTATTGTCTCAACTTCTTTAACTTCTCCTAAAGAAACGAAGTTCCTTTTCTTTTGCAGTTCTGTGATTTATTCGTAACTTTGCAGTTAATTTTTTAAAGAGAGGAAATTGTAAATGCCGTTAAGATTACCCGACCGGTTACCCGCCATAGAACTTCTCAAGAAAGAGAACATCTTTGTGATGGATGAGACGCGTGCTCACAGTCAGGAGATTCGTCCGCTGCGCATCGCCGTGCTGAACCTCATGCCCCTGAAAGTGACAACCGAGACTGACCTTGTGCGGTTGCTGTCCAACACTCCTCTGCAGTTAGAGATATACTTCATGAAACTGAAGAGCCATACACCGAAGAACACCCCGGTGGAACACATGATGTCGTTCTATAAGGATAGTCATGAGCTCATGAAACAGAAGTTTGACGGCATGATCGTAACGGGTGCCCCAATCGAAGACATACCTTTCGAAGACGTGGATTATTGGGCTGAGATAACCGAGATTCTCGACTGGTCGCGCACTCATGTGCAATCTACGCTCTTTCTGTGTTGGGGCGCTATGGCAGCGCTCTATCACTTCTATGGCGTGCCGAAGCATCTGCTTGCCAAAAAGATGTTCGGCATTTTCAAAACCTATCCCATCGACACGCAGATGCCCATCTTCCGCGGCTTCGACGACGTATTCAACATGCCCCATAGTCGGCACACGGAGGTGTTGCGCGAAGACCTTGAGAAGGTGCTCGGCTTGCACATCATTGCCGAATCGCCCGAGGCCGGCGTGAGTATCGTTTCGTCACGGGGTGGTCGTGAGTTTTACATCCTCGGTCACTTGGAATATGCGCCCGATACACTCGACAAAGAGTATCGCCGCGACCTCGGGAAGCGTAGCGACGTGGAGTTGCCCATGCATTATTATACCGACGACAATCCTGACAACACGCCGCTGGTGACATGGCGTAGCGCGGCAAACCTGTTTTATAGCAATTGGGTGGATTATTATATTTATCAGGAGACCCCCTATAACATCGACGACATTCGATAGGTGTCACAGAGGGCGGAAGCGAACACTTTTTATTATTCATAATGCGTCAACTGGAACTTCTTGCGCCGGCCAAGAATTTGGCTTGTGGATTGGCTGCCATCAGGCATGGAGCCGATGCCGTGTATATCGGTGCCGACCGTTTTGGTGCGCGTGCTGCCGCCGGCAACCCTCTGGAGGATATCAAGGCTCTCTGCGATTATGCGCATCAGTATGGCGCGCGCATCTATGTGACGGTGAATACCATTATCTATGAGGAGGAACTGGACGCCACACAGGAACTGATTACCAATTTGGCAAAGATCGGTGTGGATGCATTGCTGGTACAGGATATGGGAACCTTGGAGATGCGCCGCATCGCGCTGAATGAGGTGGGGCATGCCCCGATGCTTCATGCCTCGACACAATGCGATACGCGCTCGGCCGAGAAGGTGCAGTGGCTGCGCAATCTGGGGTTCTCGCGTGCCGTGCTGGCACGTGAGATGTCGCTGGCGGAGATAGCCGAGATTCATCGTGCTGTGCCCGACATTGAGCTGGAAGTCTTTGTGCATGGTGCCCTGTGCGTGAGCTATTCGGGCATTTGCTATGCCTCGCAGCATTGCTTCGGCCGTTCGGCCAACAGAGGCGAGTGTGCGCAGTTTTGTCGGATGAAGTTTGACCTGATAGATGCCGGTGGGCAGATGATAGAGCATGAGCGCCACCTGCTGTCGCTCAAAGATATGAGTCAGCTCCACCACATGGAGGAGCTGGCTGATGCCGGAGCTACATCATTCAAGATTGAAGGACGACTGAAAGATATCGGATATGTGAAGAATGTGGTGTCGGCTTATAGCCAACGCTTGGACGAGATTGTGCGCAGGCGACCGGATGATTATTGCAGAACCTCGTTTGGCAAGGTGGAATATCATTTTGAACCCAGTTTGAAGAAGACCTTCAACCGCGGATTTACCTCATATTTTCTCAAAGGTCGCCAGCCTGACATCGCCTCGTTTGACACCCCCAAGGCTTTGGGTGAGTATGTGGGTAAAGTGAAAGAGGTCAGGCGCGACTCATTCAATGTGTCGGGCACCGCATCTTTTGCCAATGGCGACGGTTTGTGCTTCATCAACGACAAGTGTGAGTTGGAGGGATTCCGTGTGAATCGTGCCGAAGGCAATCGGCTGTTTCCTTTCAAGATGCCTGTCAATATCAGGCCGGGTGTGGAGTTGTATCGCAATAACGATGAGGCGTTCGAGAAGATTCTGGCGGGCGACACGGCAGAGCGCAGGCTTCCTGTCAGTATGTATCTGGGGCAGACGGCAGACGGTTTTCGGCTCACCATTCGTTTTCAGGTCAACCGCTTGTCGCCCGTTATCGAGTCATCTACAGCTATCGCTTTTGAGCATCAGGAGGCCAAGAAGCCGCAGGCCGATAACATCAGGAAGCAACTCGCCAAACTCGGCACGACAAACTATATGTGTGATGAGATAGAACTGGAGGATGGGATCGACTCCTGCTTCATCCCGTCAAGTCTGCTGTCCGACCTCCGTCGTCAGGCCATCGAGGCTTTTACCCGGAAGTTGGTAAGTGAGGTGGCGGCACAGTCGGAGGAGACCACGATTGCGATGGAGGAGACGGGCAAGGCTGAGGTGAAAGTTTGGCACCCAGCCTACAAACGTTTCTCTTATCTCTATAACATCTCCAATCACAAGGCTCGTGCGTTTTATGAGGCGCATGGTATGGTGCAGGTCGGTCAGGCGTTCGAGGTGTTAGATGGCAAGCAGTCGTCCTCGCTCCGATGGACTCCGGATGCGATGAAGGTGCAGCGCGAGCAGACGCAGTGCAAGCAGGAGCATATCGTGATGCAGTGCAGACATTGCATCCGTTATACGTTGGGATATTGCGTGCGTCACGGGGGGCAGAAGCCCACTTGGCGCGAGCCGCTTGCCCTGCGCTTGGGTGATGGCCGTCGCTTTCGCTTGGAGTTCAATTGCGACGAGTGCCAGATGGATATCTATAGTGAGGATTGAGGAGAGTATGACAGTGGCATAGGGTTAATAGTTTGTGTTTAATCTTTAATTTTGATGGCTGATGAATAATTCCGGTTTGCGCATATCTTTTGTTTTAGTCATGGCGATGATGGTCTCCATGCTGCTTGGTTCGTGTTATGGGCAACGGGGCAGGTCACAGAAGAACCACCATGCCGTATTGGAATACAGCGAACGACAGATTGACTCCCTTTCTTTTTTCTCAGTTCATCATTACGCCAATAACTACAACTTTGTTGTAAAGAAAGACAGCTTGGTACTGCTGCGGCAGTCTCCTGAAGAATTCCTTGACGGAATGGCGACCGATTCGTTCCGGGTGGGCAAAGGAGTGCATCTCGTTGTGGCCGACATTCGTATCATACCTGCCGACACGATCGACTCCGTGTGGGTACAGTTGGCCAACGACAGCTCCGCCTTCGGATGGTCACGTGAATCGGAACTTCTGTCACGCGTGATGCCCGACGATCCTATATCGCAGTTCATTTCTGAGTTTTCAGATGGTCATGTTATCATCTTTCTTGCCATAATTGTCGTCTTTGGTGCAGGTTATCTCTTGCGAAGTATCTTTAGGCGCAATGCGCGCATCGTGCATTTTAACGATATCAACTCTTTCTATCCCACCTTGCTGTGTCTTGTCGTAGCCTCTTCGGCCACGTTCTATGCCAGTATTCAGGTATTCGCGCCGCAGATGTGGCAGCATTTCTACTTTCATCCTACGCTCAATCCTTTCTCTGTTCCTTTTGCTTTGGGCATCTTTTTAGCCTCTGTTTGGGCGATGCTTATCATTGGTTTGGCTACTGTCGATGTGGTGCGCCATCAACTTCCTTTTGGCGAAGCCATGCTTTATTTGGGCGGATTGGCTGCCGTGTGTGCCATAGACTATATCATTTTCAGCGTTACCACCTTATATTATATAGGCTATCTCTTGTTGGTGGCATACTTATTCTTTGCTTTCCGGCAATACTATCGTTGCAGTCACGCCCAGTTTCTTTGTGGGAACTGTGGAGAAAAGCTATACAGCAAAGGACGCTGCCCTCACTGCGGAGCCATCAATGAATGATGGAATCGGAATGAGAAATGGCAAGAGTCGTGATAAGGCTGTTAAGGTTCCTGCTTGGGTTGCGACTTCTTGCCTAACTTAATGAGGAGTAGGCCGACACCTGTCCATACCAGCTCTCGCACCCTGACGATGAGGGCAACAAAGATACCTGCGCTGGCGCTGATACCGAGGCTTGTGGTCGACATCAGAAAACCGCCTTCGCGCCCGCCTAACTGCAGAGGGATGAAAAATAGGAGATTGGCAAAAAGAGAGGTGAATGCCAAGATGAGGATGCAATAGATGTAATTGACATTGGGCATCAGAACCAAAAGGATGAAATAGACTTCCAGTGCAGAACAGATACGACAGAGGAATTCCATGAGTACGGCACCAACAAAGTCGTGGGGATTCTGCCGGTGGAGGGCAGCTATCTGCTGGTCGATAGTATCAAGCTGTTCGCGATGCTTCTCTACAAAAGGGCGTGCCCATTTCTTGATAAAAGGAATGTGACGGAGTAGATTCATCACACGGTTAGCCAATCCTTTGCGGTAGCCTGTGACAAAAAACCAAATGCCGAGCAGGCAGAAAGCAAGCACAGACCCCATTAGAATGAGATTGAAAAAATTGAGCGGATGAATGATTAAAAAGGCAATTACGGACACTAACCAGAACCAGAAATGGCTGAAAATATGGGTCATGGCATAGAGTATCACTGAGGAAGAAGCCCGCTCGGTACCAATCTTGGGCGCCAGTTCCATTACGCGGTAAGGCTCGCCGCCCATCAGTCCACCCGGTGTGGCGTAGTTAAGGGCAAAACCAGAGACGGTGATTTTATAAAGCCATGCAAACGAAATGCGCTGCGGGGTGGCTGTTCCGGGCGAAGGTTGATTGCAAACACCCTTGATGATGAGATACCATGCTGAAGTGTTGAAGATATAGAGAACAGCCCACAGTGCCACAACGGCAAAGAACCAATAGCCGGCATGCTTCACTCCTTGCCACACTTGGGTAAAGTCGAGTTGGGTGATCATGATGAGCAACACCACCAAACCGAAGATGAAGAACCCGTTTTGATACCGCTTTTTCATTTTGTTCTGTATTTGTTAGGATGGCACCGCCTTATTTCTAATGCTCCTTAACCGTATTTTCATGCTTTTTGGGAATAGAGAATCTCACTTTCTCGCTCTCGTCTCTGCGTTCATGATAGAGCTTGGGTAGCGGATTGGCAAGAGGGGCATCGTAGTTTTTGCGATTACGAAAGGTGTCGATACCCAGATAAATAGCATGGCGGAAACCTGTCTCATCGGCTATGCCCTGCCCGGCAATGTGATGGCATGCCCCCATGTCGGCGCAGGTGCAGATGAGGGGAAGGCCACCTAAATAGTGTACGTTATTCTCGGGTTCCAATGCCTTGAATGGCGCAACACCCTGATCGTGATACATGGCGATGATGCCGTCAAAGGCAGTATATTCGCCGCTGCCAAAGAATTCGTCGGCTTGATAAGGACCGAAAGCATTAACGCCGGCATCGGCCAGCTGCTGGACGGCTGGGATGATGGCATTGGTTTCTTCCTCTCCGGGGTGTTCGTCGCAGTCGTTGGGATTAAGGGCGAGGACGGCAATGCGCGGGTTAGAGATGCGCATGTCACGGCGCAGAGTTGCAAACAAGATGGCAGCCTTGCGGATAATGGCTTCCGTGGTGATGGCTTTGGCAACATCCTTCAAGGCGATATCGTCAGTCATCAAAGCCACACGGAGGTCTTGGTTGACCAGAATATCGAGACCGGTCTGCCCGTCACCGATGCTGTCTTCGATGAACTTAGCACAGCTCTTGATGTGAAGACCGTTTACGTTAAGGTTCTTCTTGTCTAAGGGACCAGTCACAAGGACGTCGAACAAGCCTTCTTTATAATCCGTAAGCGCTTTGTCAAGAGCCAGCATCTCTGCTTGGACGGCTTCGGGTGAAGTCACACCAAGCTCGACTTTTACCTCCTCGTCGAACACAGGCAACATATTTACACGACCCTCCCGTGCATCGGCGGCACTGTTGATAATGCTGAAATTCCCTTCGATGTTCAGTGCCTTACGATGGTAAGAGGCTATTTTGGGAGAACCGTATATTATTGGTGTGCATAACTCCAGCATCTCCGGCTCGGCAAAAGTCTTGAAGATGAGTTCATATCCAATTCCGTTTGTATCTCCGTGGGTGATTGCCACGCGTATTTTTTGATTGTCCATTTCTTAAATTTTTAGTGTATATAGAGCGGCCTCTAAGTGCCTGATTTGATTTCTTTTTTTCATGCCGGGTGTAAAAACGAACGCTTCAACCGTGATGTCACCGATGGTGTGGCTCACGAAAGCCCCGCCCATGTCGTCGCCTCGCATTTCCCATAATCCGCGATGTATAATGATCGGTGTGTTTCTTTCTTTTGTTATATGGCTTGTCACCGTTTGCGCAACGGTGGTCATATACATTTCATCTGTTTCGCCTTTGATATTCTTAGCCATTACACTGTCACGCTGTGCCACATACCTTACTGTGCTTTCAGCCTTGTCAGCCTTGTAAATCACAATGTTTTGCATTGCCGTCGGTGAATTGTTGCTGAGCCATAGGAAATTCTTACCTTGCTTGCTCGACACCATATCCATCGGGATCCACATCTCTACGCCGAACATTTGCTTTACCTGCCGTTCTGCTTTTGCATTGCGTTCTTGTTTCAGTTTGCCGATTTCCGCATTGATTTCATGCCGCCCGAGCAGCGTGCGCAGGTTATCGGCCTGCCGTGCCACACACTGTTTGAGTGCTGTTGTTGATGGTGCATAGATATGAATGATTATCTGCGATTGGGCATAGACATCTTTCTCATAGCGTATGCGAGTGGAGGTATATAGGCTCGGGTCAATGCTGACCATGATGATGCTTCGTGCGATTCTCATCGCTGCATTAAATTGCGAACGGTCAATGGCCGAGACGTCAAACATCGGTTCATGCTGCGGAAGACCTTCAGCGGGAATGCTCAAGACCTTGTACACGATGCTGTCGCGGTCGCCCACCACCAGAACCTCGTATGGCCGCCCACCCGCTTGGGGCAGCAACCTTGTATTGTCGGTGCAGCCAATGACAGTGAACATGATGCCCACTGACAGCAGAGCTGCAAGGGAGAGTTGGCGATAGCGATACATCATGGCCTTAATGTTTGCGTGCTTCCTCTATCTTTTTCGATGTACTGAGCAGTCCGCATGCCGCGTAAATGTCCTGTCCGCGGCTGGCACGAATCGTCGTGAAGATGCCGTGTGCCGTCAGATAATCGCGAAATGCCTCCATCTTTCTGTCGTCTGCACCCTGCAGGGGCACGTCGGGGATGGGATGAAAGCGTATCAGATTGATGCGGCAATCGAGACCACACAATAGTTTCACGATTTTCTGAGCATGAGCCATCGAGTCGTTTACTTCTCCAAACACAATATATTCGAACGAGAGACGGCGCTGGTGGGCAAAGTCGTAGTTGCGCAGCAGCTCTACAATGTCTTCGATCGGCATCGTGGTCTCGGAGGGCATGAGCTCCGCCCGTTGGTCATGGAGCGGAGAATGGAGGCTGATAGCCACATGGCAGTCGCTCTCATCAAGAAATCTTTTCAGCTTGCCACGGATGCCCACACTGCTCACCGTGATGCGCTTGGGGCTCCATGCGTAGGCATAGTCGGCCGTAAGCAATTCCGTGGCACGGAGCACATTGTCGAGATTGTCCATCGGTTCGCCCTGTCCCATGAACACGATGTTGGTCAGTTTCTCCCTTTCGGGCAGGCTGTATATCTGATTCAGGATGTCGGCAGCCGTGAGGTAGCCCTCAAAACCCTGCTTTCCTGTCTGGCAAAATAGGCAGTTCATCTTGCATCCGACCTCACACGACACACAAAGTGTGGCGCGGTCATTGTCGGGGATATATACCGCTTCCACAAACTTTACATCTGTTTGAGCGTGTGCGTTGTCGCCGCTTGGCTGCTCCGAACGGTCGGTGCGCACGGGGAAGAGATATTTTACCGTGCCATCTTTCGAGTGCTGGGCATCGATGGGGGCGGCGCATCCTATCTCATATTCTTCTGCCAAACGGGCACGATTAGCCTTAGAGATATTGGTCATCTCATCAATCGAGCGCACATGTTGCACGTAAATCCACTTTGCAATCTGCCCACCCGCAAATACCGGCATGCCCAAAGATTTGGCCATGTTCCTCAGTTCGGCAAGCGTCATGCCAAGAAGAATCTTCTTATTCATAGGTGCAAAGGTACAAAATTTTTAACTAAAGCATACGTTTTGTACTGTAAAATCGCTAACTTTGCACCTCATACACCTATGGTTATGAGGTGGTGGTATGATAACTTTGCGGAGAAATCCTATAGCATGATAGATAAGCAAGATACACCGATGGCAGGCGATGTGCAGCACGCCGCCTCGGCAACGCATGAGCCGGAGGTTGCGGTTGGCATTGTGAGTGGTCGCTGGATAACGTTTGCGCTGCATGCAGGCTACACCGCCGGCGGTCAGGATGTGTCCGGTGAGCAGGAAGTAACTCTCTCGGACGGTGCGATATTGTGGAATGGAGCGCACTATCATGAATTGTTTTTCTTGCCGGATGCGCGTAATTCCTCTTTCTCTTTGAAGAATGTGACCATTGGTGTCAACTTCCATTGGGAGCGGCAAGAGACGCAGACTTTCCTCGGCAAGCTGCATCTGCTGGCGGAGGATGGCAAGATATGGGCTATCAACGAACTGTCGGTGGAGGATTATCTTGTGAGTGTTATATCCAGTGAAATGAGTGCCGCCTCCAGTCTTCAGCTGCTGAAGGCGCATGCTGTTATTTCCCGTTCATGGCTTCTGGCGCAGATGCGCAAGCGCCAGCAGACTTTTCATAATAATCAATCCCTTACTCCTCCTTGCATTGAACGCGAGGATATGCGTATCAGATGGTACGACCGTGAAGACCATACGCTGTTTGACGTCTGTGCTGATGACCATTGTCAACGATATCAAGGCATCACGAAAGCGACCGGTCTGCATGTGGCAGAGGCGGTAAACCAGACGAAAGGACAGGTGCTGATATGGCACGGTGAGATATGTGACGCCCGCTTTTCCAAGTGCTGCGGTGGGGTGATGGAGGAGTTTCAATATTGTTGGGAAGACACGCCGAAACCTTATCTCAAAGCCCGAGCCGACACGTCAACGCCCCATAAATACCCAGACCTCACCGTGGAGCGTAATGCTATCAACTGGATTAGAACTTCGCCCGGTGCTTTCTGCAACACACACGATGCGAAAGTGCTGTCGCAGGTGCTCAATGATTACGACCGAGAGACGCCCGACTTCTATCGCTGGCAGGTGGAATATACGCAGGAAGAACTCGCTACACTCATTGCCGAGAAGCTCAAAATCGGCGTAGGTAAGGTGCTCGACCTCATCCCTATGGAGCGGGGAACGAGCGGCCGCATCTCCAAACTGCAGATTGTGGGTAGTGAGAAAACCTTTATCATTGGCAAGGAACTGGAGATTCGCCGCAGTCTGAGCAAGACCCATCTCTACAGTTCGGCCTTTGTGGTTGATAGGAGAGACATCGATGCCGATGGCATTCCTGCCCGTTTCCGGCTCATCGGAGCCGGATGGGGGCATGGTGTCGGACTGTGCCAGATAGGCGCCGCCATGATGGGAGAGCAGGGATATGCCTATGATGAGATACTGACGCACTATTATCCCGGTGCTGAAATTAAGGAGATATATTCGTAGCGACTAACCATCAAAAAGGACATACGTAGGGTAAATGATTCAAGTGTAGCCATGCGACACTTGGAAAATAAAACATTAAAACACAACGTCATTAGTAATGAACGAACAGTTGCAACATACCAACAATCCAGCTCCGGAGGGCTTCAAAGATAAGAATTTGCCGTGGTTCTGGGTGCCCACACTGGCTTTCAGCGATGAGCTGATAAGCGTAATCGTCACTACCGTTTCGCTCATCTTCTTCAAGCAGATGGGTTTGAGCAATGCCGAGATTACTTTTTACACCTCGTGGCTCTCCCTGCCGTGGGTGCTGAAACCCATTTGGAGCCCGTTTATCGACATCATCAAGACCAAACGATGGTGGGTGCTGTCCATGCAGCTCCTTGTCGGGGCAGCCCTCGGCGGCATTGCCTTTACCATTCCCACTGTCTTCTGGTTGCAGAGCACGCTCTTCTTTCTCTGGATCACAGCCTTTGGCGGTGCGTCCTATTGTGTGGCTGCCGACGGTTTCTACATGCTCGGGCTCGATTCTCACCAGCAGGCTTTCTTCATGGGCATCCGCTCTCTGGCAGGGCGTTTGGCCGCCATTTTCGGTCAAGGCGTGCTCGTGATGATAGCAGGCAACCTGCAAGTCATCTTCCGCAATAATATCTCTTATTCGTGGAGTCTCGTATTCTATGGATTGATGGGGCTGTTTATCGCTCTCTGGCTATGGCACCGCTATGCCCTGCCACAGGCCAAGGCCGACGTCACCCGCCCATACGTCAATGCTCGTACGATATGGTTTGAGTTTCTCAAAGCCTTCGGCACTTTCTTCACCAAGCGGCAGGTAGTGGTAGCCCTGCTGTTTTTCTTCCTGTTCCGTATGCCCGAGGGACTGCTGTCTAAAGTAGCGTCCCTGTTTCTGATCGATGCTGCCCACAATGGCGGATTAGGCCTCTCTCCGCAAGAATTCGGTTTTGTACAAGGCACAGTGGGTGTCATTGGAGTTGCTTTAGGTGGCATTCTCGGTGGCTTTGCAGCAAGCCGTCATGGCTTGAAGCGTTGGCTATGGCCTATGGTGTGTGCCATCACTCTGCCCAATATCATCTACGTCTATCTCAGTTATGCACTCCCAGCCAGTCTTCTTGTCATCAATGTCTGCGTTTTCATCGAGCAGTTCGGTTACGGATTTGGCCTTACGGCAGTTACCCTTTACATTATATATTATAGCAGGGGTGAGTTTCGTACCAGCCATTACGTCTTGGGTTCAGCCATGATGTCACTCTCCATGATGCTTCCCGGACTTTTTGCAGGTGCTCTTCAGGAGTCTCTGGGCTATCGTCATTTCTTCATCCTTGTAGTGTGTTGTAGCGTCGTTACCTTCCTTGTGACCTCATTCCTGCGAATAGACGGCGAGTTTGGTCGCCATCATGACGACAGCGAGGAGGAGTAAGCAGAGCATACAAAATAGGGTAGCGGAATGTCTCTTACCGATTTCTCTTTGTTCAATTCTTTCTTCCGAATTAAAGGTAATTTAACGTCTTGAAAAGTCGGAAAACAGGCCTTTTTCATCATTGAAGTCGAATTTTAGCATCGAAAATTTTGAGATGTGTTTGCGATAGCTATGCTTTCGTCCTCCCATTTGGTGCTTATCGCAGTGCGAGCTCAATGCTTTCGCATCGCGATAACTATGCTTTCGCGGTGCGAAACCTATGCTATCGCAAGTCCGATATTTTCAGATTTTCCATCCATTTCTATTCAGTTTTTACAACTCTCTGATTATCAGCGAGAAACAAAAACACCCCGATTTTCCCCGATTTTTGGCTCAAAATACGGCGTTGTGGAGAAAATGGGCAGAGATTCAGGCTGCTTGTTGATTTATTTCCGAATAATTTTCTTGAAGAAAGAATAGTAAAAAAAGAAGAAATAATGAATCTTTCGTAGGGCTATGGGGGCATTTAATT
>CAUTTP010000018.1:0-36831 GCA_963541305.1 uncultured Prevotella sp.
CGCTTTTTATTTCCTTAACTCCTAAAATTTAATTATGCATTATAATCAGCCAAGTAAGATTTGTCTTAACTCCTTAGCGACCGGAGGAAGCGATAACTCCTTTAACTCCTAAACTCCTAAAATTTAATTATGCATTATAATCAGCCAAGTGAGATTTGTCTTAACTCCTTTAACTCCCTAACTCCTTAACTCCTAAAATAAAAAAATGTTTCTCCTCCTCTTCTCCTTCTTCACCTTTGTGGAGCTCAACTGCGAGAATCTCTTCGATACCAAAGATGACAGTCTGAAGATAGACGAAGAGTTTCTTCCCGCCTCCGCCCACCACTGGACGCCCTACCGCTACTGGCAGAAGCTCAACCGCACGGGGCAGACCATCATGTCGTGCGGACAGCTCGACTCCGTAGAGGTGGTGCCCGACATGATTGCGCTGACCGAGGTGGAAAACGACTCCGTGATGTTCGACCTCACCAAGCGGTCGCTCCTACGCACTGCGGGCTACGAGTATGTCATGACCGACAGCCCCGACCTCCGGGGCATCGACGTGGCACTGGCCTACTCTCCTTTCTCTTTCCGTCTCATCCATCACCACTCCATCCGCATCACGCCGCCACACGATTGCAAGCCTACGCGCGACATTCTCTACGCCTCGGGCGAACTCATCAACGGCGACACACTTCATGTTTTTGTCGTCCACTCACCCAGTCGGGCTGGTGGAGAGGCTTCCACCCGGGCTTACCGACTGCACGTGGCGCAGCAACTGGCCGCAGCCCTCGACTCCGTTCACCGCGTTTCCACTCATCCCCGCATCATCGTGGCGGGCGACTTCAACGATTATGCCGGCGACCCTGCCCTCCGCCTGCTGCACCGGCATCGCGTCACCGACATTTCTGCCATCGCCACAGGCACGCATGGCTGCAAGGCCACCTATCGCTATCGCGGCCATTGGGGCAGCCTCGACCACATCTTCTGCAATGACCGCATGGGTGCCGACCTGCTCGGCTGCCACATCAACGACGCCCCGTTCCTGCTTATCGACGACGAGAAATACGGTGGCAAGAAGCCCCGCCGCAATTACCTCGGGCCTCGCTATATGGATGGGTTCAGCGATCATCTGCCGTTAGTAGCAGTGTTCAGACTATGAGGGTGTGTCAGAATAATAGAATAATAGAATAATAGAATAAAAGAATAATCGCTTCGCTCAGTATAAAAGCCAAATGTTGGATAAACATCCGTTTATATGGCTTCATTCGTGCATAAAGTGATGGCTATTATTCTATTCTGACACACCTTCAACCCTGCCCCGTCAGCAGAACAAAACGAATGCATAGCTCATTCTGCTTTCGCCGACGGGTTACGTACATTTATCAAAAACTATCTCCGATCTACTTCCAATACCCTGATGTAAGCTTCGTACAAAATATGGTCTGCAGTTTCGTATCTATCGGGAGTATAGTATTCCTTTACGGCTACAAACCGGATAGTATCGCCCTGCACGATGTCTTGAGACGGATCTATCAACCTAAACTCAAATCTAAACCACCAACCTTCGGGGTCAACGTAATTCGTGTATTCTGAGAATCCGGGGCCCTATGGGGGCAACAGCAAGTATGTTTACCTTACCCACGTTCTCGTCTTTATCATAATATTGTATTACGCCTGCATAGAGCACACCTGTGTTTGGCGGATATTCATCGTCGCTGTGGCAAGCTGCAACGGCGAACAGCACGAAGAAGACACTTGCGAATAATAATAACTTCTATTTCATCGTTTCGCGCTTCTAAGTTAATATAAATAGGTGACAGCTATTGTATCTGCCGTGTTTCCCTGTAACATGATTCAGATGGTTTCTACCCTATAGCCTACTTTGGTTTGACGCTAATCAGTTCAATAAAAGCATAACCATAAGTGTATAGGAAAACATGATACTCTTCACACTGGTAAGTTTCTAAAACCCTGAATTGGATGGTGTCTCCTTCTGCCGGTACAACCGACCGATTGCGTGGCCGAAATTGCATTTGGCAGCCCTTGAGAAATTTATACTTGTAGTACCCCACAGAATCTGCTGTAAGTATGCTTGACAGTCCCACACCTTCAGCGGGTGAATAGGCAAGAACCTGTGCAGTGTAGATAACGCCATAGTAGTCTTCGTTTATATCATCATCGCTGTGGCAGGCTGCAACGGCGAACAGCACGAAGAAGGCACTTGCGAATAATAATAACTTCTGTTTCATCGTTCCATTATTTTAAATGTTTCTTACTCATTGCTTAAAGAACTTGGCAGAGTAGGCTTGCCCGTTAAGTAAGCCTTTCCATCTCAGTTTTTGAAGTTTGAACAATATTCTTTTTTGCGCCTTAAATTTAAGGAAAAAACAGATATGTTCCAAATAAAAAAGGGGAAAAAGTGAAGTGCTCTCAATATGATTCTTTTCCTTTTTACCCGCTCCTCTTTTCATCTTCTTGCATCCGCCTTTCACAAGGAAGGCAATTTTCTGAGAGGGGAGAGAGGAGAGAAAAATGTCTTGCGGATGTTTAGGCAAAACAACTGCCAGAGTGTTCTCTCTCCTCTCTCCCCCCTAAAAAAGATGAAATAATGAAAACATGATAGGGCAGTTCAGCCGGGTATAGTCTTTAACTTCTTAGTGAGCGGAGCGAGAGATAGCTCTTTAACTCCATTAAGCCCTAAACAACAATACTTGGCTAAACCGCCCTATCATATTTTCATCTTTTCATTTTTCATCTTTCTACTTGTGCTCCTTATAATATTTCAGGCCAAGCTCTACGTTCTTCTGCAAGGCCTTGCTGGAGAAGGTTGCACCCGAAACGGCATCCACCTCCATCTTGGAAGCCTTGGTCACGCTCTTGCCTTCATAGCTTTTGAGCACGGCTTTTGCCTGCGAAAAATATTTTGGTGTCTCGGCGTTGGGCAGAGCCTCGACCTTCACAACCTTGTTTTTCTCGATGTAAATCTTCACGGGGGTAGCACCCTTGTAGCCTCTTACATTCTTGCCCAGTGTGGTGGTGTTGACAACGGTAGTACCCTCGCTCTTGGTGATAACGCCGTCTGCCGGTACGGCACTGATGAAAAATGCTACCGCAAGAGCGGCAACAGAAGAAGTGATGATGTTTTTTTTAATCATATCTTTTTACCTTATTTATTATTTAACTTATAATTCCTGCTTCGCAATCTTTTGAAATTGGATGAGCGAAGTTAGCTAAAAGTTTAATCGACAGGCACATAAACTGCTGACTTTTAACTTTTTTGTTCTCCGTTTTTTAGCTACAGATGCTCTTGAGACGCAAACTCAAACTCTGGAATATGTGTCGGAATGCGGCTCTTGGCGAATAATACAGCATTCGTGGGCCTACCCATCGCATGACCTCCTGCATCATTTTCCTCTTTTCCGGCGCATAGCAGTGGATGGGGCAGTCCTTGCAGGCAGGCTTATCCTCCCCGAAGCGACAGTGGGTCAACCTGCGGCAGGCATAGTCGGCCAGCGTCTCATACCGCGGTCTGTCGGGGCTGTCTTTGAGCCTTTTCCTGCAGTAGAGGTCTATCATGAGCAGTATGGTGGCTTTGTCGCGCTCCGTCTGTGTCATTTCTTCTTCCTGTATGCCTGATAACAGAGATATAGCAAAAGAGCGATGAAAGCTAAGAGAATCGTTATCATCGGGGCTTTGTATTTCTCCGGTTCTATCCAAATCTCCTTGAAGAGATTCAGGCGGCCTATGATTTCGACGGGTGTCCAGAACACGATAACGGTAGCGATGGCCATGCGGATGTTTGCTCCCCACTCTTTCAACTTCAGCTCCCGCTTGAACATGAAGATGGAACCTACGAGGCAGCCGAATCCGAGCAGGAATGTCACCGGATGATGATCGCCCAAAAATCTCTTGTCATAGCAGAACATGAGAGCCAGATAAGATGTCCAGAGAATCATGTTCAGCTCCATGAATGTCACAATACTGGTATGGCGGGTCATCGGCCGGGCGGCGATCTCATTCTTGTGCTTACCGAAGAATACTTTCTGAAGCCAGTTGAAGAAATCGCATCCGTTGCGGGTGGAGAAAATATAGAGCAGCATCACCATCGCCCACAGGCCGAATGTAGCGGGGAGGATGAGGTACTCCGGTTTCGTAACCACCTCACCGTTCTCTATCTCCGGCTGCACACCATATCTGTTGGCATAATACTGAAAGAGAAATTCCACCCATCCCGTCCAAAAGAGCAGGCCGCCGAAGAAGCCCCAAAGCGTCTGTTTGGTATCGCCTTTGACAAACACCCCTATGATGACCATGACCAGTCCGGCCAATCCCATCATGAATCCGCCGTAATGTACGGCGGTGGGACTCATCGTCGCATCCATCAGTATCATGAGCGCATGCCCCAGCGGCATGGTGAAAAGCACCATGAGAAATGACGCTATCGTGCGCCACCAGTAATTCTTTTTTATCACACTTTCCATATTTATCAGAACAGTTTGTCGATGTCGACCGAAAGTCCGGCCAAGAAAGCGATGCCATCTGTAAGCGGACAGTTGAGATAATAATATTGCGGTTTATAATTGAACAGGTTGTCCAGCGTAAGCGTAACCTTCACCGCCTTGCCGATACGATTGGCCACCATGAGTTTCCACAGGCTGTAGGCAGGATAATGAATTGTGTTCGTACCCTTGGAAATATCATAGTAATCGGCAAATTCCACGTTGTCCACACCGGAAAGATAGCGCCCGTCGAGCCCCACATTGAGCGCGTAGCTGCGTCCGAACCGACGGTCATAGTCTACGTGTGCCGTAAGACTATGCTTGCGTGCAGGGATATATTGATTGTTCATCGTCTCCCCGTTCTTATCTTTCGTCAGCTGCTCATCGGTATAGGCGTATGAGATTCGTGCTGTGATGCCATTGTTCCAGCGTGCCTGAGCCGTGGCCTCTGCACCAATAACGGAATAATTGGCCAGATTGATATACGGCAGACTTGGAATCAGATCGGAGGCGGAGGCATAGTAGGGTGCTCCTGTGGCAATCTTATTGGTAACATGATTATAATATCCGCTCACGGTGAAGTTATAATGCCTGTGGGTATATTCGCCCGAGAGATTGAAGTTATGGCTTACCTCCGGTTTCAGGTCGGGGTTGCCGACAACAGTCCAGATGCCGGCCATGTCGAAGTTGTAATACTTCTCCTTGAGGGTGGGAGCACGGAAACCCATCCCGTATCCGAAGCGAATGTTCAGGTTATGCACAGGTTGATAGCGCGCGCTGACCTTCGGGGTGACATGCTGCGTGTGGTGATCGGAAAAGTAATCATAACGCACAGCCCCGACCACTTCCCACCGGTTACTGACGTTCCAGTCGTATTGCGCGAAAGCGTCGAAGGTATCTTGATGACGGGTGTTGTCCGCAAGCCTGTTGTTATAGAGGTAATCGTGCATATAGTCGGCACCTGCCGAGAAGACGTCTCCAGTCTTGAAATTATGCGTATAGAGCAGGCGGAACGAATTTTGCACATTGGAATAATCACGAATATCCAGTTTCGTGATTTGCTGATAATCTGACTTGTCGTACTGGTCATAGGCATATCCGGCATCGATATTGTCCTGCTCGCCCAACTGCCACTGTGCCCTCAGACCGCCGCTGAAGTCACGGTATCGCTCCGGAGCATCGGTCGTCCGCTTGACTTGACGGAAAAAATATCCGCCCCGACCGGTTATCTTCAGACCGTCGACGGGTTTCCAGACCAGCTGATCTCTGAAATTCCACGTAGCATCACCATAGATAGTGGAGATGACTCGGGTAACGGGATTGTCGCCGCTCTTTACGTCATAATTGTCAATATCGCTCCGATTCAGGGTAAAGAGATTGGAAAACTTCCTGTTTCCTTGTTGCCACGACAGGCCGTATCGCTGGTCATTGTGCTTTCCCCATCGTCCGTTCACATTCAGGGCAAAGGGTTTCATGGCATTTTTCGTTATGATGTTGATGACACCTCCGGCAGCATTAGAGCCATAAAGCGCTGATGCAGCGCCCTTGACAATCTCGATATGATCGACATTGTCCATTGTCAGGCGGGTGAAATCCACATCATCCATTGTCTCTCCGGCCAGCCGCTCGCCGTCGACGAGTATCAGCATGCTCTGCCCGCCGAAGCCGGAGAAGTTCATGTGCACCTGCTGATTCATGGCATAAGAGAACTCCACGCCCGGCATCACCTGTTGAAGGAGTTCCCGCAGATTGGTGGCATCGGCCTTCTCGATGTCGGCCGAAGTGATGAGTTTCGTCAGCACGGGCGTATTCATCAGAAGTTTGGGGGTGCGGGTTCCGGTGACGACAACCATCTGCAGATTCTCCTCTGCGAAGATGGAATCATTCTTCTCCTGCGCGTTGGAAGATACGGCAGCCATCGCCAACAGGAGTGCCGAGAGATATATTTTCCTCTTCATTTAGTATGGATACTTATAATTGATGGTCAGCCAGCACTTCGTGCCTTCCGTGTTCATATAGTTCTCCAGTTGCACCGCGGCATATTTCCCGCTCGGAAACCTGATGACGAACACATGGTTATTGCTT
Organism: uncultured Prevotella sp.; assembly: GCA_963541305.1. Taxonomy (GTDB): domain Bacteria; phylum Bacteroidota; class Bacteroidia; order Bacteroidales; family Bacteroidaceae; genus Prevotella. The sequence continues at coordinate 6,567 of CAUTTP010000018.1, forward strand.
GTGAAGGCGGGTGGCATGGGCGGAATGTCAAGCTTCAGCCAACCGGAAAGCAATGTGTTCACCTTAATGCCCTGACAGCCTATCAGGCTCTGAAGCATCCGCGACTGGTCTGCCCATACTGCATTCTGCGTCCACTCGTCCTCCGTAAAGGTAGCGCCGGTAAACTCACTGCTGCTTGCCGGAAGGTCGTTCAGGGAGGTATAATTGGTTTCCAAGACCGCTCCGCCATTGGTGCGCACGTTGTTGCGGTGGATGGCTATGCTCCATGAGGCGGGCTCCGGCTGTCGGTCTGTGGCCGTAAAGGAGCGCTGCTCATTGTTGGAAAGACCTTTTCCGAAGACATCAAACCAATAAGTGTATATACCGGTGACATCATCCGTCTGCGCGGAAGTCAGTGTTGTCGGGATAGGATAGGCCGTGAACTGTGTCTGTGCCTTGATGAGCCCGGCGGTGTCGCCGTTCTCCACATATTGTGCCAGTGAGTCGAAATCCACGTAATACCAGTTTTGCCAGCTGGTGGCATTGATATACAGCTGCCCCTGCGTGACGGTTACGTTGCCCGATGGCTCGTCGTATATGTCACCGAACATACCGTTGCAGGCTGTCGTCATCACGAGGATGCCGCAGCCTGCAAGAGAAGTTAAGATGTTGTTGGTCTTAAGACGTGTATGCCTCATTCTTCTTTTCCTCTGAACGTACCATAGATAGCGAACGGCATGGCACCCATCTGATAGGTGTTGCTGACGGTCAGCACACCGGCCGCATCTTTAGATATGACAACCTTGCATATGTCCTTGTCGAACGTGTACACCTTGTTGAGCGTCGTGTCTCCTTTGTATACACAGATGAAGCTGAACTGAATGTTGTCGTCCTTGTAAGCCTTTACGAAAGCCTTCTCCGTGTCATCATAGGCGATGTTGCTGATGGTGTAGGTACCCAGCGTAAGGTCGCCCATCACGGTCTCGTCATATTTCACTTCGGGTACCACCAAATTGATGGTGCCGTCGGTATTTGCCGTCACCTTATAGGTCACGTTCTCCTTAGAGTTGTAGGGGTACAAACCAGCGACGTTCACGCTGTCGCCGCCCGTATAGTTGCCGGCAATCTGGTATGCTGCGGGAACTTCGCCATAGATCCAGTTGACGGTGGTGCCGCCCATCACATCGGGAAGGGAGATGTTGAAATTGGTCATGGTGCCGCTAAGAGTGGCGCTGTAGGTGCCGCCCTTGCCGGTACGCGGATCGGCCATGGTCACCGCACCTGTACCAGAGATCGTGCCCTGCCCCATTGTGACATCAAAAGTTCCGTCACCCCATGTTCCGTCATGGAACTTGCAAATCACTTTGTTGTCGCTGGTTCTATATACCTTGATGGTGGCACTGTCGCCATAGTAGCTGTTCTGAAAATATTGAGTGGTTACCAGCAGATAGCCGGTGAACTCATGCAGGAGCGTCGTATCGACGGTCTCCGCCGCCGGAGAGAACACGATATTCGTGATGTCATCAGCCTTGAAAGTAACAGAACTGCCGTCTGTCTTGTTGACGGTCACTGTCTGCGCATCCACGCAGGTAAAGCCCAGAAGGGCTGAAACTATTAAAGTAAAGAATTTCTTCATCGTTATTTCTTTATAAATTTAAATGTTCTTGATGTTGATTTCACTACAAATACTCCTGTCTTTCCATGAAGAGGAATATCCACGCTTCCGCTCTCACTGGCTCTGGCACTCCCGACAACCTGCCCGTTGACGCCATATACGGTCACCACGCTGCCTGCGGCGAGCCCCTCTGCCTTCAGCGAACTGCCGACGGAAAATACCGCGGATGACTCGGCGGTGGCTGAGTTGATGCCTGTCGGCTGATCGGCGAACTCAAAAGAACGATAGCTTGAGATGGGATACTGTACGGTCTGCTCATCAGTAGTGAGCACAAGATAGTCTGCCGTAAAGGTTACGACAGGCTTTTGGGAAAGGGCAAAATAGGTTGCCTCCCCGCTTTCGCTACTCACTTTCACATAGTTTCCGGCAAAGACGGGAACGCCCGCCATGAATGCCAAGAAGGAGAAAGCAAGTGTCTTTAGATTTTTACTCATTTTATTACCTTATATATTATACTGGATTACAACTGCAAATTTAGGAAAATAAAAATGCTCCCGCAATACTCAAAAATCATGAAATCTCACCGGATGACCCGTCCCCTGCCTCACGGCCGAAAAATATACGCATCATTAAAATTAGGTATTGCGCATAGCGCCCAATACTGTCTGAACGTTTCGAGAATGCGAAAACCACGCTGCCGATGCTCCCCAACCGTCGCTTCGCCTCCGATATCAGATGACCCGGTGGCGTACGCCGTGCGGTGTACGTGCGTATGCCGTTCGGTGTATGTGCATGTGCCGTGCGGTGTACGTGCGTACGACGTTCGGCGCACGCCGCCGGCAACGTGAATGTCGGTGATGGAGCGGGTATAAAGAGAGCGGCGTAAAGACGCTTTACGCCTGAAAAAGCGCATGATATCCGAACGAATGGACTGAGAACGCACGGGGAATTTTCAGGGCAATATGGCATAAAAATAGGAAATAGATGAAATTTTTCAGAGAAAAGATGCCGGCATATTCAGAATTTGCTTATTTTTGTGAGCAAATCTATCCAATGCACTAAACCAATTTGTAAGATACACTTTATTTTAAACCAAAAAACTAAACCTATTCATTTATGAAAATCACCCGCAAAAGAATCGCGCGTGGGGCATTACTCCTCACTGCGCTGACGGTAGGGGCACAGACTGCCCTATCCGCTCCCGGTGCTAATATGCAGGGGGGAAATTCCGTCACACAACAAGTCGGCAAATGTCAAGGAACGCTAAAGGATGCCAACGGCGACCCGCTCATCGGCGCCAGCGTCACGGTGAAGGGGCAGCAGGGCAAGGGCGCCGTCACCGACCTTGACGGCCATTTCACGCTCGACGGCATAAGCCGCGGCACCACGCTCGTAGTGAGCTACGTCGGTTACAAGACCCGCGAGGTGCGTTTCGACGGAAGACCCATCGACCTGACACTTGAGGACGACAACCAAGACCTCAACGAGGTTGTGGTCGTCGGTTATGGCACACAGCGCAAGGCCGACCTCTCGGGCTCCGTCGCCCAGATAGATGGCAAGACGCTTGAGGACAGACCAGTCAACAACGTCTCGGCCGGACTGCAGGGCATGATGCCCGGCATCACCGTCACGGGTACGGCCGGCGCTCCCGGCCAAGATGGCGGAAACATCCGGATTCGCGGCGTGGGAACGCTCAACAACGCGTCTCCTTACATTCTGGTGGATGGTGTCGAGACATCGACCATCAACTCTCTCGACCCTCAAGACATTGAGAACATCTCCGTATTGAAAGACGCCGCGTCGGCAGCCATCTACGGTTCGAAGGCTTCTAACGGTGTCATTCTCATCACCACAAAGCGCGGCAAGAGCGGCAAACCCTCCATATCATACAACAGTTATTACGGCTGGTCGAAAGCTACGGCGCTGATGGAACGCATGCACTCTGCCGAGGCCGCGGAATATTACAACATGGCATTGGCACGCAGCGGCAAGACGGCAGCCTTCACGGACGACGACATACAGAAGTTTCGCGACGGTTCCGACCCTTACGGGCACCCCGACACCGACTGGTACGGGCTGGCTTACAAGACGGGCTTCCAGCACCGGCAGGCCGTAAACGTCAGCGGCGGCAACGATAACGTAAGGTATATGGCATCGGCCGGATATCTGAAGCAGAGCAGTGTGCTGCCTAACGCAGGGCGAGAGCAGTTCAACGCGCGTACCAACCTCGACATCAACATCTCGAAGAAGGTAACGGGGCACATCAATCTCTCCTATATTCACAACAACTATACAGACCCATCCAGCGCCTATGCCGGCGGGTCGAGCGACCAGACCATCCGTCTGCTCAACCGAATAGCCCCGTGGATTGTAAACAGATACGAGGACGGCACCTACGGCACCATATCCGACGGCAACCCGATGGCATGGCTCGACTCCGGCATGAAGGTGCGGCGCAACAACCAGAACTTCAGCGGGCTGCTCGGTATAGACTGGCAAATATACAAAGATCTCTCGCTCACCGTCAATGGGTCTTATGTCGACAACAGCCAGAGATATAACTATTTCCAGAAGTTCATACAGTATAATGCCAACAAAGCCTCCGGCGACAATTTCCTTAAAGTGGCCGACGCGGAGTGGCACCGCATGACATTCGACGTCTTCCTCAACTATGCCAAGGCCATACATGACCATCACCTCAAAGGGTTGGCGGGCTGGCACGCCGAGCGTTACAAATATGTCTACGACTATATGTACCGTTCTAAGTTTCCCAACAACGACCTTACCGACATGAATGCCGGCGACGCATCGACCCAGCAGAACGAAGGCTACAGCCGCGAACTGACGATGGTGTCATGGTTCGGCCGCATCAACTACGACTGGAAAGACCGCTATCTCTTCGAGGCCAACATCCGCGGCGACGCCTCCTCGCGCTTTGCCAAAGGTCATCGTTGGGGTTACTTCCCCTCTTTCTCCGCCGCATGGCGCATCACCGAGGAGCCTTTCATGCAAGCAACGAGAGGCTGGCTCGACAATCTGAAGATACGCGCATCATGGGGTAAGCTCGGTAATCAGGATGCACTATCCGATTCGGATAATCGACCTGATTATTATCCGTACCTCACCACATACAGTCTGGATGCGAAATATCCCTTCGGCGGCTCGCTGCAGCCCGGATATTATCAGAAGACGGCAAAGATGCAGACCATCACGTGGGAGAAATCCACATCAGCGGGAGTGGGTATCGACTTCGGAATCTTCCACGAGCTGACGGGAAGCATTGACCTCTACACCCGTAAAACAACGGGTATCATCATGGATGTGGAGGTTCCCATAGAGTACGGACTGGGTTCTTACAAAGACAATGTGGGCTCAATGCGCAATACGGGCATTGAGGTGCAACTCGACTGGAACCATCGTTTCGGTAAAGACTGGACGCTGCACATCGGCGGCAACTTCGCTTACAACAAGAACAAGATACTCGATCTGGGTAAGAATCTCGACGGAACGGCAAAGGAATATATAGCAAACGGCAACATGCGCCAGCACATTGGCAACCAGTACAACACGTTCTACATGTACCATTGGACGGGCAGGTTCTTCAATTCCGATGAGGAAGCGCAGGCCTTTGAGGCCAAATACGGCAACCCGACGGGCATCCCGTTTCAGAAAGGCGACCTTATTTATGCCGACACCAACAACGACGGCAAACTCAATGCCGACGACCGCATCTATGAATCGACCTCTAACATGCCCGCCATCACATTCGCATTCAATATCGGCGCCACGTGGAAAGGCTTCGATCTGCAGACCACATGGCAAGGGGCTGCAAAGGTGCGCCACGTGTTCAACCGCGAGGTGCTCGGCGAATTTGTGGGCGATTCCGGTCATCCCTCGACCTACTGGCGCAACGCATGGACAGATACCAACCATAATGCCAAGATGCCTCGGGTGTACGAAACCGGCACCAGCGCGAGCGACATGTCTGTTATCATGTCAGACTTCTGGCTGTGGAACACCAGCTATCTCCGCCTGAAAAACCTGCAATTCGGCTATAACCTGCCAAAGAGCCTGACGTCTCGCTTAGGATTGCAGCGCGTACGCGTCTACTACAGTGGTGAGAATCTGCTTACCATCGATGCCCTCGGGTTCAACTGCGACCCGGAGACCACGAGCGAGCGCGGCTCAAGCTACCCGCTCATCCGCACGCATTCTTTCGGTCTCAACATCACTTTCTAACATTCAGAATCATCAACTATGAAAGCAATAAGAAACAATATCATGATGGCCGGGGCTGCACTGCTCCTGCTCTGCTCTTGTGACGACTTCCTGACCACAACGCCAAAAGACGCCATGTCGCCCAACGGCACATGGCAGACAGAGGACGACGTCAACAAGTTCCTTAACGGTTGCTACGACGGATGGGAGTCGACGTACACCATGTCATATTGGGACTGTGCCTCCGATTTCGGTTACGGCAACTTCTCTTGGGAAGGCTGGAAAAGTCTTGCCAACGGAACGGTCTCGGCTACATCTGAGGACAACAGCGCATGGAGCAAGGCCTTGTTCTACAATTACACTTATGTGCGCCGCGTGAACACGCTGCTCGCAAATATCGACAAGGCGACATTCTCTTCCGATGCGGTGAAAAACGACATCATGGGGCAGGCTCGCTTCATACGCGACTGGCAATACTACCGAATGGTGATGTGCTACGGGGGTGTGCCTATCGTATACAACTTCGCCACTGCCGACGAGGCAAAGGTGCCGCGCAACTCCGCCGACAGCGTGCGGAAATATATCATGGACGACCTCAACGAGATAATACCGATGCTCAATACCACCCCATCCGCACGCGGCCATGTGGCTAAGGGCGCGGCGATGGCCTTGAAGATGCGTCTCGCGCTCTACGAGAGCGATTGGGCAACAGCCAAAGAGGCTGCGCAAAATATCATCGACTTGGGTCTATACTCGCTTGAGACGGAATATGCAACCTTATTCAGCAACGCAGGCAAAGACTCGAAGGAGATTATCCTCGCGTGCCAGCAGATTGCCAACACCTACTCGCTCGACATGTCCTACTACTTCCCAAACAGTTCGGGCGGCTGGTCATCGACAGTGCCTACCCAGCAATGTGTCGACAACTATGAGATGGCAAACGGCATGACCATCAGCGAGACGGGCAGCGGATATGACGCGACGCATCCGTACCACGCGCGCGACCCGCGCCTCTATGCCACGGTGATCTACCCGGGATGCGATTACAACGGCAAGGTGTATAACTCCATGGACAAGACGCTTGAGGACGGCAGCAACAATCCCGACTTCCACTCCAATGCCGACAATGCCACGAAGACGGGTTACAACTGGCGCAAATATGCCGACCCGCTGAGCCAGTATGCCAGCATCGAGAACACGGATGCCAACGCCATCATCTTCCGCTATGCGGAGGTGTTGCTCACATGGGCAGAAGCCGAGAATGAGCTCAACGGCCCATCCGCTCAGGTCTACGCTTACATCAACCAAGTGCGCAGCCGTGCCGGAATGCCCGACGTCGACCAGACGAAGTATGCCACTAAGGAGACCCTGCGCGAGCTGATCCATCGTGAGCGCGGCAGCGAGTTTGCCGGCGAGGGCATCCGCCGATGGGACATTCTGCGATGGACAACATCAGACGGGCAGGCTCTCGCCAACACGGTACTCAACACGCAGATACGCCGCATCAACGGAACCTTGACCGGCAGCACCACAAAGGACAGCTCTGACCCGACAATGCGCGTGACCATCACACCGGGTACCACCGACTTCATCGAGAGCCGCACCTTCGACAGCCATAATGCCGTCTTCCCGATACCGCAAAGTGCGCTGGACAAGAACCCGCAACTCAAACAGAATCCGCAATACTAAACACGCCTGACAGAGGTTGTGTCAGAATGGAATAAGAGCATAAAAGAATAATCGCTGCGCTCTGTATAAAAGCCAAATGGCGGATAAACATCCGTTCATTTGGCTTTATTTGTGCATCAAGTGACGCCTTTTATCCTTTTATGCTCTTATGTTTTTTTATGCTGTCAAAAGTCCTTTGTTTGTCCGATTCTCTGCTTTGAATTAAAGGTTATTTAACGTTTTAAAAAGCCGGAAAAATGCCCTGTTTTGTCGCCAAAACCGATTTTTGAGGTCGGAAAAATCGAGAAGGGTCTGCGATAGCATAGGTTTCGCATTCCCATTTGGTGCTTATCGCGACGCGATCTCAATGGTCTCGTGTTGCGATAACTATGCTTTCGCGATGCGAAACCTATGCTATCGCAACGCCTAAAAATCGGAATTTTCGAGCTTTTTCAATTTCATTTTTGCAACTCTCTGGTTATCAGCGAGATTCAAAAACACCCCGATTTTTTGCGATTTTTACCCCAAAACACGACGGTACGGCGAAAATCGGGCAAAATCGAGGATGGATGTCAGATTATTTCCGAGTGAATTTCTTGTGTTTTCAGCCACAAAAGAGGTGCTTTGGAGAACAGAATCGGAGACTCAACGCAAACGATTACGTAAGTTTTCGAGTTAATTCGATATGCGTTTTTGATTTATGTCAATTTTATATTTAACTTTGCATTGTCAAAAATCACATAGAGTTCAATAGCTGATTTCTAAGATCATAACTACATCATAAGAACAAATTGCTGAAACAAACAAGAGGAAAAAGCCCGGACGTGAGTTCGGGCTTTTTCGCATTCTCCGCCCCCACTCCGCAATTTTATCGTTTTTTTTGATAGCTCTTTCCACTATTTTAGCTACTTTTGTCGAAGATAACATCAATCTAAAAGAATTAAGAGACATGAGAGTAATTATCGAAAAAAACTATGATGCCCTGTCAGAGTGGGCAGCCAATCACGTTGTAGAACGTATCAACGAGTTCAACCCCACCGCCGACCGCCCCTTTGTGCTGGGTCTGCCCACGGGCAGTTCGCCCGAGGGCATGTATGCCGCGCTGGTCAAGGCCAACAAGGAGGGGCGCGTGAGCTTCAAGCATGTGGTCACGTTCAACATGGACGAATATGTGGGATTGCCCGAGGAGCATCCGGAAAGCTACCACAGCTTTATGGCGCGCAACCTTTTCGACCATATCGACATCGACCGTAAGAACGTGCATATCCTCAATGGCAACGCCACCGACCTGAAGGCAGAGTGCGCCCGCTATGAGGAGATGATCGAGCAGGCAGGCGGCATCGACCTCTTCATCGGCGGCATCGGCCCCGACGGGCACATCGCCTTCAACGAGCCGGGCTCAAGCCTCACAAGCCGCACGCGGGAGAAGACGCTGACCACCGACACCATCATTGCCAATTCGCGATTCTTCGATAACGACGTGAACAAGGTGCCCCATTTTGCCCTGACCGTGGGTGTGGGTACGGTGATGGATGCCCGCGAGGTGATGATTCTCTGCAACGGGCACCACAAGGCACGCGCCCTGCAGGCTGCCGTGGAAGGCCCTGTGACGCAGTGGTGGACAATCTCTGCTCTGCAGATGCACCGCCACGGCATCATCGTGGCCGACGAAGCGGCTTGCGAGGAGCTGAAAGTGGGTACCTATCGCTACTTTAAGGATATAGAAAAAGACAATCTGTAATGAGACGGGCGATTCTCTTGTTCCTGTCTGCGCTGGCCTTTCTGCCGGCGTGGGCTGCCGACAAGACTGTCACCTCGCCCGACGGGCGGCTGGTCGTGACGCTTTCCGATGAGGGCGGGCGCGCCACTTATCAGGTGAACTACGACGGCAAGACGATGCTCGCGAAGTCGGCACTTGGTCTGAAAACCAATATCGGCGACTTTACGCAAGGGCTTACCATGACCGTGCTCTCGGAGGAAGACGAGCTGAACCGCTACACCATGTCGCGCACGAAAGCCTCATCGGTGGAGCGGCAGGCGCGTCGCACGAAGCTCTCGTTCGCCAATGCCGACGGTCGGGAGATGGTGGTGGAGCTTTATCTCTCTGATAACGACATCGCCTATCGCTACGAGCTGCCCCGCCCCAAAGAGGGCAACCCGAAGTGTGCAGTGGTCTATGGCGAGGCGAGTTCGTTCAACCTGCCCATGCAGTCGACCGCTTTTCTCTCGCCGCAGATACAGCCCATGACAGGCTGGGAGCGCACGAAGCCGAGCTATGAGGAGGTGTTCGGCGCCGATGCGGCGCTGACCGCACCCTCGCAATACGGTGTGGGCTACACCTTTCCCTGCCTTTTCCGTGTGGGAGACGACGGCTGGGTGCTGGTGTCGGAGACCGGCGTGTCGGGCGAATACGTAGGTGCACGCCTCGGAGAATATGTCGCCGGCGAAGGCTACACCATTGCTTATCCGCAAGAGGGCGAGATGAACGGCAACGGTACGCCGCAGGCCGCCATCTCTCTGCCGGGCAAGACGCCGTGGCGCACCATCACCGTGGGCGCCACATTGGCACCGCTCGTGGAGACCACCATCCCGTTCGACGTGGTGGAACCGCAGTATGAGGCAGGCGAAGACTACAGGTCTGGCCGCTACACATGGAGCTGGCTGATATGGCAGGACGGCAGCATCAACTATGATGACCAAGTGCGATTCATCGACACGGCAGCCAAAATGGGCTACGAATATGTGCTGGTGGACAACTGGTGGGACACGCAGATAGGACGCGAGCGCATGGAGCAGCTGTCGCGATATGCACAGGACAAGGGTGTGCACCTCATGCTGTGGTACAACTCCAACGGCTTCGAGAACGACGCGCCGCAAGGTCCTCGCAACATCATGAACCGCTCCATTGCCCGCAAGCGCGAGATGGCGTGGCTCAAGAAGATAGGTGTGAAGGGTGTTAAAGTCGATTTTTTTGCCGGCGACAAGCAGCAGACGATGCAGCTCTACGAAGACATCCTGAGCGATGCCAATGATTACGGGCTGCAGGTAATATTCCACGGATGCACCCTGCCGCGCGGTTGGGAGCGTATGTATCCCAACTATGTGGCGTCGGAAGCAGCACTGGCATCCGAGAATGTGTTCTTCACCGAGGAGCATGCGCGGCGCGAAGCCTACGACATGACGCTGCACCCTTTCGCCCGCAACGCCGTGGGCAGCTTCGATTGGGGTGGCGTAATCATGAACCGCATGATGAGCAAGGACAATGCGAAACGCCATCGGCGTTATACGTCAGATGTGTTTGAGATGGCAACGGCCATCACCAATCAGTGCAGCGTAAACTGTGTGGAGGTGACGCCGGGCGTGGTCGACGCCCTGCCGCAGTATCAGCTCGACTTCCTGAAGGAGATTCCCACGGCATGGGACGATACGAAATTTGTCGACGGATACCCCACGAGGCATGTCGTCATCGCCCGCCGGGCAGGCGGAAAGTGGTATGTGGGCGGACTGAACGCCACCGACAAGGCACTCGACCTGACGCTCAGCCTGCCGATGTTGGGCGGTAAGACCGTGCGATATTATGTGGACAAGCCTGCGAAGAAAGGGCAGCCGTGCCCTGATTCCGAGCTCCGCACGCTCAAGGTGGGTAAGGATGGGAAAGCCAAAGTGACCATCCAGCCCAATGGCGGCATCATCTTGGCAGAATGATCTGTGCTTCCCATACGATGAAGAGATAAGAGAACAAGGCTATACGGCATGATTATCGTACCCGGAAAACAATAAGGGGATACGTTCCTCACGGAACATATCCCCTTGAGTTTTGCAAGTTATCCTTTTACAACCTTTTAGCTATAATGCCTGTTGCCTATTCTTTATCAAAGTGTGCGCCGTAGGCCACAAGCATCCAAACGGTCTTTTCCTGATCTTTTAGATAGTCGCTCATGAGCGATACGGTCACCTCATCGCCAGCCTCGGACGCTGCGCTCAGAACGCTGCGCTCCTCGGCAATGAGTACCTTAAAATAGTCGAGCAGCGTGGTGATGGCCTCTTTGCCGTTTGCAATGTGGCCGGCTTCCTTGATGTGCGCAACCTTCAGATACTCACTGAACCTGCTCTCGGGCACGCCACCCAACTGCAGGATGCGCTCTGCCACGTCGTCAATCTTGGTTGCTGCGTCATTGTACAGCTCCTCATACTTGGCATGCATGGTGAAGAAACTGCGGCCGCGAACGTTCCAATGGAAGTTGCGGAGGTTGGTGTAATACACCTGCAAGTCGGCCAGAAGCTGGCTCAAACCTTTCACTACGTTGCTTGCGCTACTCTCATTCAGTCCTGTAAAATCTAATGTTTTCATTTCTTTGTCCTTTCTTTTAATATGTTATTATTTTGTTTTCTGATGCAAAGTTACGGCGATTAGCCGCCGCTCGCAACAGAAAATATCTATACTGCGATAGGCAGAAGCTATATCTTGAGCTAAAGTGCTGATACACAGCCGAGAGCAATCATTCCATCAATTGCAGCCATTTCGGCGAAGATTTCATATCGATTGGTTGGTCCAGCCCCGTTATTAGTCTCTCTCCTTATAATAAAACCCATGTGGCGGGAAGCACGTTTCCGCCACATGGGTTAAGGTTTCCTGCAAAGGAGACGACTGTAAAAAGCCGATTACTTCGCTTTGCCCTGATTGGCCACGGCCTCCATCAGCGCCTTTACCTTCTCGGGATCGCCGAGGAAATAATCCTTTTGCAGATTCAGGTCGTCGTCAAACTCAAACACGTAGGGCACGGCTGTAGGCAGATTGAGCCCTGCTATGTCCTCGTCGGAAATGTTCTTGAGGTGCTTCACGATGCCGCGCAGGCTGTTACCATGAGCCACCACCAGCAGGTTGTCCTCTTTCTTGAGGCGTGGGAATATCTCCGTCTCCCAGTAGGGCATCACACGTGCGATGGCATCCTTCAGCGATTCGGTGCGGGGCACGTAAACGTCGGGCACGCCTGCATAACGCGGGTCGAACTTAGAGTTGCGCTTGTCGTCCTCGGCAATGGCGTCGGGAGCAACGTCGAAACTGCGGCGCCAGATGTGCACCTGCTCATCGCCGAACTTCTCGGCGGTCTCGCTCTTGTTCAAGCCCTGCAGCACGCCGTAGTGTTTCTCATTCAGTCGCCAGCTCTTCTCCACCGGAATCCAGTCGAGGTCCATGCGGTCGAGGATATTGTTCAGCGTCTTGACAGCTCTCTTCAGATAAGAGGTGTAAGCCCTGTCGAACACGATTCCTGCCTTGCGCAGGTCGTCGCCTCCTGCCTGTGCTTCCTCCACTCCCTTCGGACTGAGGTCTACGTCTGTCCATCCGGTAAAACGATTCTCCAAGTTCCACTGGCTCTGGCCGTGGCGTACCAATACAATTCTTTTCATTTACTTATACGTTTATATGATATGTCATCATCAGACCGTGTCTGATTCAACATCCAAAATTACACAGATATTACCACTGCCGCAATACCTCAAATGAATGATTACAGGTTTTTAACAAACTTTATGGCAGGGGGAGCGGGCACGACTACCGTCAGATGGAATCTACAGATAGCCCGATTTCAGACACATGCTTGTCATATTGCCTGATAGAAACCAAAGAATCGTTCTCAAAAGTCAATGCTGTCGTGATAAAGAAACCTTCGTTTAACACCCTTGCCGGCTCCTTATAATACAACACATCCACCTTCTTGCCGCCTCTCATATAAGTGTCCGCGCGAAACGGTCTGCCGCAGATGCCGACTACATTCGCCCTATCGGCACCAAGCGTGACCCGCTCTCGCGGAAACTCCGAGTAGCGCGGAGCAAGGCAAGAGACGAACAGAAAGAGCAATAGAAATATAAGATATATCGTATGTTTCATATACGTAAGCATGTAAAAATGTCTAAGTTATATATGGCAAAGATATGCAAAAAATGCTTTTCGGACAAATAATTTAAGTAATATTTCACGGCAGGGCTAACAATTCTTTAGAGGAGTTAAAGGCAACACGATGCCTTTTAGGAGTTAAGGGAGTTAAGGGAGTTATAGCTCGTTGCACTCGCTAAGGAGTTAAAGACAAATGTCTGCTTAACGATTAACAGAGTATTGTCTTTAACTCCTTTAACTTCTCTAACTCCCTTAACTCCTAAAAGACATAACGTTGCTTTTATCTCCCTTAACTCTCCCAACTCCTCGAAAATGTCCATTTCTCTGCTTAGAATTAAAGGTAATTTAACGTTTGAAAAGTCGGGAAATCGGGCTGATTTTTCAAGAAAACGCTGATTTTTGGTCGAAAAAATCGGGAGGGAGTTGCGAGAGCATAGGTTTCGCATCGCCGGAACGGCCTAATCGCAACGCGATCTCAACGTTCTCGCAGTGCGATAACTATGCTTTCGCGATGCGAAAAGGGTGCTATCGCAAGACGAGAAAAGCCGAATTTTTGAACTGTTTTTATTTTATCTTTGCAAGTCTCTGATAATCAGCGAGATTCGAAAATGCCTCGATTTTCCCCGATTTTCGGCCAAAATGCGACGATGCTGTGAAAATCGGGCAAATCAAAGGGTGTGTGTCATATTATTTCTGAATCATTTTTTAGAGAAAATGGGAGATAGAGGGGGGCATGCTTACGCATCTTTCACCCCCTTGCAGAACATAAGAAAACCCCGCGTTCTCACGAATGCGGGGTCTCGATTTTGCTTAGTAGTAACTAACTTGTATTATTATTGTAAGAGAGATCTAATGTAAGAAAACGATAATTCAATCAATATTGAACTATTTCTTATCGGTGCAAAGATATACAATTTAAATCAAACCACCAAAATTTTTAGGCATTATTTTTTCTATTTTTTTGCCGATTTAGCAATTTTACACACTGCCGGCATCAAATCGTCAAACTGTATTCAGATTGTCGAGCCGGGTACAATATGGACAAATAGCACACCAAACATACGGAAAAAACGACATTATTTCAGAAATTCAGCAGCGAATAATAACAAGAGTATGGCATGACAGAAGAATCGGTTTCAATATGGCAGCTGTCGAAACAGCATAATGTGGCAAACACTTAAGATGGGCATAAAAGAACGGGCACCCCCTACCCCACTCATTGGTAAGTGAGGATCAACGACATCCTGACGCAGGCTGGCTGGCCGTGGTGCATGCCGGGTGTGAACGGGGGCATGCCCATGATGACGCCCGCGGCATGGCGATCGGCTTCGGGTGAAAGCGGGCCGAGGATTCGGACATCCTGTGCGCGCCCCTGCTTATCGACCACAAACGACACGATGACGCGCCCGCTCTTGGTGTTTTGGGCGGGTGGCGTGACGTGGGCAAGATAGTTTTTCAAAGCCTCCGTGCCGTCCCTGAACCGTGGCATCTGCTCCACCCGTTGGTAGATGCTGTCGCCCTGCCACGTCTGCGGCAGCGGGAGAAACCGCGGCTGAACCTCGGGCGCCTGCTTTTCCATCAGCGCACGCCCCTCTTTGCTCACCATGTAGCGCACGCTCTGATAGGGCATGAACACCTCATAGCTCACCATGCGTGTGTTGAGCAGGCAGGAGACATGATAGCCCACTCTGCCGGCGTCGAACCAAACACCGTCGATTACGGTCGACACGATATGTTCGTCGTCGGTCATCTCTATCGCCGGGAACAGCCGGTTGTAGAACTCCGGCTCGGCCGTGCCATCGGTGATGCGGTGTGCCCTGATAAGCTGGACGGCCGAGTAGAGCCGGTCGCGCTGCAGGTCGTAGGTCACGAAATCGAGGCTGCGGTGCGCTTTCACGCCTGATAACTTCTGCGGTTCGACCTTTGTTTCTATCTCATAGCTGATCCATTTGTCGGGTTCGTACGACTTGATGCGTGCCGTGACCGTGACGTAACAGAAGCGGTGGTCGTCGGGCAGGCTCCGGAGCTGACCCGTCACCAGCGTGCCGTAGGTGGCCTTGAAGCGGTGGTATGCCATGTCGAGACTGGTGGTGTCTTGCCCGAGCGCTGTCTTGGCGATGAATTTCTTGAGCATTTCGGGTGCCTTGTAATAGATGAGTTCAGGCCACTCGATGTCGGTGTCGATGACGTTGAAGTCGGAATCGTTCTGCATAAAGAAGTGATCTTTCACGTAAAGCACGTTGTAGCGCTTGGGCGCATCATCGACTTGCTGCGCCTGCATACGCAGCGGCAACAGCAGGAGCAGTGCCGCGAGCAGGGGGAGAGATGGGAAACGAAAGGTTGTCATGAGTTAATCGGGATGGGAAACGGATGTGATGAGGGCGGACTAAAAGTGCATCTCGCCCGTGAAGGATATCGCCTCGCGGTCGCTGGAATGGACGATGAGTGAGGCACGGCCGTTGGTGAATATCTCCAAATCGTATTGCAGGAGCTCGGATTCGTTGCGGGTCTCGAAACTGATATGATAGCAATCGGCCTTGACCTGCCGCACGTCGTAAGACCGGATGTGCCCATTGAACGATAGCGGACTGTTGGGCGACCTGCCGTAATCGGCACGATATGCCACGCCGAAATAGGGCAGATAGCTCTCCACGCTATCGCCCGCCACACGGAGCGAATAGGTGGTGGTGAGAAAATGCGACGGCATGCGAATGGGGTTCACGTGGTCGAACTCGACCGTGTAGGTCTGTCGGTGCAGCGAGTCGCTGACCTGTGCTGCGCGGTGCAACGCTTCCGCCCGCTTCTCTTCAGCCGTCTTCGCCGTGCCGCAGGCTGCCAACAGTAGCGCGATGAGTGCAAAAAACAATAGTTTTTTCATGTCTGTGTGTTGATATTTGCGGCTAATTTACGGTTTTTATCCGGATTAAGGCAAGAATTTAACCATTTCTTTTGTGCAAATTAACGGGGCGGAAGACATGATAACATGTTTTTAGACACAAAGGCATAAAAACATATCGCATCCCCCTGCCCATACGGCCGCCACGGGCGCTGCCTACTTCCCGTAGGTGGCAAACCTCACGTTCTCCAACTTTACATCGCAGGTCGGCGCGATGTCTTTGTCCTTATCGGTATAGAATATGGTGCTGTTCTTGATCTCGACACCATAGACCATACCTTTCGCACCGCCGGCTTTCACACCCGTCTTGGCTCCGTGACACACCACATCGGATATGTGAATGTCGGTGAACCGGGGGGAGAACGCCTCGGAAACCGATGTGCCGGGCGATGCCGAAGAACCGGCAGGACGGTCTACATAGTCGCATTGGAACACGATAGCCTCGTCCTTGATATCGGTCATCACGATGTTGGAGATGTAAATATCCTTTGTCAGTCCGCCGCGCCCCACGGCACTCTTGAAGCGCAGACCTGTGTCGGTGCCGGCAAAGGTGTTGTTGTGCACATATATATTATACATACCGCCGCAAAACTCCGAGCCGATCACAAAACCGCCGTGCGCATGATAGACGATGTTGTCCTGAATATTGATATTCTCGCAGGGGCCGTCGTCTGCGCCTTTCTGCCCTACCCCACCTTTCATGCAGATGCCGTCGTCGCCCGCATCGATAGTGTTGTTTACCACCAGCACGTTCTTGCAGTTGCCAATGTCGATGGCATCGCCGTTCTGCGCATTCCACGGACAGATCACTTTCACGTTGTCGATGACCACATTATTGCATCGCTGGGGCACGAGGTGGAACTTGGGCGAGTTGCGGAGCGTCACCCCCTGCACCAGCACGCTCTCACAATCGGTGAACCTCACGAGGTGGGTGCGCATCTTCTCCTGCGCCTGATAAGAATCCGCCACATCGGGCAGATGCTTCAGGTTGAACGGATACCACAGTGCACCGCCATCGGCCTGCGTACCGCCCATTGCCTTATACCCGTTCCACTCCACGTCGCTCACCTTGCTACGCTTCACAGGGCGCCAGAACTCACCGTTGCCGTCGATGATGCCCTCACCCGTGATGGATATGTTCTTGCGCTTTGATGCCGAAATGCCCGGAACGGCTTTCGTGTCTGTCGCACCGTTGTCGGTCTTGAGGAAGTCGCGCTTATCGGCAGACAAGAGGATGATGGCATTGCGCTCCAGATGCAGGTCGATGTTGTCTTTCAGCGATACTGGCCCCGTCACCCATACGCCGGCAGGCACCACGAGCTGCCCGCCGCCCTGCTTGGTGAGGGCGGAGACGGCCTTGGCAAAGGCCTGCGTGTTCATCGTGAGACCGTCGCCCACACCGCCAAAATCCGTCAGATTCACCTTGTGGGCGGGAATCACGGGCGTCGTTACCACCGGCATGGGCTTGGGCAGATTGGCGTAATACTTGCCGTAATCGGCCTGTGCCGCCATGGGCAGTGCCATGAGCAATGTCAGGCACGCAATAAGAGTTCTCTTCATGTTGTCTTTGTCTTAAGTAGATTTTTATGGAGTTTATGGTACAAAAGTAGCAAAAAACAAGAGGAACATCATGTTTTGTCGTCTTTTTAACTATTCGGTAAATAGGATACTTTTTCCTGTAGTTTGGGTAAGGCGGATATGACGGATATGCGCTATCTTTGTGACATAAATATGAACTTAACACGAAAGACAATGACAAAACTAACGAAAATGATGGTAGCGGCGGTATCGCTGTCGCTCACCACAACGGCATGCAACGCTAATAAGGCAAGCAACCAACAACAGCAGCAGCCTGAGGACATCAGCGCAGAACGCACACAGCCAACGCCAGTACAGGGTAAGACATTGGTGGTCTACTTCTCGCACACTGGCGAGAATTACAATGTGGGTTACATCAAGAAGGGCAACACATCGTATGTGGCCGACTTTATCGAGGAAGCAACGGGAGCTGATATGTTTGAGATCGTGGCAAACAAGGATTATAACATGAGCTATAAAGACCTGTGCGACCTGAGCAAGATAGAGCAGGAAAAAGGAGAACTGCCCTCGTTTAAGGGCGAGGTGAAGAATATCGCGCAGTATGACAACGTGTTTATCGGCGGCCCGATATGGTGGGGTACATTCCCACAAGTGATGTTCACTTTCTTCAAGCAGTACGATCTCAACGGTAAAAACCTCTATCTCTTTACGACCCATGAGGGCAGCGGATTGGGTAATACGAAGCACGACCTGCAAAAGGCGTATCCGAAAGCAAAAATCGTCGACACCTTCACCGTGTATGGCCATAACGCCAAAGACTGCAAGGATGAAGTGAACAAATGGCTTAAGAGCAACGGATTCGACATGAAGCGAAACGGTGAATAATAGGTAGGCGGCCGCTAAAAGTTGAAAACAGACGGCACAAATCCGCCCGACAGCTTATGCTGTTCCGTCTTCATACGGCGGTCAGGGCACCCGGCAGATGGTTGCAGCGTAATCTTGACGGATGACGGTCTTGGATGTAAAGTTGTGCCGGCATGCCCGGGCGTAAGGTTCCCCAAGTGCTTAACACTCACTCGCCTTGCACGTTTCGTCGCCGCTCCCCGCTCTGATGGGCACGTACGACGTCCGATGTACATGTGTACGGCGTCCGGTATATGTGCATACGACGTTCGATGTACATGCACACGTCGTACGGCGTACATCGGCATCGGAATGAGCTTGATTTGATGTTTGGCTCACGCGCCGCTTAGGCAAGCCCCTTTACAGCAAATGCACTTATAGATATGACGGATAAAGGATTTCCAAGCCGACTATCTGTTTTTAGCGAACAGTAATAGAATAATATGTATAAGCGTCCCTCTGGAGATTTGATACACGCAGATCTCCAGAGTTTTTTATTAGATAATTTTGATATTCTAATTTAATTACACCACCATCCACTCCTATTTATTACATAGTAATAAATTGTAGATACCATTATAACATACCATGTAAATAAAAGAGATAAACCTACAAATTTGTCGCACATCGCACGTTTAATCATAATGTAACACCTTACAAATTTGTCGCAATTAGTTGTAACAATCTGATATCATAGTAATTGGAACACACAAAAGCATCAACATAATCGGCAAACAACAATAATCAAACCATCATCTGCAGGTATGGAATCCATCAATATGTTAAGATATAATCATAATAAAACAAACTATTTCCCTATATGTCGTCAAGACTTTCCCAATACGTCCGCATGATAAAAAACAACTTACCGATTTGTCGCAAAGAGTTTCCCGATTTGTCGCAACCATATTCCCGATTTGTCGCACCACCCTACTAATATGTCGTCACATACATTTGCAACTCACATCTAATCAGTAACTTAGCCTGTCTCTACTAATATCATGAACTAAAGACTAAAATAAAAGAGAAATAATCCTTTGAGAAGTTTTTAAGTTATTATTTTAGTTGATTTATATATTTACGCGAATATGTTTTTATATATTTACTTATATACACGTTTAAATATTTATATTTGAATTTATAAGAATATTTATATTATAATATGAACATATAACAATATATATGTTTGTTTATATTTTCAGACATAAACACAAGTAATTGTTTGTATGTTTATATTTGTGTTTTATAATATAAATATATATTTATATTTTTGTATAGATAAGCTTTATTGTATTTCCCGATCTCCATGCATTCGTGATTCTTCTCTTGCGCTTATTTGATGTCTGTGTGTATATTTAAATATATAAATATTCTTATATTCTTTTATTTTTGAATATGATAAAATAAATATATGTACATGTGTTTATATATAGATATAAACATATAGGTATATAGTAATATAAATGTATTTATAGTTTTATCATTAAAAAAATAAAAACGTTTATATTTGTATAAATAAAAATGCTTATATTTGCACGCAGAAACATATAAATATATAAATAGGTATATGAGAAATAGGAAAGTTGTCTTTGCAAACCAGAAAGGTGGAGTGGGGAAGTCTACCCTTTGCATACTCTTCGCTAATTATTTGGCATGGAAAAAGCAGGATGTTTGTATCATTGATACGGACTTGCAGAAAACGATTATGATGCAACGCAAAAAGGATGAGGAGCTTTATGAAGGGGTAGAGGAGCCTTACACGGTGCAAGACTTTGATGTTCAGGAGCCGGAAATGATGCAGCAATTGATGGATTCTGCGTCAGAGGCCGAGGGTTTTGTGTTATTCGACTCGCCGGGTAATGTGTCGGAAGACGGCTTGGTTCCGATGTTTACAGAGGCAGATTTTATCGTTTGCCCCTACGAATATGAGGAAAAGACACTTGATTCTACGGGCATGTTCATTCAGGTGGTGAATGCGCTGAAGCAGTCGACACCTGACATGCAGGCTAAGTTGTTCTTTATCCCTAATCGCATTGATGTGCGTATAGGTACGGCGGATGAGTTGAAAATGTGGAAACAGACTGATGCAATCTTCAAACAGTTGGGCTCTGTGACGCCGCGGATTACCGCTCGAGCAGCGTTGAAACGTATCAACACGTTTGAGATCACGGCTGCTCAGCGCGAGGCCGTAAAGCCGGCATTCGACTTTATGATCCGCAGGATGAAGGAATAGCAGCGTGGCATCAGCCATATATATGGAGTATACATATATATTATAATATAAAAATATGTATGTGCGAAAATATAAAAATATGATTAAATATAAAAATAAATATATAAAAATATAAAGTTATGGCAAAAAAGAAGACCCGCGTACTTCTTCCCGGTGGTATTCAGGGATTGGTACATGACCTGCAGAATGGCACTTCAAACTTTGCTCCGCAGCCATTAGTAGACCCCAGAGAACTTGATTCTGACGAGAATGAGGGCGAGAAAATCAATGAAGATAGAGTGGGGGAGCATGCTCTTAAATCGTCAGATAATCAGGTAGTTAATGATGACGGAGGAGAGGTGAAGCCGTCTCCGAGTATCGAAAGTGCGACAAAAAAGGAAGATGTTGATAATGATGCCTTTGTTGCAGAATCGACACCTGTCGGACGAGAGGCTGCGCCGACGCTTTCTGATGACGATGATGCCAATGTGCGAAGCCGCGGTCGTCGCCCCAAGGAGAATACGATGAAAGAATATCACATCGTGAAAGACGACTCGAAAGACAGTTGGAACTTGTTTGTCGATATGGCACAGCAGTATAAGAACGGTGGCGGGAAGCTCGCAACCATCTACATAGACGAGTCGTTGAAGAGCGTGCTCGACCGCATGAAGTATGCCGGCCCCGAAAAACTCTCCACCTCGGCCATCCTCAGTTCCATCGTTGCTCGCTTCATCTACGACCATGAGGACGACATCAGAAAGGTGCTATTCAGCGGAAATCTGATTTAGTTTCAGCGCATCCGCAGTGGGTGCAGCATGCTGAAGAAACAGAGGTTCGATGCTCCGACCAATAAGCCGGAACACCGAACCTCCGTTTTTGGTACCTTTATCATAATGGGATAAAGCTCCATATATTATTGTCATGCAATGGTTTAGATAGATGTTTACATATAAGTGGCGACAAAAAAGGAACATCTTTCGATGGGGGAAAGGTAAAGCCGAAATCAATTTTCCATTCATTTCTTTGTGCGCATTATATTTAATGTGTACCTTTGCGGGTGGAAAGCAACGTGCTTTCTAAGGGGTGCTAGCCCGATTGGGCGGCTGAGAACATACCCGATAACCTGATCCGGATAATGCCGGCGTAGGTGGAGTAAGCTCCCTTTATGTATCTTTTATTAACCCATTAGTATCAATGAAACAGTTGATTCGTACCTCAACATTGGCATGTCTGTGCCTGAGTGTGGTGTCTGCAAAAGCGCAGGATGCCGATTCAATGAAGATTGCCAACCTGCAAGAGGTCACCGTCAGAGGCGTGCGTGCCTCACAAAATGCACCGTTTGCCATGGCAAATGTGAACAAACAGCAACTCAAAGAATTTTCCACATCAGGTCAGGAGCTTCCGTTCCTTTTCTCGCAGACGCCCGGCGTGCTGGCATGGAGTGAGAATGGTGTAGGAACGGGTACGACATACATGCGCATCCGCGGCGCTGCGGGCAGCCGCATCAACGTGACGCTCGACGGCGTGGCACTCAATTCGCCCGAAGATCAGACCGTGTTCTGGGCTAACATGAATTCCTACGCCTCGCTCTTAGGCTCTGCCCAGATACAGCGTGGCGTGGGCACATCGACCAATGGCGACGGCGCGTTCGGCGGATCAATATCGCTCGCCGTGGCCGCACCGAGCATCATACCATCGCTGGAGGTCACGGGCTCGTATGGAAGTTATAATACATACAATGCGGGTGCGAATTTCTCGACAGGTCTGTTGTGGAATCATCTCGTGTTTGACGGTGCATACCACCATACCGGCACAGACGGTTACCTGCACGGCACGAGCGGCAACTCCGGCTCATATTATGGCGGATTGACTTGGTATGACGACAAATTCAAGATAAGTTACAAGAATATCGGCAATTATGAGCACACCGGTCAGGCTTGGAACGGTGTGGTGGCCGGCAACGACGACGCCTCGCTCATGGGCGCAGGCATACGCACTTATAAAGACATGTACGCGCACGGACTGGGCAAATATAACCCGCTTTATGAGCAGATCGTGTTTGATGCCAACACACGGACATTCCCGACCGATGCCAATGGCAATTATCAGACGCAGCGTTACCGCCTCAACGACGGTACCTACTGGGACAAGACCACCGACAATTTCGTGCAGAATCACAACATCCTCTCGGGCTCTTGGATGCCCAACAATCACTGGACGCACCAGCTCTCGCTCCACTACACCTACGGACACGGATATTACGAGGAGTTCCGGCCTAACAAGAAGCTGTCGAATTTCGGTCTCACTGCCACCGATGCCGCCGGCAACAAGATCAAGCGTACCGACTTCGTGCGCCGCAAGGGGCTTACGCAGCATACCTACGGCGTGGTGTACAACGCGAATTACAAGGACGAATCGTGGGATGTGATCGGCGGGTTCAACCTGCAGCAGTTTCGTGGCAACCATTTCGGTTACCTCACCTATATTGCCAATGCCACCGTCAGTAGCCTGTACGACGTCTCCGTCGGCAAAGGCTACAAGTATTACGATTCTGATGCCGACAAGGACGATTACTCGGCTTTCATCAAGGCAACCTATCGCATCACGCCCTCGTGGGATGTGTTCGGCGACATGCAGTATCGCCACGTGGGCTACAAGACCGACGGTGTGAACGACAAATTCGTCGAGCAGGCCGACGGAACCTATAAGAACCAGCAGCTCAACATCGATGCCAAATACGATTTCATCAATCCCAAGGCGGGTGTGAGCTTCCATCAGGAAGGCCACAAGGTCTACTTCTCCGTGGCCTATGCCAGCCGTGAGCCCGAGCGCAACAACTTCACCGACAACGGCAACAATCCCGCCCCCAGCGCCGAGCACCTGCTCGATTTCGAGTTGGGCTACGACTATAGCGGCAGCAATTGGCATGCGGGTGCCAACCTCTACTATATGGATTACAAAGACCAGTTTGTGCAGACAGGCCAGCTGAGCGACATCGGCGAAAACCTCACGGTGAACATCGACAAGAGTTATCGCATGGGCGTGGAGCTGTCGGCCGACTATAGCCCCGTGCGATGGGTCACCATTGCAGCCAACGCGGCGCTTTCGGTAAACAAGATAAAGGACTTCACGGAGTATGTGGACGATTGGGACAACAGTTATCCCGACGACTACGATTACGTGACCCAGACCTCCGTCTCCGACCCCTCGTTCAAGCCCACCACCGTGCACTACGACAATTCCACGCTGGCTTTCTCGCCCGCGGCCATCCTCAACGGCTTCCTCACCTTCCGTCACGCAGGGTTCCAAGCTGTCTGGCACACCAGCTTCGTGAGCCGGCAGTATCTCGACAACACCGCCAACAAAGACCGTTCGCTGCCATGCTTCTCGCAGAGCAACCTCAACTTGAGCTACGCCCTCCATGTGGGCAAGCGGTTTGCAGGTCTCAAGGAAGCAGTGTTCGGTGTGAAGTTCAACAACCTTTTCAATCGCCACTATGCCAATAGCGGATGGGTCTATAGTGCCGTAGCCCAATCGTCGGGCTATACGAACGATAACCGGTATTATCAGATAGGCTTCATTCCTACAGCAGGCTTTACAGCGATGGGGAGTGTGACGCTGAGGTTTTAGGAGTTAAAGGAGTTAAAGGAGTTAAGGGAGTTAAGGAGTTAAAGACAAATGCCTGTGGGATGGCTGCTGCTTAACGTTTCTATCTTTTCATCTTTTTATCTTTCATGTTTTCATCTTTTCATTACTTAGACCTCATCACCACCGTCTTAGGCTTGGCCTATATCTTCTTGGAGTATAAGGCATCGATATGGCTATGGCTGGTAGGCTTCGTGATGCAGGTGCTCGACATCGTGCTCTATTACGACAAAGGGCTCTATGCCGACTGCGCGATGGAGTTCTATTACATCGGGATGACGATTTACGGGGTCATAAATTGGAGAACGGGTTCCACCCCCTCTCCAACGGCCTCAACCGTCCCCATCACCCATTTCAAGCGTTCCCTCATCTTTCCTTGGATACTTATCACCCTCGCCATCTGGTTGGTGCTCTGGTACTGGCTCACCCTCATCGGCTCCACCGTACCCGTTACCGATGCTTTCACCACTGCTCTCAGCTTTGTGGGCATCTGGGCGTTGGCACGCAAATATCTGGAGCAGTGGCTGATATGGATAGTGGTCGATGTCGTGACCTGTGCCCTCTATTTCTATAAGGGCATCCCTTTCAAGGCGTCGCTCTACGGGCTTTATGTCGTCATCGCCATCTTCGGCTATTTCAGATGGCGCAAGATGATGCATTCCGAAAAAACATGACAAACACCCTCTGTAGAATCGCGTGTAGCAAAATTGAAAATCTTTTGCCCGAAATACGCGAAAATCAGAGGGGGTTACGTAAATCTCAAAGCATCAGTGAGTTACGGAGAAAAAGTAAGAATATGCCATAGATATTCATCTTCTCGTCTTGCGATAGCACCCTTTTCGCATCGCGAAAGCACCCTTATCGCAAGGCGAGAACGTTGAGATCGCACTGCGATAACGGCCTAATCGCAGTGCGAAAGCTATGCTATCGCAACCCTGTCCCGAAAATTTCGACCTCCCGCAACCTGAATCTTGCCCGACCACCCCTATTTTTCGCTCTAGAATGAACGAAAATCTGAACGAAAAAACTGTAATGAATTCTTGACAGATGAGGACAGAAAAAGGGAAGACATAAAGACATAAAGAACATATTTTGCCTTCCGCTCGGAAGGCTTTTGACGAAAGAGGCATGGCAGGAGAGGTGGTAGGGGAGCAGGTGCGAAGTCGGGAATGACGACAAACATTGGACTTCTCTCCGTAAAAGAGGGTATGTCAGAATGGAATAAGAGAATAAAAGAATAATCGTTTCACTTAGTATAAAAGCCAAATGCCGGATAAACATCCGTTAATATGGCTTTATTTGTGCATAAAGTAATGGCTTTTTATTCTTTTATTCTCTTATTCTTTTATTCTTTTATTCTGACACGCTCTCAAAATATGTTCTTTATGTCTTTCTGTCTATTCTCTTTCTGTCGCTACCTGTCCATGCTGCCCAAGCCGTCCATCAGCCAGACGGTCATGTATCCTGCCCCGCGATGATTCCATGCATAATAGGGAATGAGTGTGAGCGGCCGGTCAGTCAGCGTGATTGTACCGTCGGATGCGGTGCCGGCCAGCTGCCCTTTCGCCTTGATAGCCGTCACGGCAAACTCACGGCCGTCGGCCTCCGTGTTGCGAATCTTATAGTCGGTCACCACCTCGAACGGCTGCTTGTCGCTCATAAACGCATGTCGCACGTCTGCGCCGTCATTGTCGGCCGCCTCAGCACAATATACGATCGGTCCACGCTCCACAGCCACACGCCCCCTGTCGGCCTCCACGCGATTGTCGGCCTGCACCGTGCGCACGGGCATGTCGAGGCGCAGCTCAATCGTGCTGCCCTTGCGATTCCATTTCGCTGCCGTGGCATTGCTGCCGTAAAGCGTGAGATAACCCTTATCCGGTTTGTGTTCGTCGTGCTTGTAATCGAGTCCGTTTATCGTGACTGCATAGCTTTCCGGCATCTTGTTCGTGTAGCGATAGAGGTCGCTCGGCACCACCTCGCCGCGTGCCCAGCCCGGTATGCGCAACTTCAGGTTGAACTGCCCCGCCTTGTTGTCCAATATCTTGATGCTGATGTTACCGTTCCACGGATAGCCGGTCGTCATCTGCAGCGTCACCGGTTTGCCCTCCACGAGGATGGTCGCCGTGTTGCTGCCATAGAGGTTCACATACACGTCGCGACCCTTCACGGCATACATGTAGCCCGGAATCGACGGGATGAAACGGCTCAGATTGCTCGGGCAGCAGGCACATCCGAACCACGGCTGCCGCGTCGTGGTGCCGTCGGAATTGAACTTATACCGGCCGTCGCTCGCCAATGGGTTGGGGTAGAAGAATCTGCCACCGTCGACGCTCATGCCCGAAATCAGCCCGTTGTAGAGCGTGCGCTCCAGCACGTCGATATATTTTGCATCGCCGTGCAGCATAAACATGCGCTGGTTGAAATAGACTTCCGCTATCGCTGCGCACGTCTCGTTATAGGCCGTCATGTTCGGTAGCTCGTCGTTGTCGCCGTATGCCTCGCCTTGATGACGTGCCCCCACGCCTCCCGTGATGTAGAGTTTGTGTGCCACGATGTTGCTCCAGATGGCGTCGATGGCTTTGATATAAGCCGAATCGCCCGTCAGTGCGGCCACATCTGCCATGCCCGCATACATATATCCCGCACGCACGGCATGCCCGACGGCCTCTTTCTGGTCTACCACGGGTTGCAGGCTCTGCGTATAAAGGTCGTGTATCTCCGTCTTTCCACGATAGTCCAACATGTATTTCGCCGCATCCAGATACTTCTTCTCGCCCGTCAGCACCGAGAGCCGGGCGAGCGCCATCTCTGCAATCTGATGGCCGGGCACCACGGTGGCCTGACCTGCATTGGGGCCAACCTCACGAATCACGCAGTCGGCATAGCGGCGCGCGATGTCCAGAAACTTCGTCGAGCCCGTGGCCTGATAGTGCGCACACGCCGCATCGACCATGTGGCCGAGGTTGTACAGCTCGTGGCTCAGCACCTCCTCTTTCACCCATCGCCTCTCTCCCGCCCACTTCTGCGGCTTGGCGGGGTTGATGGTTCGCGCCGTGTAGAGGTAGCCGTCGGGCTCCTGTGCCGCCGCCACGATGTCGAGCACGCTGTCGATATACGCCTTCAACCGCTCGTCGGGATAGGTCTGAAGGATATAGCTTGCACCCTCGATGGTCTTGTAAACGTCCGTATCATCGAACGGAAACCCCATGAAACTGTCGATGTCATACTCGCTGCTCGGGTGTGCCGCCATCACAAAATTCTCATAACGGTGCTCCGACCGGCATTTGCTGAACGCCAGCGGCACCGTCACCTCGCGTGCCGCCTTGATGCGCTGACCCAGAAACGTGTTCTCTACCACCTTCACACTCGTGAAGGGCACCTGCGTGATGGGATAGCCCGACTGTTGTGCGCTCATGCTCAGCGACATCGTTGCGCCCATCATCAACATCATTGTTTTCTTCATATTTGATTGATTAGTTGTTAGTTTACGATAAGTCTTTGTTTGTCGGCGACAAATGCCGGACAACTTTCATTGCCGCAAAGATACGAAATAAAACGAGCTTTTGCTGCCATTTGCAGCCTTTTCCTGCTGATTTACTTTGCATTATCCTTATTTTGTCGTATATTTGTGCCATACTAATTAAAATATTCAAGCACATGGAAGTAGGACAAAAGTTACCCGAGACACTTGGTCGCGACCAAGACGGTAAGGAAGTGAAGCTGAGCGATTTCGCCGGCAAGAAGTTGGTGCTCTATATCTATCCGAAAGATGCCACGCCCGGATGCACCAATGAGGCGTGCAACCTGCGCGACAACTACGAGCGTTTTCTCGCCCTCGGCTATGCCGTGTTGGGCGTCAGCATTCAGGACGAGAAGTCGCACCGCAAGTTCATTGAGAAATATCAGCTGCCCTTCCCGCTGATTGCCGACACCGATAAGACCCTCGTTACCGCACTGGGCGTGTATGGCGAGAAGAAGCAATACGGCCGCACTTACATGGGAACGTTCCGCACAACTTTCATTGCTGATGAGCAGGGCATCATCACTCGCATCTTCAATGCCCGCCAGATTAAGGTGAAAGAACATGCCGAGCAGATTCTCTCTCTTTAAAAATTGAGAGAGGGAAGAGGGTGGGAAAGGAGGAGAGAGGAGAGGGGAGTGGGGAGAGAGGACACTTAGATAAACAGTCGTCAGACATTTCTCTCTCCTCACTCCCCTCTCCTCTCTCCCCCTTTCCCACTCCTCTCCACACTTAAACACATGAAACCATACCATACTATTATTGTTTTCCTCGTATTGATAGGCAGTGCCCTTGCCTGTAGCGTTTACGAGTATCGTCGTGCCGAAGACAATATTGTGCGCGACATGAATCAAGCTTTGGCGCAGACGCTTAAGGACAAGCGGGAAGGTTGGCTCACACCCGATACGATAACAGACTATCGCAGCCATCTGAAGATAGAGGAGCTGCGCACCCATTCCATCATTTATTATGCTATGGACGGCCGCAACAGAGGGTTGTGCAGCCACAGGATGCGTTGGCAGAAGGCCGACAAGGCAATGGAGTTTCAGGGTTTTGCCAACTGTTCGATGGCCTCGGTGTTGCTGATGTCCGACCAGCGCGCGTCGTTGTCTCTGTCGCTGCTGTCCGTGCTGTGGATGGTCTGTGCATTGGTTTATTTCAGAAAGCATAGGGCGGGAACGACGCTCTTGGGTGGCATGATATATCGCGAGGGCACACAATCATTCTATGATTTGCGTCATCGCGAAATCAAACTCACCCCCATGCAGGCACAACTCATGCGGATGTTCTATGCTGCAGACAATCATACGCTCGACAAACGGCAGATCTGCGACGCGCTGTGGCCGAAGAAACCGGATGCCAGCGATACGCTCTACACACTGGTCAAGCGGCTCAAACCCATCGTGGAGGAGAAGGGGCACCTGCGCATCGTCTCTGACAGAGGCACAGGCTACCGATTGGAAGCAAGCCGTTAAGACTTCGCATATCGACGTAATTATCTTGTTGGCGGCATCTCGATCGCTCCGCGCCCTCGCTGCCCTTTCTATGTAAAAAAAGCTAAATTAAAGATTGTTTTTTAAATTTTTTCTTCTGTCTTCCTTGCAATTTAGTTTCTTTTTAATACATTTGCTGACGTATATAAAGATCTACATCGCTGTTTAATCGGATGGAGGAAGTTCTATGAAACGGGTGTTATACGTATGCTTTTTGTTGGTTTTGTTGATGTTGAGAAGCTGTCATTGTTTGGCATTTCCGATTATTTTCAGTCATGTTTACAATATATCGGAAATTGCTATTAAGGCAGATAATAAAGATTATCAAGGGTATGCGTACACACGTAACTTTGAAGATAATACACGATATAAAGCTAGTACCGAACTTTCTTCGAGGTCTGTTGTGGGGCGGAGAGATAGTTTGCTTTTTCTTCGGTCTATAGTATTACTTGAAATAATAGTATTGTTAGCTGATTGGTTTCTGCATATTCGTAAATGTTCGTTGGCCAATAAAACTGTGCGGAAGGAAGAGGAGGATGAAAATCAACGTATCCGAAAGTTGCAAGAAAGAAGTAGAGTTAATAAATTCATCAAGGATTCTGATATTGTCAAAAGGTTTTATCAATTTATACTCGTTGGTTGAATTAAATTAAAGTGTATTTGACTTGCCCAATAGGT
>CAUTTP010000019.1:0-36198 GCA_963541305.1 uncultured Prevotella sp.
GTTTTTTCCCTATCATAAGCAATGGTCGTTTGTTAGCAAAGATAGGAAAAATCTTAATTCACGCAAAACAGAACGGGCAATATTCTTTACGGAAAACAATATTGGCTTAAACATTTTCCGTACGTTTTCGTCAAGCATCATGGAGCAGCTGTCTGCCCTGCCCGTTCTCAAGCCGCTCGTCCGGGTGTTTTTGCATCTTTTTCTGTCGGAAAGCGTCTTTGTGCCACGCTCTTTACACCCGCTTCACCATCGCTTTTCACCCTGACGGTGACGTACGCCGAACGTCGTACACACGTACGTCGGACGCCGTACGCATGCACACCGTACGCTGTACGCACGTACACCGTACGACGCACGTCGCCGCTTTCGCCGGATGGCAGAGCCGATTGATGTTCCGGGAACCGCCGTCAAGGTGTTTTTACCTCATGCTGCTTACTGTTTCACATCGAATTGATATTCTCCGGCGGACAGTTCTATCTGTAACTTACCATCCGCAATCCTGCCTATGGTCACATCACGAGTTTTCTTCGAGAGGGGTTTGCCATCGAGCGTGACAGAATCTTTAGACTGTGCGGGCAGCAGCAATGTGGCCGTAGTGTTGGCCGGCACGTTGAAGCGATATGTCACCGTGCCATTGCCCGTGCTCCAACTGCTCTCTATGCGACCGTACATGGAGTCATAATGGCCGCGTGCCTCTTTCAAGCCACCGGTCATGTCAGGTTCCGGACGCAGAATGAAATGCTTGAAGCCGGGAGTTGCCTCATCACGGGCAATGCCGAGCGACCGCTGCATGAGCCAGTTGGTCACCGAGCCGAATGCATAATGGTTGAACGAGTTCATGCTGTTGTTGCCACCGAACCCATCCTTCATTGTGTATGAGTTCAACCGTTCCCAAATGGTCGTAGCCCCTTGCTCCACGGGGTAGAGCCATGAAGGAAAGTTGGTATTCTCCAACATACGGTAAGCATAGTCGCTGTGGCCACAGTCGGAAAGCGCAAGATTTATCCATGCCGTACCGATAAACCCCGTCATGAGCGAGTAGCCGGGATAGGTTTTGCCATCATCACCCTTGCTCTGGCGCGACACCGTATTGAGAAAGGCTTTCACAAATTTGTCTTTGACCGCCGGATCGATGATACCGAATGCAATGGGTAGCGCGTATGAGGTCTGCGTATCGATGAGCACCCCCTTACGTTTCGGACCATCCACACCGCCAAAGGGATTGGGAGTCTCCTTGCCGAGTCCCGAGCCGGTGGTCACTCCGGTCTCCTTATTGATATAGTGCGCATTGATGAAGTCAATGCGCTGTTGGCGTATAGCCGCATACCTTTCCGCATCGTCAGACTTGCCGAGAACCGTTGCAACTTTCGCCATGATGTCGAGTTCATGCACAAGATAGCAGTCGAAAAGCAAGGAGTTGTCGTTCTTGCCCACTTCAAATCCCAGCCAGTCGCCGAGCCCGATGCCGTCGGTGAAGTTGAAGAAGTGCTCTTTCTCATCAATATATTTTGTCGTGTGCAGATTGATGAACTCCTGCATGGCCGGATAGTGCTCCTTGAGAGCATCTGTGTCGCCATATTGCAGATAACTTTGCCACGGCATCGTGATGCCCACGCTTGCCCATAGCGGACCGCCGAAACCACCGCCGACGGGAGCTATCGCAGGGAAGTTGCCGTCATCGAGTTGTGTGTCACGCAGTGCACGCAAGTGACGACGCAGGAATTCGGCACCGTTGAACATATATGACATGGTAGGAGAGAACACGCTCAAATCGCCCGACCAACCCATGCGCTCGTTCCGCTGTGGACAGTCGGTCGGTATGCTGAACACATTAGCCAGCGTCGACCACTGCACATTCTTGAAGAAACGGTTGAGCGACTTGTTGTCTGTCTCGTATGCGGCCGAGAGCTCATCGACAGTGCTCAGCACCACCCCCCTGACGTTGCTTATGGGGATGGCCGCCGGAATGCCCGTTATCTCCACATATTGATAACCGTGGTAAGTATAGCGCGGCCTGAAGGTCTCTGTGCCACCTTTGGCAATGTAGATATCCTGTTCCATGGCACCACGCTGGTTTTCCATCATCACCATGCCTACGTTGTCCTTATATTCTGGCAGATCAGGGTATCTAACTTCCGCAAAGCGCATATAGACTTTTGTGCCCGGTTTCAGTCCGGTGAATGTTATCTCCGGCACACCAGCCATGTTTTGGGACATATCATAGACATAGACACCGGGGCGCACTTCGTCTACCCTCTGCGCTGTCAAGGTCGTGAAATGGCGCACAGGCTTGCCCACCTGCGCCATCAGTCGGAAGTCGGAATAATCATCAGGAGTAGGCCATGCGAAGAAGCCAGAGGCTTTCTCGTGGCTGATAGTCCCTTCGAGAGGAACGGTTTCGGCCTGTTTCCATGACGAATCATCGAAGCCCGCTTCTGCCCAGCCGTCGTAGGCTGCATCGCGTGAAGCATCGTAAACTTCCCCTTGGAAGAGAGAACCTATACGCACCGGGCCGTCGGTGGAATATTTCCATGTCTCCGGAGATGTCACTACGGTCTGCACAGTCCCGTCGGTGTAGGTTATGACAAGTTGGGCAAGCAATGACTGGCGGTCACCGTAAAAATTCCAGTTATCACCCGCAAAGGTGCTGGCTCCACTCCACCAGCCTTCATTAAGTATTGTGCCCATGGCGTTGCGCCCGTCCTTAATAAAGGGCGTCACATCGTAAGTCTGGTAGAACTGCGTTTTATTGTACTGCGTACAGCCCGGGTTCAGATAGTCATCCCCTACACGCTTGCCATTGATGAAGAGGTCATAGATGCCCCGTGCCGTGGCGTAAACGCGTGCATAGGCAATCTGCTTGCCATGCGTATCAAATTCTGTGCGCAGCATCGGTGCTCCATGCTCTGTCGGAGTCACAAACCGTGTTTCACCTGTGATGGTGAGTCCGTCGGCTATTGTGGCAAGAGTGTGATTGGGAGAGCGATAGTTACGGACATCGGCAATGACGAACGTCGCTTTTTGCTTTGCAGGAACATAAAAGCCCATATCACCCACGTTGGGAAACGAAATGTAGTCACCTCCCTTGCCCATTGGATTGAGATTGAGGTCGTTGATGATTTGCTTGTCGGATGCGTCGACAAAAATGTTTGTCGTGCCATGCATCGAAGTGAGCCTTATGTTGTGGGCGTCATAGCGATTGCTCTTATTCACGAGCTCGGTGGGAATTTTTGCCGAGGCGAACGGCACATCAGCCCTATCGGTCGACGTGTAGCCCACGCGGTAAACCTCCACTGTGGCACTGTCTCCCTTGTCCAAAGGGCGGGTGTTGAGTACGACCTTTATGTACGACTCGCCGAGACCATTCTCCACACCGAGGATGTTCTTGTTGCGATCCATCAACCGAATGTCGTTGGCTCCATAGATAACACCCGCCTCCTTGGTCTTGCTCTTTTGGTCAAGCATCACGGTGAAATCAAGACGGAATACAGGCAAGTACTGACTGAAAAATGTCAGTGCATCATCCTTGCTACCACCTATCCATTGCGCTCCACCCCATGCCGCATCTTGGTCAGAGGTGGCCATCAATCCGGTTTCAAACCACGAGGAGGCTTCCTGTCGCTCTCCCTCCTTGTTCCACACAGTGACAGTCCATGTATAGCGTGTCATGGGTTTCAGCTGCTGTCCATCATAGCGTATGTTGAGCGAGGTGTCGCTCATGGTCTTGCCCGAATCCCAGACATTCTTCCCCTCTCGATCGACAACAACAATCCGATATGCCGTTTGTCCGGCTCCACGCACCTTGTCATACATCTGCCAAGAGAAGCGTGGTGTGGCTGTGTCTATACCAAGCGGCGCATCGGTATACTCCACCTTAAGCCCTTGCACTGTAAAGGCCTGACTTGCCAGAGACAAGACAAGGGCGAGAATTAACAAAAGATTCTTTTTCATTGCTTATTTTATTGAAACAACTTAGGAAAACAGAGAGCATAACTCTTATTTCTTAACTATCTCCTATCTTGGCGCGTTTTTATTCTCATTTGTATTTCTTCACCCTTGCATCGTCTATAACTCCGCCCCACTTCATGCCAAAAGCAAAGTCATATTTGTTGCCGTCAGTGTCGGTGTAAGGGCTCATGTCGCGTGGTTTGTCCTCAGCCTGCTCCTCTACGGTTTTCATGTCGCGCGGCAACTGGCAGGGCAACAAGCCCGACGGTTCACTTTTCCCGCTTATGAGGTCGAAGAATGGCTGGCTGCTTGTACCAAAGCTCACAAGGATGGCATCGGCATACGGCTCAAACTCTGCAAGGATAGCCGGCCGCGGAAGTGTAATGGCAACCACGACGGGCTTTCCCCTCATAGCTTTCTTGGTGTCAATGACCATCTGCATATCGTCGCGATTGGCGGTCTTCACGGTTTTACCCTTATAGGAACGATTGGTGAAGTTTTCTTTGGGGTCACCGCCGGCAATACTCGTTGCACGGGCGTAATTGGCCGTATAGTCATTATATTGCAAACTGATGGGCACATAGCCATTACCGCCATTCTTTACATCATTAACGTCATAACCGGTACCAGTCATCGGCCCTTGGATTAAGCAGATGGCAAAGTCGGCCTGTTCTGCCTTGTCTACAACAGTATAATACTTGCCTGCAAGATTCAGACTGACCGGATAATCCCAATAATCCTTTGTGATATTTCCGAAGAAATCGGTTACCGATGGGAAGTGGCGCTTAGGGATATATACTTTCAGTTTCTTGTCTTTCAAAGGCAATGTATTGGCATGGTTCTTCACCATGACGATTGATTTCACTTGGGCTTCGTAACCTTTCTGCATGAATTCCTGATTGCCAACGAGCTTTTTACTTTCTGCAGGGTCAAGATAGGGATTCTCGAAGAGCCCCGTCTCAAACATCGGCAGCAGCAGCCGACGGGCAGAATCGTGTATGCGTTCTTTCCAAACCTTTTGCCCGAACTCTTTTTGTCCCATCTGAAAAGCCTCCAGCACAGGCCCTTTCTCATTATTGCCGCCAAACTGGTCAACGCCTGCCTTCAATATCTCATAATGGCGCTGCACCTCCGTGAGTGTCTCCACGCCCCAGCACATGCCTCCAAAAGCCTGAATCGTGGCGTTATCCTTAGTAACCATCCAGTCTGTGCAGACTATGCCGTCAAATTTATATTTGTTGCGCAGCAAATCGGTAACGATGTAATGGCTGAAGCTTTCACCGACATTCTTTCCGGCCGGGTCTTGTCCGTAAGAAATGTTGTAGAAAGTCATCACTGCGCCTGTCTCCTTTGTCGGGCCATCCAATTTGAACGCACCGTCAAGGAAACCGGCCATCAGTTTCTGAAAGTTGCCCGTAGGATAGACAGCGTACTTACCATAGTTGTGGTGGCTGTCGCGCCCGCCTTCCTGCGGACCGCCACCGGGCCAGTGCTTGGTCATGGCTACAACACTTTCATACCCCCATCCGTCCTTAATCAGCTTGTCGCCGACAGAAGTCTGGAAACCGTCAACATACGCCTTACTGAGCTCAGCAACAAGATCGGGATCTTCGCCAAAGGTGCCGGTAAAGCGTGTCCACCGCGGCTCGGTAGCAATGTCCACTTGCGGCGAGAGAGTAGTCGTGATGCCCAAAGCCCGGTATTCTTCAGACGCTATCTCACCAAACTCCTTTACAAGCTCCGGCGAGAATGTCGCGGCAAGCCCCAGAGCCGTAGGCCACTGCGAAATCTCGCCTCCGGCGCCATAATTATATTCGGCATTCGCCGACACCTCATGACGTGGGTCAGAAGAGTTGTTGGCCGGTATGCCGTGACCTAAACTTTCGCAATAGGCCTGTAGGTTATTGCTCCACACGGCAGCTATCTCCGAACTCTGCACCTTTGTCACAAGTACGGCACGGAGGTTGTCGTCCTTCAAGAATCGTTTCTGAACATCGCTCAAATCTGATGCTTTAGCCCCACTCTCAGCAAACGGCTTGCCGTTGTAGGTAGAGGCTCCATAACCCTCCGACGGTGCAGGTATCTGTTGGTGAGCCGAATAGAGCATCAGGCCGGCAATCTCCTCATCGCTAAGCTGGGCGGCAAGGTCGGCAGCCCGTGTCTTAAAGTCGAGCCGCCAGTCTTCATATTTGTCGAGCTTACCGTTACGGTTGAGGTCTTTAAACTTGTAGCCGTCAACATTGAGTATCTTAATGCCCGAGGTTGGCGAATAACCGAGGGTAGCCCCACCGCGCTGTTCTATAATGTTGTACTGCCCCATCTTGGTTTCCTTAAACTTTGTACCGGAGGAGCATCCTGCCAGTATGAGCAGTGATGCCACCATAATGCTGATGATAGGTGCTTTCATAATTTTATAGTTTTATGGATTATTTGCAATGTTGTTCTACATATTTTCCGTACGTTTTCGCCAAGCACCAAACAGTGGCCTGTCATGACCGTTCCCAAGCCGCCCGTTCGGGTGTCTTTGCGCTTTTTCTGCCGGGAAGCGTCTTTACGCCGCTCCCTTTACATTCGTTTCATTATCGTTTCCCACCCTGACGGTGACGTACGCCGAACGTCATACGCACGTCCGTC
Organism: uncultured Prevotella sp.; assembly: GCA_963541305.1. Taxonomy (GTDB): domain Bacteria; phylum Bacteroidota; class Bacteroidia; order Bacteroidales; family Bacteroidaceae; genus Prevotella. The sequence continues at coordinate 6,583 of CAUTTP010000019.1, forward strand.
GCACGCTGTACGCATGCACACCGTACGCCGTATGCATGTACACCGTACGCCGTACGTCACCGCTTTCGGCTGCGCATTGGCCGAGAGCATCGTACACGCCATGAGAGCTGATGTTAATAATATCTTCTTCATCGTCATCTATGGTCTATGATAAAATTGGTTAACATTCTGTTTTGTATGTCATCACCTTCCGAGCAACTGCATCTTCGCCTCAAAATCACCGAACATCAAACGTGAGTCAAGACGGTAATAGACGCGTATGAGGCGACCGTCATGGTTGAGCCCATAGGAGCCATCGTCGTTGATGAGTGGAGCCTGCACATATTTATAATAAGATGATGCGGGATCTTGTTCAAAGCCGGTCTGCAAAGCAGAGAGCAACACGAGTGGACTGTCACCGAGGATGTAGGTCTCCCCCATCGGGATGCCGTATTTTTCGCACATTGTGACCGTATTCATCAGCGAATCGTAGAGATACCCGCCCACCTTGCCATAGGGGGCAATCTTCACTTTTACTTCATCAAGCCCATATTGGCACTGTCGATAAACATCCCGCGGAATCTGCCAAATGCGCATCTTGCTTTGGTTAAACACCACCTGCCCCGCAGGAATACTAAGGTTGAGATTATATTCCACCTTCGAGTAGCCCGGTGGAGGATAGCTGCCAATGCCATCGTATTCCTGCCCTCCTATCCATACTACAATCACTTTATCGTCAATACTCGGATCCATAAGATGGGCGCAGGCGATGTTGGTGAGGCTTGCCCCACAGAGCACGAAGAGCGGTTTCTCCTTAGTACACCTCCTCGCCTCTTCCACGATAACGCGTGCGCCCTCGCTCTCTATGGGCTTTTCGGTGGAGGTCAGGCCTGTCTCCGAACCGGGAACCACCTTTATCTTACCTTTCAAACCTATGAGACCAAGCAGTGCGTTTGCTTTTTCACACGACTCCGTTGCTTGGTCTTTGCGCTGTGTGAAACCGGCATCGGCAGAAAGATGTCCACCCACGATTGCACGTATGTCGCATGTCTTGCACAGTGCTTGATGGGCAAGTTGGAACAGTCCATCGGGATCACCGCAAAAGTCGTTGTCGATGACAACCCTCACTTTCTCAAGACGCGTAGCATCATTATCTGCAGGCATGGAGGCCATTGCCGAAATTATTCCGTGAAGAATGAGTGCAATGGCAAATAATGTCTTCTTCATATTTTTAGCTTTGAGAGTTATTTTACTTTCAATATCACTCGCTTGTAATGCGTCAGAGCCGGCATACCGTTGTCGGTAGCTTCAAGAACAGCGTGTATCTCTTGACCCGGCGGGGCATCGGCGGGGATGGTGAAGATTGGAGCGGATGTGGTGCCCTTATCAATCAGCAAATTCCCTTGATAACCACCAACATGAAACTGCATCCAGCGCAGCGTCACCTTATCTTTATCGGGATCGGTGACCTTGCACGCAACCATAACCTTCTGGCTCGGTCTGACTGTTATTTCAGAAGGTCCTTCTATCGTAGGCTCGTGGTTGGCATCTTTATAAAGAGGTGTTACCGACCATGCCATGCGTGCAGCAAACCCGTTCTGTACGACAGGAGTGAAATCGGGAAATCCCATCAGCTTCCTTACATAGGCGGGCTTATCAGCATCCTTGATGTTTTCGGGCAGATCGGTCTTGGCTCCTGTCCAACCGCCCCATGTCTGGTCTTTCCATGCGTCGAGACCATTGTCGATGAGGTTGAGATAGCAGAAAGTGTCGCCCTCGGAGATGAATGTGCCTTTCGGCTGTAACGGCATCCATAGGATGTAGCCCCGCCGCAGCAATTCGTCCTTGCCAAGTTCGGCCAGCCCGAAAAAATCGAAGATGTCACCCTCCACCATTTGTTTGCCGTCACCCCAAACGCGGTAACGCTCGCCAAAGATACCCTTGCTGCAGATATTTTGCCAAGTCCATTCCGGTGAATAATAGACTTTATCCTCCTCCGGCACTATCATCGGACCAAAGAATGTGAGGTTGACCTGCATTCCTCCTGTCTCAAGTTGCCGTATATCAGGCCAAAATGGTTTGATGTAGCGGGTATAGGTGTCATCCTGATCACCGGAGAGGCAGAGGATGACTTTACGGGAGATACGCTCCTTCAGCTCTTTCCAATAGGGCTGTGAGCCATAGATATCCTCTACCGACTTCAGTGCACGGGCTATGGTGCTGCATCCACCCCATGCCTGTATGAAAAGCGTGGATGTGTCTGGGCTGAGCATCTCTTGCTTGATCAGTTCCGAGCCCGGCGTGTCTTTAGAGAAGTCTCCGTCGAAGGCAACATTGCCCTCTCTTATCTTCGAACGCAGATATTCGGGTGTGGGGTAGGAAGCGTGGTGTCTTTTGAGATTATCATAGACCTTGGCATAAGCCTCCACATTGTCATCAATGAAATGCTCATTCCAGTCGTAACGATAGCTTGTCATGGGAGTGGTCTTGCCAATCCGTGCATATTCGCGCCCCGGCACCCACCACGTTGTGCCCTTGCCGTCACCCTTCCAATGAAACTGACTGCTGGCATAGATGAGGCCGCGTATGTCAAAATCGGTGCTGTAGAGCAGGAAGCGGATGAGCGAGTTGTTGTCGTCAAGCTCCGGATCGCAGGTGATGATGACGCGTGGCTTGGCTTCTACCCGTGGAGAACCGGCTGCAAAGGCGGCATTTCCTATGCCGACCAGCAAACATACTGAGACAAGCAATGTTTTCATATCCATATCTTTTGGGGTTAAATAGGGCACACCCAAAAGGTATGCCCTACGATATTGTCGCCCGGGTTCACTTATTCATCAAATACTTGTCGATGGTGCGGTAGCGCTCTTCAACTTTCGGGGTGATCATCTGCTGCGTCTTCAAGTCAATGTGCATTACCGGTGCTACCTCTTTGCCGTTGATAGTATTCCATTGCGGGAGCCCGATTCCATTAGGGTTGCCGGTCTTCACAAAGTTGAGATATATCTGCTGAAAAATTTCAGATACCTGATAGTCATTCTCATTCCACTTGAACATGTGGTTAGTGGCAAGGTTGCCCATGGCATACTCGATGTCGGCAGCATGTACAGCCCCCGGATTGGGGGGCAATGCAGGCTGGTCACTTTTCTTCTCCGTAGTTCCTCCTGCCAGTCCCGGCTCTTTGTCTGTAAGGGTGGTCTCGGGGCGCGGATGACAATAGAGATACCGGAATACCGGTTGGGTGCTGTGCTTGGCCAGCAGGTCGAGCCACTTCCATGTAGAATAGGCAATGAACATATCGCCACCAAGTTCGTAGCCGGGACGGTTTACGATGTCGGCATCGGTGTGGATGTCGTAGAGATCCAGTATCTCATCGGGAGATGCACCGAAGAAATCTTTCACCACCGGTTTGAGATTTTCTATCGTCAGCGCCTTGCCACCCATAAGATACATCACAGGAAGCTCACAATTGTTGTTGCCGATAAGTGCAGGCACCTGTGCCTGACGGTTGTTCATATAGGTCTCACGCGGCTGCTCGGTTAAGAACTTGCCGTCTATACATATCGACGGAAAACCCATGGGATTATACAGTTCGTTGAGCTTGTCTGCCGGCATATTGCGCAACTCAGCAAGGTCTTTGCATCCGGCCGCTTTCATGAAAGCGTCGCCGGCCTTTTCAGCCTCTGCCAGAGAGGCTACAGGACGTGTGCCGACAAGACTTCCGCTCGATGCCATAACTTGGCTGAAGCAGCCGCGTGGCATCTGAGAAGCCATCTGGGCACTTACAGAAGATGACCCTGCGGACTCGCCGTCGATCGTTATACGGTAGGGATCGCCACCAAAGGCCGCTATGTTGTTATATACCCAACGGATAGCCGTCGCCTGATCCATAAGCCCTTGGTTGCCAGATCCTTTATAGCCGTTCTCCTTACTGTTCTCCTTAGAAAGCAGGGTGCTGGAGTAGAACCCGAAGATACCTTCCCGGTAATTGGCTGTCACTACAATGATGCCTTTACGGGCAAGCGTGAGACCCTGATAGCGTGGCTCCGAACCGGAACCCGAAAGGAAGCCGCCGCCATTGAAATAAATCAGTACGGGCAACTTCTCATCATAGCTTCTCGTGGGTGTCCACACGTTGAGGTACAGACAGTCTTCGGAAAAATTCTTTGTGCCGAAGATCATGTCACCAAAAGCATTCTTTTGTATCGGGTTAGCCCCAAACTCTTTGGCTGCGCGCACGCCATGCCATGCCACTACAGGCTGTGGAGCCTTCCAGCGCAATGCCCCTACGGGCGGTGCTGCAAAGGGAATGCCACAGAATATCTTTACGCCGGAGGAATCTATACCTTCTATCATTCCACCTTCCACTCTCACTTGCGGGCCTTGTGCCACTGCCGTGGCGGATAACAACAAGGCAAAGACTGATAAAAATATTGTTTTCACGATTTACTGTTTTTGATGATTTAGAAGTTAATTGTCGTAGACAGAGATATCTCAAATGGGCGGATGTAAGAGCCTGACATGAGATAATCCTTATACTTTGACGTGTCGGTGATGAGGTCGGCTGCACTGATAGAACCTGTCGCACCGCTTTGATTAAAGATATTCACTACGTTGAGTGCGAAGTTGACTTTATTGTTGAGCATGTAATTGATACCGCCGAACGACTCCCAATGGCCATTGAAGTAGAGCGTGTTGGTCTTGTTGATATACTGCTTCGAGAAGTAACGGAAACTAAGCCATACACGCCACTTGTCCCAAGAATAGGAAGGGTCGAGCTCAATAAGTGTCTTCGACATGGCGGTGACGGTATTGCCGTTAAGATCCACATCAACCGTGGCTCCACTCGGATATGTGCCTGTGATATGGAGTTTCTTATACTGCGGATTCTGAAGTGTGAACAGTGCATGGAGAGCAGCACCCTTGAATGGCGTCAACACCGCATCGGTTGTCCAGCCGATGGTCTGCACATTGTTGGTGATGGGAATGGTGAGGCTCTCCTCTGTGCCTGCAGCCGTTGTATTATAAAATGTGGTGCGACTTTTATAATTGGTTTGCGTAATGAAACTTATTTGTGAAACGAGTTTCAACCACGGTGTGTTCCAATAGATACCGCCACGTGCCATATTGATGTTTACAGGAGAAGTAATTGGCAGCTCTGAGCCTGCATAGTCTTGCAGGTTCGGACGCTGACGCACGTAAACGTACTCACCCTCGACGCCAAAACCATGGAGAATCTTATAGCGGAAGTTGTAGGTGAAAGCAGGATTGAGCCAGTCTCCCGTAAAGCGGTTGATTCTGGCACCTGTAGACTTCAGCGACCAACCAATGGTGCGGGTGTTATAAGTCTCACCCGACGGAAGATTCAGTGCAGCCCTACCACCGTAAGCGAGATATTCAAGGCGTGCGCCAATGCTCATCCACAGATTGTTGCTGACAGCCCAATCGTCGCTAATGAAGAGGGATGTCTTCACCTCATGGCCGTTGTAGTATTCACCGCTGCCGGGATTGAGAGCCATATAGGGCAGGAGTTGGTCACCACTCTTAACATAGAGCTGTGCCGGATCGTTTTTCACCTCATGTGCCATGATGGTATTCATCTGTTGAACGCCTGCACGGTTCCACCAAAAGTTTGCACCGATGCGCCAAGAGTGGCGGTCATTTTTTGTTTTACCGGTGAGGACTGCCGTTGTGAGCCAGTCGCGCTCAAAGCCGGGTACGTACATCATCCAGCGGTTTTGAATGTAATCACCGGTGAAGGCGGAGCCATCGGCATAGTAGTAGTCACCGGAATTTGACACAATACCAGACACGGCAGCCAAGGCCATACTTACATCGCCGGTCTTGAATTTGCTGGCTATATTGAGATGCAGCCTGTCACTGAAGTCGTAGTCGAAGTTGAAAGTCACCTGATGGTTGTCGGTGGTACCGGCATCTTTCCAACTAATCTGCTTCACCTCACCGGTCAAAACATCCATATAATAGAAAGAGGAAGCCTCGTTGCCATAGTAGGAATCGGTGCCGTAATTGAAGCCATTGTATTTCTTTACCGAGCCGTCACCTACGAAGATGAACGGTGCGTAGGTCGAGCCAGTGCTGGTGTAGCGGCAATATTGATAGAGCAGGTTCATGTAGCCACGTCCTTCGGCAAAAGTCTTGTCGATACTCACCTTATAGGTCTGCATACGTGTCTGGAGACGCGCTGCCTGCATACTTGCCGAACCGGGATCCCAAATCTGATGGGAGTTGACCATGTAGCCAAAGCCACCGCCGATGGGACCGGAGATGGTAGCGTCGAGTTTCTGACGGCCAAACTGGTTGAGTTGGTAGTTGACGGTACCACCTGCCTTGGGGGTAGAGTTGCGATGACGGCTGTCTAAGGCATAGCCTACCGCACCGTATTGCAGGGCTGTCTCGGAAAGACTCATCACACCTATCTTGCCGTAGGAGGTACCACCGAACCATGAGAAATAGGGCATGTCTGGCCATGTACTGTAAGAAACGGGCAGGCCATCTTCAAAAATAGTCGCTGAGAGAGACGACGGTAAACCGATATTGATTTGGCGCGGCTGGTCGGCACTCGATGCGTTGAGCAACATATTTCGGTTTTTCACCTCCTTGGTGTTCTGCACAGTGTCTTTCTTGGCCTCTTCCTGTGCGAACGATGTGGCCGGCAACATACTGCCAATAAGCAGCAGTGTCACTAAACGAATGGTTTTCATTGTTTTTATTTTTAGGTTTGGTAGATTTTTATTTCTGCGTAAGCAGGTTGAGCTTTACCTTCGGTGCGAGCACATTGTGAACCTTCTGTCTCATACCCTTGAGCTTCAGCGTGGCTGTGCCTTTGATATCACGGCTTGACGCACCGACTTTGAAAGTGTAGGTACCGGCATCGGTGACCCATGCACTTTGGTTTGTGACGAAAGATGCGAGGTCTATCTTGCTGATATCCATTGTCAGGGTCTCACTTTCGCCGGGCTGCAGGGTGCGTGTCTTGGCAAAAGCCTTCAGTTCTTGGGCTGGTTTCTCCACTGCCCCTTTAGGTGCGGTGACATAAACCTCGGCCACTTCCTTACCGGGCTGCCTGCCGGTGTTGGTGACAGTGACACTCACCGTGACTTTGCTCCCTCCGTCGGTGACCTTCACATCGCCATAATCGAATGTGGTGTAGGAAAGACCGTAACCGAACGGATAGCTCACGTTTTTCTTAAAAGTATCATAATAGCGGTAGCCTACGTAAATATCTTCGTCGTAGTTAGTATAGCCCACGTTTTTCACATTGGCGTCTTTTGAGGCGTCTTTTCGGAACTCATTGATGTTGTAGCCTTCCACATGTGCGGGGAAGTTTTTCGTAGACGGGTCGTCATTGATGTCGACAGGCCACGACATGGGTAGTTTGCCCGACGGCGTAGACGTTCCCGAGAGCAGGTCGGCGATAGAGTTTCCTATCTCCTGTCCGCACTGCCAAGGCAGCAAAATGGCATCGGGGAGGTCTTTCCAAGAGGCTGTCTCCATAACACCGCCCACATTCAGGACAACCACGACTTTCTTTCCGGCAGCATGGTAGGCCGTGCAAACCTTGTTGAGCAGGTCTTTTTCCTCTTTCGAAAGATTATAGTGCGACTCCACGCGGTCTTGTCCCTCGCCCGACATGCGGCTCAACGTGATGATGGCCACATCGTTGTTATCCACCTGTTCGGGGGTGACATCTATCGCAAGTTCATCGGGAAGCACCGGCACTCTGAGGTCGAGCAGCCCCGGTTTGGGATTTTTCTTATAATACTCGTCAAGATAAGGACTATACCGATTGATAAGATCTTCATCGACGCTGTATCCTGCGTTGCGCATACCTTCGACAAGGGAGATGGTGTAGGCGCGGTTGACATTGCCCGAGCCTGTGCCGCCTGCAATGATATCGTAGCTTGCATTGCCATAGAGAGCAATATGCTTTACATTGCTGAGAGGCAGCGCACCATTGTTTTTCAACAGCACTGTTCCTTCTGCGGCAGCCTGACGAGTCACTTTGGCATGGGCGGCGAGGTCAGGCCGGTTGTTGTACTTGTAGCCTTGAAAGCGACGAGTCTTTACGATAAGGTTGAGCACGTTGCGGACACAGGCATCAAGATACTTCACATCGAGCTTGCCGCTCCTCACCGCAGCCACAATCTCCTTGGAGTCTTCTTCCGTTCCCGGTTCTATGAGGTCGTTTCCGGCAATCATGTTGGCCACACGGTCGGCCTTTCCGTTACGGTGCACTGGGTCGATGCCGCCAAACCAATCGGTCACCACGAGCCCTTTGAAGCCCCACTCGTCGCGCAGCACGGTGGTGAGCAAGTCACGGCTCTCGCTGGTCATAGTGCCGTTGATGAGATTGTAAGACGACATCACCGTCCAAGGATGCGACTTCTCAATGCATATCTGGAAGTTTTTCAGATACAGCTCTCGCGAAGCCCGCTGGCTCACGCGTGCATCGTTTCCCATGCGCTGCGTCTCCTGATTGTTGAACACAAAGTGCTTCACCGAGGTACCGACGCCTTGGCTCTGCACGCCATTGACATAGGAGGCGGCAATGTTGCCAGAAAGGACAGGGTCTTCACTGTAGTACTCGAAGTTGCGGCCGCAGAGCGGATTGCGCATGAGACAAAGGGCAGGAGACAGCTGCACTTCCACACCGTAATCGCGATCTTCTTCGCCCATGGCCGCGCCTATCTGCTGCACGAGCTGCGTGTTCCAAGAACTTGCAAGGGACGTGCCGATAGGGAAGTGGGTGGCATAATACATATTGTGATCGTACTGGCGCACAGGATTGATGCGCACTCCGGCAGGCCCATCTGCAAGAACTATCGCGGGGATGCCGAGGCGTGGGATGGGCTTGGTGGTTCCGGCAGCACCGGGGACAATGCTCGAAGTGGAGCCAATGACGGGTTTGTCGGAGAAACCGCCCATGCCGACTCCTACAACGAGATCGGCTTTTTCCTCAAGGGTCATTGCTGCAATGACCTCATTGATGTTGTCTGCAGTGAGTTTGGGTGCACTCTGCGCCATCACAATGCCCGAACAGGCTATGGCGGCGCATGTTAATAAAATAGCTTTCATGAGTTGTAGTGCTTAGGTTGGTAAATGTATTTAGATCTTTAATTGCAAAAATAGGGAAGATTCCATAATGTGGTAATAGGAAGTAAGGTATTTAAGTAAGTCATATAAAACACTTATCTGCCTCATCATCAACGACTTACAACGTTTAAAAAACTTTAAAAAGTAAGTTTTCGGGCAGCCCTTTTCAGAATATTCCGATAATGAAAAGATGGTGGTGCCGATACCATGCCATCAGCAATGCCGACCTTTTCCGCGATGAACCAAGCTTAACTTACAGCCCCATCGGCAGAACTAAATCGATTCCGCCAACGCGTTACTTATGATTATCCGCCTAATATCAAGCCCTGACAGGGAATTTAGTTGTAGGATAAATTTCAACAAATATCATTGGAAAAGCTATCAATAATCACTGCGAAATAACAAGACAGAAGCATCGCGGAAATTTGAGAATTTGAAAATCGGCAGGATTTCGGGCGAAAATCGAGCAAAAATCAGGTGTTTTTGTAATTTGCTGATATACAACGTCTTATGCAGAAGGCGCCGATCAGGGTGGAAAATCATATTTTTCAGGCTTTGCGATAGCATAGGTATCGCATGGCGAAAGCATAGGTATCGCGATGCGATCTCAACCTTATCGCATGGCGAAAGCATAGGTTTGGCGATGCGAAAGCATAGGTTTCGCAAAACCATTCCGGCAGACTTGCACCTGTTTTGAGCTATTATTGACAAATCATCCTTATTATTTTTCTCTTTCATGATGCCCGTATAACGTTAAAACTGTAATGATATGTTTACAAAACGGCATCGATATGGGTGTGTATTGAGTATGAAATATTATGAAAAATGCAAAGAGACACCCCTTTTATTTCCCCTCTTTTTCTCTCCCTCCTGCTTGAGAAAATTGTGAATTGTAAATTGTGAATTGCGAATTATCCGTACCTTTGCACCGCTCCGCCTTAATGGATGCGAAACGAGATGGAAGACAAGTATAAACATATATTTCTGGCTTGTGCGCTGCTGCTCATCGTGGCGTTTACGACCATGGGCTTTGTTTTGATGAGTCGGCAGGCTGTGGCTGAGCAGCAAGAGGCGACACTTTCTGACAGCGTGCAGGCGCAACAGGTGAAGGATAGTCTGCTCGCCGTGCGTCGCGACTCTATAGCGAGGGCTCGTGCGCTGGTACTGGCATCGATGTCCGACAGCATCCGCGGTACGCTGACCGACACGCTCGGCATGCCCATGGCGGGTGTGGTGGTGAGCGATTCCTATACCTGCACCGTGACCGACACTGCCGGCCATTATGCCCTACTGCGCAATATGAGCGCGCGGTTTGTCTATTACACGGTGCCCGCCTACTGCGAGGTGCCCACCCACTCTGCCTCCGACAACACGGCCTGCTTCTACCGGCGCGTCTCCGGCCGGGATTCTGTCTACGACTTTACGCTGACCCGGCTGCCCAATGGCAAGGAGACGGTCTACAGGATGATTGTGATCGGCGACCCGCAGATTACCAATGCCATAAACCCCTACTATGAGGACGCAAGCGATAACCCTATCAAGAAGTCGGACGTGGCGCGGTTTACCGATGAGACGATGGCCGACATCAGGCAGACCATCGACAGCCTGCCCGAGGGAATGCCCGTCTATGGGCTTTCGATGGGCGACGACGTGCAGTATCACGGTGGCTACAACGCCACACTGGAAGGACAGATCCGCGCAGCGTTGGGGTCGTCGAAGATGAGGCTGTTCTCGGTGATCGGCAACCATGACCAAGATGGCAAGAAGGCTTATAAGGAACGATGGGAGGAGAGCTGGGGGCCGACGGACTATTCGTTTGACCGTGGCGATGTGCACTATGTGTGCTTCAACAACTGCAGCTTCTACCACGGCAGCCTGTATTATCAGCCGGGCGAGCTGACCGACGAGCAGCTGGAGTGGCTGCGGCAAGACCTCAGTCTGGTGGATTCGACCAAGAAAGTGGTGCTCAGCTATCACATACCCCTCACTTTCGGCAACCGTCCGGGCGACAAGGCTACACCGCTCGGCATCGCGACCGAGAAAGGCCACTATGCCTCGTCGCGCCTCTCGGCCATCCTCCGGCTGCTCAACAGGTTTGAGGGTGGGTACGAGTTGTTTTGCGGACACACGCATTTCGCACTCAACCACGAGGTGGAACACGACGGGCTGCACGTGCTGGAGCACTGCCACGCGGCAGCCTGCGGCAACATCTGGAACTCGAACATCAACATCTGCGGCACGCCCAACGGCTATTACGTCTATACTTTCGAGGGCACGCGGCTGAGCGACTGTTATTATAAAGGTACGCGATGGGATGCACGCGAGCAGATGACACTCTTTCGCGCCGACACCAAATTCAATGGTGAGAGCTATGCCGCCGACTGGTCGACGGCGAAAGATTCGGCCGTCATCGTGGCCAACGTGTTCAACGCCGACTCGCGCTGGACGCTCACGGCCGTAGAGGGCGGCGTGGAATATCCCATGACCCGCCTCAGCGGTCTGGGGCAGGACGCTTTCGCCACTGGTTATCATCACAGGTATTGCAAGTCGGTGAGCTATTGGTTTGTGAGCAAGCAAAACACCTATCTCATTATGAATCACCTCTATTATTACGTCCCGAAAAATCCGAAAGCCATCGTTTTCGTCAAGGCAGTAGACCCTTACGGCAACGTGTATGTGGGCTGCAGCACGGAGATTCAGCAGGAGCCGTATATGAATTATGCACATTATTATCGGTAGTCTCCCCGCGCATCGACGCAGCCTTCCGAGGGAGGGGATGGGCGGCGGCGGTGACGCTTCACCTGTATGAAGATTAAAAGGGAAAGATAATCAGACCTTTTGATATTTCCAAACAAAATAACTATCTTTGCACCCACAGGTCGATTCTACAGCGGCAACAGCCGGCGGAGACCGTTTCTGCTGTCTGCTTCTTCGACAAATAACCTTTTATATAAAGTTCACTTCATTAAAAAACAATTTATCTTATGGAGATTTTCAAGATCGTATCGAACATTCTGATCACCTTTGAGCGACATTTTTACACCTACCTCCGCATCGCCATCTTCGTGGTGATGGCGTGGATTGGCGGACTGAAAGTCTGCCAGTACGAGGCAGACGGCATCGTACCGTTCGTGAGCAACAGCCCGCTGATGAGTTTCTTCTATAAAAACTCGTCGAAGACCGCTGTCAATCCCAAGACCGGCAAGGAGGTGAAAGAGTATAACCTCCACAAGAATAAGGAGGGCGAGGTGATAGCCGACAACATCGAGTGGCACCAGCAAAACGGCACTTATGTCTTCTCCATCTGCTTGGGTCTGGTCATCGTGTCGATTGGTACACTGGTGTTGCTGGGCATCTGGTGCCCGCGCATAGGAATGATAGGTGGGCTGCTCACTTTCGGAATGAGCATCGTGACGCTCTCATTCCTCATCACTACCCCCGAATGCTGGGTGCCCAACCTGTCTGACGGCAACACCTTCCCGCACGAGGGACTGCCCTACTTCGTGGGAGAGCACGGCTTCCCGCTGCTCTCGGCAGCCGGTCGCTTGGTCATCAAGGACATCATCATGAGTGCCGGCGGACTGCTCGTGGCTACCGAAGCCGCCCGTCGCGTCTTGGCGAAGAAATAGGAGAGGCTGTATAATATGGAAAAGACGGGAGCGGGATTCGTCATTATTTCCAATACCATGAGGAGGATTTTTCCTGTGCTGGTGCTTGCATTGCTGCCGGCTATCGCATTTGCCGGCAAGCCCATTCGTGTGGCTTGCGTGGGAAACAGCATTACCTACGGCATGCAACTGCCCGACAGAGAGACCCAAAACTATCCTGTGCAACTGCAGGGAATGCTGGGCAACAAGTATGAGGTAAGGAACTTTGGCGTCTCGGGCGCGACGCTCCTCCGTCATGGGCAGCATCCTTATGTCACGGAGAAAGCATATCAGGACGCATTGAACTTTGCGGCAGACATCGTCGTTATTCATTTAGGTATCAACGATACAGACCCCCGCAGTTGGCCGAATTACAAGGATAATTTCATCGGAGACTATCTGAATCTCATCCATGCTTTCAGGAAAACCAACCCCAAGATGCGTATCATCATTGCCAGATTAACACCGATTTCCAACCGACACAAAAGGTTTTTGTCGGGCACGCGCGACTGGCACGATGAGATACAAGAGGCTATCGAGACGGTGGCTAAGGTGGGGCACACGGAGCTTATCGACTTCTTTACCCCACTCCACCCCCGCCCGGACGTCTTCCCTGACGGGCTGCATCCCGATCCGGAAGGGGCAAAGATTCTTGCCGAGACCGCATATAAGGGTATCACGGGCGATTACGGCGGCCTGCAACTGCCGGATATCTATACATCCAACATGGTGTTGCAGCGCAATGAGCCGATTGTCATCCGTGGCACTGCGAACGTCGGCGACATGGTGAAAGTCGGTTTTGCGGGAAAGACGGCGGTCGCAAAAACCGGCACGAACGGCAAATGGGAAGTATGTTTCGGAAGCATGGAGGCCGGCGGTCAGTACGACCTTACGGTAGAATGCAATAAAAAGAAAGTATGCCTCTCCAATATTCTTGTCGGAGAAGTATGGTTGTGCTCAGGCCAGTCGAATATGGAATTCATGCTCAAGCAGGCTGCAACGGCTGCACGTGATGTCCCTGCGGGCAAAGACGATATGCTGCGCCTGTACGACCAAAAGGCCAGATGGAGAACCGATGCTACGGAATGGGGGACGACGGTTTTGGATTCCGTCAATCGGCTACAGTATTACGGGGAAGCACAGTGGATGCCTTGCGACAGCGTTCAGGCGGCGTCATTCTCGGCCGTAGCCTATTACTTCGGAAAGATGTTGCGCGATAGTCTGAAGGTGCCCGTAGGGCTTATCTGCAATGCTGTAGGCGGCTCGGGGATTGAATCTTGGATAGATAGGAAGACGCTGGAGCATGACTTCCCCGCCATACTCAACGACTGGACACATAATGACTTCATCCAAGACTGGGTAAGAGATCGCGCAGCCTTGAACATGAAAGAATCTACGAATCCGCTGCAACGGCATCCATACGAACCCGCATATCTTTATGAGGCAAGCATCTCCGGCCTCGCGGGATTCCCGATAAAGGGAGTTGTCTGGTATCAGGGGGAGTCGAACGCTCATAACTATGAGGCATACGAGCAACTGTTCCGGCTGATGGTGAGGAGCTGGAGAGGAACATGGCAGAAGCCTGATCTCCCTTTCTGCACGGTACAACTGTCGAGCATCGATCGTCCTTCATGGACATGGTTCAGGGATTGCCAGCGCAGACTGGCCGCGACCACGCCCGATTGCTACATGGCCGTATCGAGCGATGCAGGCGATTCGCTGGACGTGCACCCGAAGCAGAAGCAGCAAATCGGGGTGCGCCTCGGGCGATTGGCACTGCATCATGTCTACGGGCACTCCCTTACTTCATCAGGTCCCTATGTGGAATCCGCACTGTTCAAGGACGGCGAGGTGGAAATCTCTTTCGGCAACGGTAAAGGTCTGAGAACCTCCGACGGAAAAACCATTCGGGGATTTGAAGTGGCCGAATACGACGGACTGTTCTATCCTGCGGACGTCATCGTGGAAGGCAACAGGATAACCCTGAAAAACCCGGCGGTAGAACACCCGAAATATGTGAGATACGCATGGAAACCATACACGACAGCCAATCTCACGAATGACGAACTGCTGCCATGCGGCACCTTCAGGATAGCAAGATGAGAAGACCGTTTTATTCGAAATCTTCCCACAGGTTGCCCCATGTGAAGCGTTCTTCCTTGGCTTCAAAGCCCGGCACACCGCCCGTAGAGCCGGAGCCGCCGGGTGTGCCCGGTTCTACGGGCACACCACTATTATTGCCAAACTGATCGCCAAGCAACCGTTCGCCCAGATTCAACAACACGACATTACACTCCGGAACTGCATATATATTTTTCATGTGATACCCCTTCCTTAACTTACTTGATTACGACTTTCTTACCATTCACGATGTAGATACCCTTGGTTGGGCTTTCCACACGACGCCCTTGCAGGTCATAGATGACCTTGTGCTCCGTCTCGTCTTCCTTTACCGTCACGCCGTCGATGTCTGTGGCGATTTCGTCAAACTGCAGGAAGAAGCCTTTGGCAGCAGCCTCTGTACCGGTCAAAACGAGGAAAGCCTTATTGCCGGGCACAGTGGTCACCGAGCTTGCTACCTTGTAGAACCCGATGGGATTCTTCGTATCGGAAGAATTGATGCTGAATGCGCGGATGTTGTCGGTTGTCACTGCATAGGTGTTTCCCGCGCCATCGGTGGCCGTCATGCCCGCAATCGCTGTTGCAAAATAGTTTCCGCAGAGACGGTTTGCACTGGTCTGGGGCGTCTCTGTGCCTGTGGGCTGCAACCGGTTATCGGCTACATCCGTAGAGGGACACTCCAGCACCACGGCTGTCTGGGCAGGCACTGTAGTACCCTGACCACCCAATGCTTTCACTTTGGCAAAGTAATAGCCGCTGGCGTTCTTCTCGTTCACACCCTCGATGGTATAGGCTTTCATGTCGCCTGCAATCTCAAAGGAAAAATCGACATACAGCGTGGTGTAATACTTACCGTCACGCCCCTTCATGTTGGCGGAAGGCCGCACGGCAAAATAGTTGGTGGCATCCACCTCTTCGAGTATCCATTTGCCTGCGTCACCAGCCGCTTCCAGCTCCGGACCGTAGTAATTGGCGACATTGTTGTTGGCAAAATCGAACTTGGCATTGGTATTGTCATACTCGTTGTGGCTCGTTGTGGTGGGGTTTGCCGGGTCATACTGGCTCCCGCTATCCACCTTACTGATGCCTCCTTCGATGAGATAATAGGTCTGTCCCTGATGGATTCGGTCATTGTCGATATACCCTTTCAACAGCGTGGCGAGCGTACTGCTCGCGCCAAACGAACTTGAAATCTTGGCGTAGGCCAACTTCTCCATGGCAGTCCATGTCTTGTCGGCATTGCCTTCGTCGAGCGCCGCCTTCAGTTCAGGATAGTTATTGAGCGCGGAACCCATAAACGATCCCCATGTTTTATAGAAGTCTACCAACGGCTGCATGGACGGAACCGTGGCATAGACATAATAGGCCGCATCGCCCGCTGCCGTTGTCGTTGCGCGCAGGTGCATGTTCAAATCCCACTTGTCGAACACTTGGATAGACAAATACAAATATGCTGCCTCTCCCAAAATATTTCCTACCTTAGCTTTAATCCTCCTTTTCAACTCATTACGCACGGCATCAAGCCCGGGAACCAGATAGCCATTGATCACATCTACCCCTTGTGCGCGCAGGGTTTTTACATTTTTCACCGTCTCGCCGCTGATGACCGTGTCGGCTGTTGTGACATGCAACACACTGCCCGGCAGCGTAATTGCCTCATCGTGTGTCACCTCCGGCTGCGCCTCATAAGCTCCTGTTACGTGTACATACTGTTTTGCATCACCTCGCACATAAGCGTTTTTGATACGGTAATAACCATTCTGGGCTGACATCCCGATGCAGAATAATCCCATCAGCGATGCCAAAGCATAGCGTAAAAGATTTCTCATAATTTTAATTTTAGTGTTTGCTGTGAAATACTTTTTTATTTAAAATTCTCTGGTTTTGGTTTAGTCGCTATACACATATTATTCTCTTATTCGGCAGAGAAAATCGTATTGCGTGTTTGTGCACTTATAAATTTTGATACGACAAAAATAGAGAAAATATCAGAAAGTCAACATATATCTTCACGTTTAATTTGGAAAATAAACAAAAATTAAATTATATTAGCACACTAAAAAACCGTTAAAAATGAAAAAACTTCTCCTCGTGAGGCAAGCAAATTCACCGGACGGCGTTTAATAAGCATGTATAACATCTAAAACTTAACTAAACATACCGAATTATGAAAAGTATTAAATTCATCTCTATGATGATTTGCTGCATGGCAGCACTTGTGTTTGTTTCCTGTGACAAAAACGATGACAACACCTCAGCTCTTACTCCCGAGCAGGTGCAAATGGCCTATCAGACCGTGCGCGGCAATTATACCGGCAAACTGATCTATCCCAAAGCCAGCAACACAACGGGCAAAACCGTCAACGACACGGTGGGCATCACATGGAGCATTGCTACCGACTCGATAATGACCATACGCAATTTCCCTGCCGCAGCATTGGCCGAGCACATCACCAACGCCGACCTCAAGCAGGCGCTGCTCACGCAGCCGGCACAGGATATCCGTTGCTACATCGGATTCCTCACCCTCTCGCCCGTGAGATTCCTCATCAATCCTGTATCGCCTTCCTATACCCTGACCTACGGCGGAGCCACGCACACCGTGCACGTAGGGTTTTATGTCAACAGCACCTACTCGCTGGGCGTGTATAATACCAACACCAAGGAGTTGCAGATGCAGATCATCGAGGGTGCCGTCTATGTCGACAAAGTGCGGCAGACCGACTATCTCAAGTCGGGTGTGCCCTTCCTGCTCAAAGCCACCAAAATATAATCGTCTGCCGGCTCTACCGCAGGCTGCGCCATGCTTGCGGCACCACGCCGGCACGAATGGGCGTGATGCCGATGCAAAATGAAGAAACCGTACCTCCTTGCCAGCCGAGAAAGAGAAAGGCTATGGTGATGGAGCGACTATAGAGAGTGTGTCAGAATGGAATAGGAGAATAAGGAAATATATAGAATAATCGCTTCGCTTAGAACAGGAAGTCACTGTTCTCGGCTATGTGCCGAGAGGGAAAGTAATAAAAGCCAAATGTTGGATAAACATCCGTTAATATGGCTTCATTCATACATAAAGTGATAGCTTTTATTCTTTTATACTCTTATTCTTTTATTCTGACACACCCTCTTAGTTGTATATGTGACCTACAATGTAAAATAAAAAGAGAGTAAGGACTGGAAGAAAACATTCAGAAATAATTCAACAATACCCCTCCGATTTGCCCGATTTTCCCCACTTCATCGCATTTTAGAACGAAAATCGCGAAAAATCGGGGTTTTTTCGATAAAACTTGATAATCAACGAGTTACAGAGATGAAATCAAAATTGTTCAGAAAATCCGTTTTTCTCGTCTTGCGATAGCATAGTTTTCGCATCGCGAAAGCATAGTTATCGCGACGCGAGAGCATTGAGATCGCATCGCGATAAGTACCAAACGGGGATGCGAAAACTATACTATCGCAAACCCTACCCCATTTTTCCGACTGAAAATCTGCGTTTTCCTGACAAAACACCTCTATTTTCCGGTTTTTCAAAACGTTAAATTACCTTTAATTATAAGCGGAGAATTGGACAGCCTGCCCTCTCTGCAAGGGAGGAAGAATAAAGAAATAAGAGAATATAGAGAATAAAAGAATAAGAGAATAATCGCTTCGCTCAGAACTGAAAGTCACTGTTCTCGGCTATATGCCGAGAGGGAAAGTAATAAAAGCCATCACTTTATACGCAGATGGAGCCATATATGCGAATGGAATCATATACGAATGTTTATCCAGCATTTGGCTTTTATACAGAGCGAAGCGATTATTCTCTTATTCTTTACATACTCTTATTCTCTATCTTCCCCATCCCTTTCAGGGGAGGTCGCTTTTTTCTGCACCGCATCTCATCATAATTCCTATTTTTATATTATCTTTGCAATATGAATGCACAAGACACGGGCAACATCAAGCTGAGCGAAAACATTATCATTGCCGATGCCGATTATATCGACTATGTAGCATTTCAATTGAGCGTGCAATTCGAACGGATGATAGGGCGTGCGATACCCGCGGCCGACCTGAGCCAGTGGGCGGTGGCGGTGGCTCTCGACGGCGGATTGCGTGCCGACGGCGGAGAACACGAGACGCAGTTGGTACTGGTTCACGACAAAGGCAAGCAGCGGATGGAGAATTTCCGTCCGGCAGTCTATGCCGACGAGCTGAACGCACAAGCGTTCAAGGACGATCGGCTGGGTGAATTCTTGGTCAATGCCTACGCCGTGGGCGATGTGGTGAGCAAGGACGAATATATGCTCGATGCCATCAGGACGACGTGCGAGCATCCGGAGGTGAGGCGCCTGATGGTGATCCCTAACGGCGAGGAGGGCACGCTCTATGACGACATACGGCGGCTGTTGCGCAGCGCGGACGACGACAAGCGCATCACGCTCTTTGCCATGCAGCCGATGGAGGGCGGCAACTTCCGTCAGGAAATCCTCGGCTATTCGATGATGAATGCACTGGGGATAAGAGCGGAAGAGCTTGGCGTGCCCGAGGCAAGGCAATGACAATACAGAACAAACAATAAACAAAATAAAGAGAACAATGAGTAAATTGCAGAATAAGGATGTCTTGGGGAGGCCGGCTCGGCTTCTGCTGATTGGTGCGGGAGGCGTGGCCACGGTGTGCGCTTTCAAGATAGTGCAGAACCGGGATGTGTTCTCGGAGTTGATGATTGCCAGCCGGCGCAAGGAGAAATGCGACAAGCTGGTGGCCGACATTCATGCAAAAGGCTATGACATGGAGATTCCGACGGCCGAAGTGGATGCCGACGATGTGGAGCAGCTCAAGGCACTGTTCGACAGCTATAAGCCCGACCTCGTGATCAACCTCGCACTG
Organism: uncultured Prevotella sp.; assembly: GCA_963541305.1. Classification (GTDB taxonomy): domain Bacteria; phylum Bacteroidota; class Bacteroidia; order Bacteroidales; family Bacteroidaceae; genus Prevotella. The sequence goes on from CAUTTP010000019.1 coordinate 26,322, forward strand.
CCTTATCAAGACCTGACCATCATGGAGGCCTGTCTGGCTTGCGGGTGCAATTATCTCGACACCGCCAACTATGAGCCGAAAGACGAAGCACACTTCGAATACAGCTGGCAGTGGGCTTACAAAGAGCGGTTCGAGCAGGCCGGACTGACGGCCATCTTGGGCTGCGGATTCGATCCGGGCGTGTCGCAGGCCTACACGGCATACGCAGCCAAGCACCATTTCGACGAGATACATTATCTGGACATCGTGGACTGCAACGCGGGCAATCACCACAAGGCATTCGCCACAAACTTCAATCCGGAAATCAACATCCGTGAGATCACGCAGAAAGGTCTCTATTGGGAGGATGGCAGATGGGTGGAGACAGAGCCGCTGGAGGTGCACCAATCCATCACCTACCCCAACGTGGGGGCACGCGAGAGTTACCTGATGCACCACGAAGAACTGGAAAGTCTTGTGAAGAATTACCCTACGATCAGGCGCGCCCGCTTCTGGATGACCTTCGGACAGCAGTATCTGACCTATCTGGACTGCATTCAGAACCTCGGCATGAGCCGCATCGACAATGTGGAATATGAAGCCGAGACAGCCGACGGCTCGGGCAAGAAGGTGAAGGTGAACATCGTGCCGCTGCAGTTTTTGAAGGCTGTGCTGCCCAACCCACAGGATTTGGGCGAGAACTATGACGGCGAGACGTCCATCGGTTGTCGCATCCGAGGTATCAAGGACGGCAAGGAGCACACCTATTATATATATAACAACTGCAAGCATCAGGATGCTTACAACGAGACGGGTATGCAGGGTGTGAGCTACACGACGGGTGTGCCCGCCATGGCCGGCGCAATGATGTTTGCGAAGGGGCTGTGGAACAAGCCCGGTGTGTGGAATGTGGAAGACTTCGACCCAGACCCGTTCTTGCAGGTGCTCAACGAACAAGGACTGCCGTGGCACGAGGAGTTTGACGGAGAGCTGGAACTGTAGGACAGCCCGCCCAAGTCCTTTTAAAGGAGAGATGTAGAAAAGATTACTTAGATAAACAAATATAAACATGCCTTCCATGCTTTTTGGCGTCCTCTTTTTAGAGGATTTAGTTCCCCGGTGTTTCGACAGTACCTCCCTCGGAGGAATTTGGGGAAGCCGCCGCAGGAGGCAACTATAACTTTATAATATGGCAAAAATAGAAGAAGAGGGAGCCGGAAAGGCTACCAAGAGTGCAGAGAAGGAAGCTAAATTGAAAGCCCTTCAGGCTGCAATGTCGAAGATAGAGAAAGACTTCGGTAAGGGTGCCATCATGCGTATGGGCGATGAGAAGGTAGAGAATGTGGATGTGATTCCCACTGGTTCTATCGGGCTCGACGTGGCTTTGGGCGTGGGTGGCTATCCGCGCGGACGCATCATCGAGATATTCGGCCCTGAATCATCAGGCAAGACGACATTGGCTATCCATGCCATCGCCGAGGCGCAGAAGCAGGGCGGCATCGCTGCTTTCATCGATGCAGAGCATGCGTTCGACCGTTTCTATGCTGAGAAGTTGGGCGTAGATGTAGACAACCTGTGGATTGCCCAGCCTGACAACGGCGAGCAGGCATTGCAGATTGCCGACCAGCTTATCAGTTCGTCGGCTGTCGACATCCTTGTGATCGATTCCGTAGCAGCGCTGACACCTAAAAAGGAGGTCGAAGGCGAGATGGGCGACTCGGTGGTGGGGTTGCAGGCGCGCCTGATGAGTCAGGCTCTGCGCAAGCTCACGGCAACCATTGCCAAGACCAACACCTGCTGCATATTCATCAACCAGCTGCGTGAAAAGATCGGAGTGATGTTCGGCAATCCCGAGACCACCACAGGTGGTAATGCGCTGAAGTTTTATGCCAGCGTGCGCGTGGACATCCGCAAATCATCCAGCCTGAAAGACGGCGACAACGTAATAGGCAACCACGCTAAGGTGAAAGTAGTGAAGAATAAGGTGGCGCCGCCATTCCGAAAGGCTGAGTTCGACATCATGTTTGGTATGGGAATCAACAAGTTGGGCGAGATTGTCGACCTCGGTGTAGAATATAACATCATCAACAAGAGCGGTAGCTGGTTCAGTTACAACGGCTCGAAGTTGGCACAAGGGCGTGACGCTACCCTCACCCTGCTTCGCGATAACCCGGAGCTATGCGAAGAATTGGAGGGCTTGATCATGCAAGCCATTAAGGAAAAGACCGAGGCGTAACCGCGCCTTTATACAGAATGAAAGAAGAATCGTTTCATTCAGAATAAAAGAAGAAGAGAAGAAAAGTATAAAAGCCATTACTCACTTGGCTGGTTTTCACCCGCAGAGCATTTGGCTTTTATACTTTTCTTCTCTTCTCTTCTTCTTTTATTCTGAACGAAGTGATTACTCTATTTTTTCCTAAGCTCACGTTACACGTACGTTTCGAGAAATTTCACCGTGCCCGTCACCTTGAGCTGGGTGGTAGTAGCCGGATAGAGCAGTGTGTCGCCTGCCTTTACATGTTCGACGTTGCCTTCATTATCGGTAATCGTACCTTCACCGGCTACCACGATGGTGATGACGAAACTGTCGAGCGATGCAATGTCAATGGTAGTAGGTTCGGTGAGATCATAGACGAGCGTAGTGAAATAAGGGCAGCTAACAAGTGATACCCCATGATTCTTGGCTACCACATAATTGGTGCGGTAATTACCCAGCACGTCATAGTTGATGCTCTCGGCAGCCTCTTTGGTATGGAGTTCGCGCTCATTGCCGTCCTTGTCCTTACGCTTGAAGTCGTAGATGCGGTAGGTCACGTCGCTGGTCTGCTGAATCTCTGCAAGGAAACATCCCTTGCCGATGCTGTGGATGCGCCCTGCAGGCAGGAAGAAGCAGTCGCCTTCTTTCACGTTGTAGCTGTCGATAGCATCGGTGATGGTATCGTTTGCCACCATCTCCTTATATTCTTCGGGGGTAATCTTTTTCTTCAATCCTACAAGCATCCGGGCGTCTTCGTCGGACGGCATCAGATACCACATCTCCGTCTTACCGCGGTTTCCCCTACCTTGCTTCATGGCAATCTCGTCTGTGGGGTGCACCTGAATGGACAACGGCTCACGCGCATCAATGAACTTGATGAGCAGGGGAAATTCATTGCCGAAGCGCTCATAGTTGGCTTTGCCCACAAGTTTATCCTTCAATCTGGCTACAACCTCGCCCAAGGGCTTCCCCGCAAACTCACCGCCCTGCACAATGGTCTCATTGTTTCGCACGCCGGATATTTCCCAACTCTCGCCAACATTCTCCATTTGAACGTCGAGTTGCTTGAAAGGGATAATCTTGTTGCCGCCCCAGATGGTGGATTTGAGTAATGGTTTGAATCTTAATGGTTTCATATCTCTAAGATATTATTTGTGATTTGATTGGTTGAATGTATTACCTGTCATTGTAAAAGGTATCGGCGATCAATTCTCTGTCCAGAACGATGGGGTGAGAATGACCAGCACGGAGAATATTTCGAGACGCCCGATAAGCATCATGACAGAACATATCCACTTGACAAAGTCTGGCAATACCGACCATGACATTGTTGGGCCTATTTCGACTCCCAATGTCGGTCCCACATTACCCAGACAGCTGAGACTGATGGTGATGGCATTAGTGTTGTCAATTCCTGCAGCAATCATGATGAAAGCTGTGAGCAATATGAGGAAGAGATAGGTTACAAAGAATGCCAACAGCGACACTCGCTGGGCATCGGGTATGTTCTGCCCGCTGATCTTCATAGGCAAGACGGCATTGGGGTGCAGGCGTTGGCGCAGTTCGTTCTTGAAAACCTTGAAGAGCATCACACCCCTCACGCACTTCAAGCCACCGCTTGTACTGCCCGAACAAGAGCCGATAAACATGCACACCGCCAGCACCACCCACGTGACGTGCGGCCATTTGCCGGCATCATCGTTATAGAGACCGGTGGTCGTCATAAACGAAACCACTTGGAAGATGGCCGAACGGAAAGCATGCTCGATATCATATTGACTGCGAATCACCAGTTCTGCCATAATGAAAGCAGAGAAACAGGCTATCAGCGCTATGTATAGTCTGAACTCTGAGCTTTTCCAAAGGTCGCGCAGTTTGAGTTTAGCTACAGAGAAATAAAGCAGTGTGAAGTTAACGCCTGAAAGAAAACAGAAGAAAGTGGTGGAATATTCGATGGCAGGCGAATGGAAAAACTTGGTACTGTCATTATCCACAGAGAATCCACCGGTAGCGGAAGTAGTCATGGCATAGTTGATAGCACGATACCAGTCCATACCAAAACCGACGTAGTTGGCTAAACAAGCCAATGTGATAAAGAGATAGACAATACATATCCACTTGGCACTCATCGAGAGTTTGGGATGCAACTTGGTCCTAATAGGTCCTGTCGCCTCAGCCGCAAAGACCTTAGTGCTGCCGCCGACGACAGAGGGAAGCAGGGCAATGGTGAAGAACACGATACCCAAACCACCGATCCACTGCGTCAGCGAGCGCCAAAACAGGATGCCATGAGGTAGGCTTGCCACATCATCGATGACGGTGGCACCCGTCGTCGTGAATCCCGACATAGCCTCAAAGTAAGCGTCGGTAAAGCTGTTCAGATAACCGCCCAGCATGAAAGGCATGGTGGCGAAAAGTGAAAAGATTATCCATGTGAATGACACGACAAGGAAAGAATCGCGGCGTGATAATATGTTATCGGCATTCCGACCGGCATATTTACACAGAAACCCGAAAAAAGCGATGACAATGATCGACACGATAAACGTGGGAATGTCATCCTCCTCATAGATAAAGGCCACTAAAAGACACCAAGCCATGAGCGATGCTTCGAGAAGAAGCAACGAACCAAGTATCTTATATATGATTTTAAAATTGATCACTAATTGAATAGCTTTTCAAGTTTCTTCATAATTACGTTATGGCAGAACACCACCACCGAGTCGCCCGCCTGAATCTGCGTGCTACCCGACACCAGCATGCCAGTACCCTTCCGCACCAGTCCGCCGATGGTCATACCCGCAGGCAGACCGAGATCCTTCACTGGTTTCTGCGTCACTTTCGAGCCTTCCTTTGGTATAAACTCGGCCACATCGGCGTTGGCCGACATCAGGAAAGTAACGTTCATCACGTCGGCATCGAGCATCAGCTGATAGATTCGGCTCGCCGTGATAGCTTTCTTGTTGATGATGGTACCAATGTCCAAACTTTCCGCCATGCTCACATAATCCATATTTTCGACCATAGCCACTGTCTTTCTCACACCCAAGCGCTTCGCTGTGAGACAGGCGAGGATGTTGGCTTCCGCGTTTCCCGATAAAGCAACAAAGGCTTGCGAGCTTTTTATACCCTCGTCTATGAGCAAGCTCACATCCCGGGCATCGCCATTGATCACAAGCGTATTGTCGTCAAGCAACTGATTGAGCTGCTCGCAACGCTCCGGATTGATCTCAAATATCTTAGGATTCATATATTCCGGCATTGTCTGCACGGCACGCACCGTGGTGGTTCCGCCTCCCATGATCATTACATCTTTTACATCCACATAATGCTCTTTACCCACAATCTTACGCACATAGGGTATATATTGGCGCGTAGTCATAAAGTAAGCCAAGTCATACACCTGCAACTCATCGTTGCCGCCGGGGATGATGGTGTCGGCACCGCGCTTGACTGCCACCACATGGTAGGGGTCGTTAGGACCGCAGAGGTCGCGCAAGGGCTGGTTAAGAATCTCGCACGACTCGCGCAACTTGATGCCAAGCATCACCAATGCACCATCGTGCACATCCCAGCGCTGGCGCACCCACGACATCTTCAATCCGTTGTTGATATCGCGCGCAGCCAGAATCTCGGGATAAATCAGCTCATCTACACCCAATTCCTTATAGAAATGTTTGATCTCCGGCTCTATATATTCTGCATCATTTACCTGCGCCACTGTCTTCTTGGCATGCAGCGCATGGGCCAAAATGCAGCAATTGATATTCTCATTCTCGTTGGGCGTCACCGCAATGAAGAGATCAGCGTCGGAGACACCGGCCTCCTTGAGGGTCGTCACGCTCGTGGCCGACCCGTGATAGGTGAGCAAATCATAATCGGATCCTATCTTATATAGTCTCTCTTCATCCTCATCAATGATGGTGATTTCATCCTGATTGCGTGAAAGCAGTCGGGCAAGATAGGTTCCGATGGCGTATGCGCCGCTAATGATAATCTTCATATCGTTATGAAACTATGCTGTCTGTCATGATGGTTTAGAACGTTGCACTCTCGTCTGTCACCTCCTTACCCAATGTTTGGAGGATGACTTTGCGGATAGAATGCGCGTCAATACCGCATATTTCGTATAGCTGTTCCACGCTTCCGTGCTCTACAAACCTATCGGGTATGCCCAGTCGTATGATGTTGCTACGGTAGCCGTGGTCGGTCATCCACTCCAGCACGGCAGAGCCCATGCCTCCGTCTCTGATTCCGTCTTCCACCGTGATGATATGCTTAAACCTCCTGCCCACCTCGTGCAGCAGACTTTCGTCCAATGGTTTGAGGAATCGCAGGTCATAATGAGCCACCGAACAGGGAAGTTCCTCGATTGCTTTCTCTGCCTCCCTCCCAATGGTACCGATGGTCAACAATGCTATGTCATCACCCTCGCGGATCTTCCGACCTGTGCCCACCGCCACCTCTTCAAGTCTGCATTTCCAATTTACCGACGACCCGCGACCACGTGGATAGCGAATCACGAAGGTTCCCTTGCCGGGCAATTGGGCGGTAAACATCAGCCTGCGCAGTTCGTGCTCGTCCATTGGGGCGGCAATGGTGAGATTAGGAATGGGTCTGAGGGCAGCCATGTCGAATGCCCCGTGGTGCGTAGGCCCGTCCTCACCCACCAGTCCGGCACGATCCAGACAAAGCACCACGGGTAAGTTCTGAACCGCCAAGTCGTGGATGATATTGTCGTAGGCACGCTGCGAAAAGGCACTATAGATATTGCAGAAAGGCAGCAAACCATCTTTCGCCATCCCCCCCGAGAAAGTCACGGCATGCCCTTCGGCAATGCCCACATCGAACACGCGATCTTCCATGACCTTCATCATGATATTCATCGAACATCCCGTGGGCATGGCGGGAGTCACCCCCACAATCCTCGGATTCTGTTCGGCCAGTTCCAACAGCGTATTGCCGAACACATCCTGAAAGCGAGGAGGCTGGTTGCTCGTATCTGTCACAATGCGCTCACCCGTCTCGGCATCAAACTTTCCGGGGGCATGCCACACCGTCGCCGACTTTTCGGCAGGTCTGTAGCCCTTGCCCTTGGTAGTGTGCAGATGCAACAACTTAGGCCCTTTCATATCTTTGAGCTGCTTCAACACCCGCGCCACCTCTTTCACGTCGTGCCCGTCGAAAGGGCCGAAATAACGGATGTTCATGCCCTCAAAGATGTTTTGCTGATGACTGAGGGCGCTCTTGATGGCATTGTTCAGTCGGATAATACCCTTGCGGCGATCGTCGTTCAGGTAACCTTTGGAGTGCAGCCAACGTGAGACCTTGAAGCGAATCTTGTTGTAAGTCTCGTTAGTATCGAGGTTCAGCAAATACTGTTCCATGCCGCCCACTGCCCTATCGATAGACATATCATTGTCGTTGAGAATGATGAGCAGGTCGTTGGGCGTAGAACTCACGTTGTTGAGCCCCTCGAAAGCCAGCCCGCCACTCATCGCACCATCGCCGATCACCGCCACCACATGCCGCTTGCGGTTATCCAGCTTCTTCGCAGCCACCGCCATACCCATCGCAGCCGAGATGCTGTTGGAGGCATGTCCGCAGGTAAACGTATCGTATTCGCTTTCGTCCGGAGAGGGGAAAGGACGTATGCCACCCATCTTGCGATTCGTACAAAAACGGTCACGCCGCCCGGTCAAGATCTTATGTCCGTAGGCCTGATGCCCCACATCCCATACGATACGGTCTTCGGGGGTATCAAAGACGTAGTGCAAAGCTACCGTAATCTCTACAACACCGAGACTTGAGGCGAAATGACCGGGATTGACCGACACCTCGTCGATGATGTCTTGTCGTAGTTCTTTGCATACCTCCGGCAGTTGGTCAATGCTCAACTTCCTCAGGTCAGCAGGATATTTTATTTGGTTTAACAGTCCGAATTTATCTTGATCCATTGATATTCTTTTGGAATAGCTATGCAAAGATACTATATTTAGTTGATATTATTTCCTAAAAGTTCTATATTTTTGCTAACTTTGCGACATCAATATTATCAACCATTAACAGTTACTTATGAATCAGAAAACACTGGTGCTATCCGTTTGCATAGCATTCTCCACCATGCTTCTGGCACAGACTCGCGACGGCGGCATCTCGGCGCAGATGCTCAACCAGATTGAGGCTGCGCAAAGCCAAAACCCCGCTTATAAGGCGATAGCCAATGCCATCGCATCGAACAAGATTGACGATCTGGCTAAAAACTATAAGAACTTGGGGCAGATCGATACCTATTTTAGTATCGAGACACCCAAGCAGAGCATCCATAACCAGAAAAGTTCAGGCCGTTGCTGGATGTTCACGGGGCTCAACGTGCTGCGTGCCAACTTCGCCAAGGCGCACGGCGATTCGCTCAAGGTGGAGTTTTCGCACGCCTATCTTTTCTTCTACGACCAGTTGGAAAAGGCAAATCTCATGCTGCAAGGCGTGCTCGACTGTGCCAACAAGCCCATAGATGACACCCGCGTACAATTCTTCTTCCGCCACCCCATCAGCGACGGCGGCACTTTCTGCGGCGTGGCAGACTTAGCCGACAAGTACGGCTTAGTGCCCATGAGCGTGATGCCCGAGACATACTCCAGCGACAACACTTCGCAGATACAAAAACTCATTGCCTCCAAACTGCGCGAGTTCGGTCTCGAACTGCGCAATATGGTGGCCACAGGAAAGAAGACAGCTGCCATCAAACAGCGCAAGACAGAGATGCTTGGTGCCATCTACCACATGCTGACACTCGCCATTGGCGAACCCGTAAAGGAGTTTACCTATGCTTTCAAGGATAAGGACGGCAAGGCTGTGGCGCCCGCCAAACAATACACACCTAAGGAATTTTACAAGGAGACCGTGGGCAACCCGCTCAAGGGTACCTTCGTCATGGTGATGAACGACCCCCGTCGACCCTATCACAAGACTTTCGAGGTAGAGTATGACCGCCACACGTACGATGGCACCAACTGGAAATACCTCAACCTGCCGATGGAAGATATTGCCCGGCTCGCCATCACCTCGCTCAAGGACGGCACCAAGATCTACTCCAGCTACGACGTGGGTAAGCAGCTGGATCGCAGTCGAGGCTACCTCGACACGGAAAACTACGATTACGGGTCGCTCTTCGGCACTACCTTCAAGATGAACAAGGCAGAACGTATCGAGACTTTCGACAGCGGCTCCACGCATGCCATGACACTCTCTGCCGTCGATCTCGACGCCGAGGGCAACCCGCTGAAATGGAAGGTTGAGAATAGCTGGGGCGCCGATTACGGATACAAAGGCTCGCTGATCATGACCAACCGCTGGTTCGACGAATACACTTTCCGTATGGTGGTCGATAAGAGATATGTATCCGACACGCTGCTCAAGGAGTTCGATCAGAAACCCACGATGGTCACCCCCGAGGATCCGCTGTTCGTGGAAGATGAATAACTATTTAGGAGTTAAAGAAGTTAAAAGTAGTTATCGCTCGCTCCGCTCGCTGGGAGTTAAAGACAATACTCCGACAGTAGTATTACCCAACGAAACTTAGGTGTCGCTTTTTATTTCCTTAACTCCTAAAATTTAATTATGCATTATAATCAGCCAAGT
>CAUTTP010000020.1:0-35972 GCA_963541305.1 uncultured Prevotella sp.
TACGCCGGACGGTGTACGTGCATACGCCGAACGGTGTACGTGCATACGTCGAACGGTGTACGTGCGTATGCCGAACGGCGTACGGTGCCGTTACGAAGGAATAAGGTGACGGCTTCGGTGATTAGGAAGGGCTGTAAGCTATGTTTGATAGCGGCAAAAGGTAGGGAACAAAGGCAAGGCATTGTTCCTGATGCTTATCAAGGGAAAAGGCTTTTATGCGTTTTTCAGCATGTGTAGATTGAATATGGGGATAAAAATTTGGCTATCCGATAAAAGATCCCAAGCCCACACCATGTTTTGGTAAGTAGGTGTTCATAATTAATTGCCACAATATTTACGTCTGTTTTTCGTCAGTCTGCCAACTTGAAGAAGGAGTGTAGCGGGCTACACGACTGATGAAAGAGGGCGGAATGACGAAAAAGAGGCGTAAAGACTGTGGCAAAGCAAAAGAATAAAAAAGAAAAGGAAATATAGGCGTTTAATTTTGAACACCTACTTAATGTCTTGGGATTTGCTTTAGGGCGTCTTTTTCAGTGCGCTTCCAGCCAGTTGTCGCCCCATCCGGCATCGGCGGTGAGGGGAACGGAGAGGTTGTAGACGCCCTGCATCTCTTCGATGACGATGCGCTCGACCTGCTCCTGCTCCTCGGGGAAGACGGAGAAGTTGAGTTCGTCGTGCACCTGAAGAATCATCTTGGAGCGTATTCCTTCGCGTTTGAAGCGCTCCCAGATGCGTATCATGGCCAGTTTGATGATGTCGGCCTCAGAGCCTTGTATGGGCGCGTTGATGGCATTGCGCTCGGCGAAGCCGCGGACGGTGCCGTTGGCAGAATTGATGTCGGGCAGATAGCGGCGGCGGCCGAACATGGTTTCGGCGTAACCCTTGTCGCGTGCTTCTTGTTTGGCACGCTCCATGTAGGCCAGCACCTTGGGGAAGGTCTTGAAATAGTCGTCGATCAGTTGGCGCGCCTCGACGTTGTCGATGCCCATGCGTTGCGCAAGGCCGTAGGTGGTGATGCCGTAGATGATGCCGAAGTTGGCCTGCTTGGCCTGCTTGCGCTGGCTGTCGGTCACGCTGTCCATGTCTTCTCTCCAAATCTTGGCAGCTGTGGCGCGGTGAATGTCGAACCCTTCACGGAAAGCTTCTATCATATTTTCGTCGCCGCTGAGGTGTGCCATGATGCGCAATTCGATCTGGCTATAGTCGGCGGAGAAGAATTTGCAGCCCGGCTCGGGGATGAAACACTTGCGTATTTCCTTGCCGTCGTCGTCGCGTACGGGGATGTTTTGCAGGTTAGGATCGCTCGAAGAGAGGCGCCCGGTGGCTGTTACGGCCTGATTGAACGAGGTATGGATATGCCCGGTCTTAGGGCTAATCAGTTTCGGAAGGGCTTCCACGTAGGTTCCCAAGAGTTTCTTCATACCGCGATAATTGAGGATATCCTCAACGATAGGCGCTTTGTCCTTGAGTTGAAGCAACACTTCCTCGGAGGTAACAAACTGCCCCGTCTTGGTCTTCTTGGGCTTTTCCACAATCTTCATCTTGTCGAAGAGGATGTCGCCCACTTGTTTTGGACTGCTGATGTTGAACTTCTCGCCCGCCAGTTCGTAGGCGTGCTGCTCGTATTGATTCATCCGTTCGATGAAGGTTCGCTCGGTTTCCTTGAGCGACTTGGTGTCGAGGCACACGCCGTTGAGCTCCATATCGGCCAGAACTTTCACCAGCGGCATCTCGATATTCCAGAAAAGATGCTCGCCTCCCACCTCTTTCAGTCGGGGCTCAAGAATGTTTTTGAGTTTCAGGGTCACGTCCGCATCCTCGCAAGCATACTGGTATATCTCTTTCGGTTCAAGGTCGCGCATGTTGTGCTGGTTCTTTCCTTTAGGGCCGATAAGTTCCTCGATGCGCACCGTACGATAGTGGAGTAGGGTCTCCGCCATGTAATCCATGTTGTGATGGAGTTCGGGTTGGATGATGTAATGTGCCAGCATCGTGTCGAACATCTTGCCTTGGATATCAACGCCATAGCCTCGTAACACTTCATAGTCGTACTTAATGTTTTGTCCGACTTTCAAAATGTTCGGGTCTTCATATAGCGGTTTGAAGATGTCGACATATTGCAACGCTTCTTTACGGTTGCTCGGGATGGCAACGTAAAATGCCTCGTTTTCCTCCACGGCAAAGCTCAGGCCGACCAATTCTGCTTCGATAGGGTTGGCGGAAGTCGTTTCCGTGTCTAAACTGAGGATTTCTTTTGTCTTCAAAAAGTCATAAAGTTTAGACGCTTCCTGCTGATTATCAATGAGTTTATAATTGAATTTAATCGTTTTAAGGCTCTCAAAATTTGAATTTTCCGGCTCAACCGTACTCTCGGCCGTATTTTCCGCGAATAAATCGAGCTGTATATTTACGGTTTTTGGCTTATTTTCGGTTTTGTTAAGAAATCGCTCCGAGAGCTTCCTAAATTCCAATTCGGTGAAGAGTTCGCGCAATTTGGCCTCATCGGGCGGGGTGAGTTTCAATTCGTCGAGGTTGAGTTCGATGGGTGCATCGGTACGGATGGTGGCGAGAAACTTAGACATCTTGATATCTTCAACGGCGCTTTCCACCTTCTCGCGCATCTTGCCTTTGAGTTGATCGGTATGAGCGAGCAGTTTGTCAATACTCCCAAACTCGTTGATGAGCTTCGCGGCGGTCTTCTCTCCCACGCCGGGGCATCCCGGATAGTTATCCGATGAGTCGCCCATAAGTGCGAGAAGGTCGATCACCTGCTCTGCTTTCCCGATGCCATACTTCTCCGAAAGCTCTTTTTCGCCGATTTTATCGTATCCGCCTCCGTGTCTGGGGCGATACATATACACATTGTTTCGGATGAGCTGCCCATAGTCTTTGTCGGGCGTGAGCATGTAGGTCTCCACGTCGGCTGCCCCCGCTTGGGTTGCCAAAGTGCCGATCACGTCGTCGGCCTCGAACCCGTCGGCCTGCAGAATAGGGATGTTCATCGCACGAAGAATGTCTTTAATGTAAGGCACAGCGAGCTTGATATCTTCCGGTGTCTCGTCTCTCTGTGCCTTGTAAGCAGGAAAAGCCTCGTGGCGGAAGGTGAGACCGTGGTCGAAAGCCACACCGAGATGTGTGGGTTTCTCCTTATCCAATATCTCCTTGAGCGTGTTGCAGAAACCTAATATGGCCGAGGTGTTGAGGCCTTTGGAATTGATTGAGGGGCGATTGATGAATGCGTAGTACGACCGGAAGATAATGGCGTACGCATCGAAAAGGAATAGTTTATCCATCTATAATTTATATTTACATGGTAAAATTACTAAAAAATTGCTACAATATTAGATAAAATCAGTAATTTTGTAACAATTAAACGTTATGGCATGGATTACTTATCGACCATCATAGCCCCCATTTCAGCAGAATTAGACGATTTCATCGAGTTGTTCGATCGTGCGCTCTCACACACCGATGGCCTGTTAGGGCAGGTATTGGATCATATTCGACAGCGCGCGGGTAAGCGTATGCGCCCCATCCTCATCTTGCTGATGGCCAAAAATTTCGGTGGGGTAAACGATGCCACACAGCATGCGGCAGTGGGGTTGGAACTGCTCCACACGGCATCATTGGTTCATGATGACGTGGTGGATGAGAGCGGACAGCGTCGCGGTCAGAAGTCGGTGAATGCCGAATATGACAATAAAGTGGCGGTGCTTGTGGGCGATTACATCCTCTCTACTGCCTTACTTCACGTGAGCTACACCCATTCCGAGAACATCGTACGCCATTTGTCGGAGCTGGGACGCACTCTTTCGAATGGTGAGCTTCTGCAGCTTTCCAACATCATGAATCAGGATATATCCGAAGAAGTGTATTATCAGGTCATCAAACAGAAGACTGCAGCCCTCTTCGAGGCATGTGCTGCGATAGGCGCTTTGTCGGCTGGCGCACCTGAATCGACGATTGCTTCGGCCAAGAAGTTCGGTCAGAACTTAGGCATTATCTTCCAGATCCGCGATGATATCTTTGATTATTACGACAAGAGCGACATCGGAAAGCCTACCGGCAACGATATGATCGAGGGTAAACTGACGCTTCCCGTCATCTATGCGCTCAACAAAACAGGCAATGAGGAGATGCTTGCGCTGGCCAGAAAAGTGAAGAATAGCTCTGTGACGAAAGCGGAAATCGCCCGTCTTGTGGCCTTTACCAAGGAGAATGGAGGTATAGAATATGCCGACAAACGCATGTGGGACTTCCACGCCGAGGCCATGCTTTTCCTCGAAAATGAGGTAAGAGACGAGAGGGTGAGACAGAGTTTGAAAGCATATTTAGACTATGTGATCGAGCGAAAACTGTAGTTATTTTATTCCCGAAAGAAACTTTATTCTTGAATTAGAAGAACTTAACCTCTTTCCCAAGAATCTCACTCAGCAGCAAGTTAGTGAGTCGGCTCGTACCGAATCGCAGCCACTTGTTGTCTAACCACTTCTCACCGAGCACCTCTTTCACGATGGTATAATAGGTAATGGCATCCATCACGCTGTTGATTCCACCCGATGGTTTCAAGCCAATCTGCACGCCCGTCTTGTCGTAATACTCCTTAATTGCTTGCGCCATCACGTAAACACCCTCCGGCGTAGCACCTGCCTTCTCCTTGCCGGTAGATGTTTTCACATAGTCGGCACCTGCATACATCGAGAGGAGAGCAGCCTTTTTGATGTTCGACAGACTGCCCAACTCGCATGTTTCGAGGATTACCTTCATCGGAACACCACCGCAAGTCTGTTTCAATTCGCTGATTTCGTCGCATGCACCCTCGTAGTCGCCACTTAGGAACTTGCCCACCGGCAGCACAATATCCACGTTTGTGGCACCGTCTTTGACGGCCAGTGCGGTCTCGGCTACCTTGATCTCGATAAACGTCTGAGACGAAGGGAAACTGCCTGAAACAACGGCTACCTCCACGCCATCCACTTCCAAGCTCTGGCTTACCACGCTGGCAAAATTTGGATAAACACAGATTGTTGCCACGTGGGGTAGGTCAGGATAGGTGGAGTCGAACAGATTCACCTTCTCGGTCATGGCAAGAATGCTCTCTTCGGTATCGGTTGTGCGCAGCGATGTCAGTTCAATGCTGCCGAAAAGGAGTTTTTTTACGTCCGGATTATCGTTCTCCGGCACTTTTTCCATGATGAGTTTCTTCACGGCCTCGCGTACCTCTGCCTCATCTACCTCGCAGTTATACTGCTCCAAAGTCTTCAAATACTTGTCTTCTTGGCTGCCGTTCTGTTGCCGCTCGGCCTCCACTTTTCCTTTCAAACTACCTGCCTTGACGGTAGGTTCAATGTCCTTTGAATATGCCATAATGGTAATGATTTATAGTTTTTATATGCTATTTGTTGTTGCTTTCTGATGGGTTTAGTTTCGGATTCTCCTTGTGCCGTGTGGCGTCGCGCCTCGTTTTCTTCTCCATACTCTTGCGAAACTCCTCCGTCAGATCCACTCCCGTCTGATTGGCCAGACAGCAGAGCACCCATAAAATGTCGGCCATTTCTTCGCCGAGATTGGCCTTTTCTCCTTCTTTAAAGCTCTGGTCGCCATAGCGTCGTGCCATCACACGTGCCAGTTCGCCTACTTCCTCGGTCAGAACGGCCATGTTTGTCAGTTCAGAGAAATACCTCACGCCAAAGGTTTTGACCCACTGATCCACAGCTTCTTGTGCTTCTTGTATCGTCATTGTTGTATGGTTTTGCCTAATTTAAATAGCTTTAGGATGTCGTGTTCCCGATTACTTGGGATAATCTGCCGCCCCCTCTTTTGGAGGAGCTTGAGAAGCTCGTTGAGAGATACCGCCTATTCCTTATTCTTCGTATCCATGCAGATGGTCACCGGGCCGTCGTTGACGAGTTTCACTTTCATGTCAGCGCCAAACTCGCCCGTACCCACACTCTTGCCCAATGCACTGCTCAGGAGGGTGCAGAAACGCTCGTAAAGGGGCACAGAGATGTCGTGCGATGCTGCCCGCAACCAACTCGGACGGTTCCCTTTCTTATAGCTTGCCATCAGTGTGAATTGAGAAACCACGATGATGTCACCGTCGACATCCATGATACTGCGGTTCATCACACCGTTTTCGTCATCGAAAACACGCAGGCCAATCACCTTCTTCACTAACCATTGAGCGTCTTCTTCGGCGTCGCTGCCCTCGATTCCCAATAAGATGAGATAGCCTTTGGCAATAGAAGATTTTACGTTTCCCTCAATGGTTACGGAGGCATGGCTTACGCGCTGAATGACAATTCTCATAGCTTTAGATCAAATTGATTGATGGATAATGCCACCGCAAAGATAAGAAAAAGATGCATACTATCAAAGATTATGAGCTACAAATTTGCAGTCTGTCCGCGGTCTCTGCAGTTCTTCCCGCGACCGTTACGGCCTCCTCAAACCTCTCTCTTTTCTTTACAAACACCCTCTGTAGATTTACGTGTAGCAAAATTGAAAATCTTTTGCCCGAAATACGCGAAAATCAGAGGGGTTTACGTAAGCCTCGGAGCATCAGTGAGTTACGAGCGAAAAGCAAGAATATGCTATAGATATTCATCTTTTCGTCTTGCGATAGCACCCTTTTCGCATCGCGAAAGCACCGTTATCGCCAGCCGATAACATTGAGATCGCACTGCGATTAGGCCGTTATCGCGATGCGAAAGCTATGCTATCGCAGAGCCGATACAAAATTTTCGACCTCCCATGACCGGAATTTTGCTCAGCCACCCCGATTTCTCGCTCTAGAATGAACGAAAAAGTGGACAGAATTTTTATAATGATTTATTTACAAAAAGGACTGATTGCGAGAGCTTGCAACTTGGATATTCGATGTGTTTTCCGTCCTTGCGAGATTAACGATACTTCCATTTGGGCTATTGATGGCTATGAGAGGCTTTTCGCATCCTGTGAGCGAAAAAAGTCGTATATAATCTTAGCTTTTGACAATCCGATAATGGTAGCAAGTTCTTCAGTAGTTGCACCCTTTATCTTATTCACTGATTTAAAGTGCTTTAGCAGACTCTCGCGGGTCTTCGGTCCTACGCCTTTAATGCTGTCGAGAGCCGAGTGCAAAGCGTGTTTGGAGCGTTTGTCACGATGGAAAGTGATGGCATAACGGTGCACTTCGTCCTGAATCTGTGTCAAGACGTTGAAAAGTTCGCTCTTGATATCTATGCCCACGGTCTGTGGCGGCCAGCCATAGAGCAACTCATTGGTGTGGTGACGATCGTCTTTAGCCAGTCCGGCAATGGGGATGTCGAGCTGTAATTCGCCCTCAACAACCTGCCGCACAACATCCATCTGCCCTTTTCCTCCATCGGTAATGATGAGGTCGGGCAACGGCATGCCTTCTTCCTTCATGCGGGAATAGCGGCGGCGTACCACCTCTTTCATTGAGGCGTAGTCGTCAGGCCCTACTACGGTTTTGATATTATACTTCCGGTAGTCCTTGCGCGAGGGTTTCATGCCCTTATAAACGATGCAGCCGGCCACGGCGTCTGCACCCGAAATGTTTGAGTTATCGAAGCATTCAATGTGATAGGGCAGTTTGGGCAGCCTGAGCTTGTTCTGCAATTCTTTCATCAGTCGGGTTTGTTTCTGCTCCGGATTGAGTTTTTCAGATTGCTTCAAACGGTCGAATTTATACTGTTTTCCATTCATTTCAGACAGGTCGAGCAGGTGTCTCTTGTCGCCTCGTTGTGGTACGAAAAACTCGGCATCCTTCAGTTTCCACTCCATTTCAAACGGTACGATTACCTCTTTGGCCTTACTGCCGAAGCGGTTGCGTATCTCCGGAATGGCCTGCAAGAGCAGATCTTGGTCTGATTCCTCCAATTTACGCTTATATTCGTAGGTGAAACTCTGATTGATGGTACCGTTCTTGACGTGTATATAGTTGATAAACGCATTTTTTCTGTGCTCGTCATCGGTGATGGTAAACACATCTACATCAGTGATGGTATGGCTCACCACCTCGCTTTTAGATACAAATTCCTCCAATAACAGGTATCGTTTTTTCAGTCGGTCTGCCTCTTCAAACTTGAGAAGTTTGGCATTTTCCATCATCTGCTTGTAGAGCCAGTCACTCAACTGGCGTGTGTTGCCTTTCAAAACTTCCTTTGCCTGTCTGATGTTTTCCTGATAGTCCTCATAGCTCTGCTTGCTGATACAGCATCCGTCACAGTTGTGTATGTGGTATTCCAAGCAGGGCTTGTATCTCCCTGTCGCCACGCCCTCTTTTGTAATGGGTTGTCTGCAACTCCTTGGCTTGAACACCTTCTTGAGCAGTTCAAGCACGTTATTCATGGCGGTGATGTGGGGGTAAGGGCCGAAAAAGGTGCCGTGCTTCTTGTTGATGGTACGCGTCTTGAAGATACGAGGGTAATATTCGTTAGTCACACAGATGCTGGGATAGGTCTTCCCGTCTTTCAAAAGCACATTGTAGCGCGGGTT
This sequence comes from uncultured Prevotella sp., assembly GCA_963541305.1. GTDB lineage: Bacteria > Bacteroidota > Bacteroidia > Bacteroidales > Bacteroidaceae > Prevotella. Next base: position 8,503 of record CAUTTP010000020.1, read on the forward strand.
GTATTTCTTGATCAGGGAATTTTCGAGCAGTAGAGCATCTTCCTCGGTGTTGACAACGGTATAGGAAATGTCAAAAACCTTACTGACAAGCACCTTTGTCTTGAATCGATCCACCTCCTTATGGAAGTAACTCGACACCCGACTCTTTAGTTTTTTGGCCTTGCCCACATAGATAATTGTCTTGGTCTCGTCGTAAAACTGATAGCTGCCGGGTAGCTCTGGCATACTCAAGACAATGTTCTTCAGATAGGTGAGGCGCTTCTCGTTTTCTTCTCTTGTCATCTTTCGGATTTCCTTTTATTTATTGAGGTCTTGAAATCTTTTGTTTCACGTGGAACGTAAGATGTGCCATTACGAAACAAAGTTTTCTCTTTTGGCAAACAATACCCCTGTCTTTGCATGGCGAGGTGTACGTTTTGTCCATACTCCTCTTGTAAATCGGTAATGCAAATTTACTGAAAATAGCACTTCCCCCCAAGCCTTTGGATAGATAATTTTATGTTGTTGTCTACTAAATCAAGTGCTTAACACCCTTCCTCCCGGTACGTTTCGTTGCCGCTTCCCGCTCTGATGACCACGTACGTCGTTCGGTGTGCATGCGTGCGTCGTTCGGTGTGCGTGCATACGTCGTTCGGTGTACGTGCGTACGTCGTTCGGTGTACGTCGGCTTCGGAATGAGATCAATATGCCGTTTGCTATATATGTCGCTTAGGCAAGCCCCTTTACGGCAAAAGTGATTGTAGGTATGATACATAAAGGATTTCCGAACCGGCAGTCTGTTTTTAGCCGGCAGTAATAATAATTTTATCTTCTGGCTCACTTTCTGTTTTGCTCAGATGCTTCCGTACCTGTTTTCGGATAAAAAGAAAATGAAGTTGAGGCATTCCGAGAGTCTTGTTATCCCGGTTTTGCCTCAGCTTCATTTTGTGATTATTGTAGGTTTATAATTCTAAAACTTTAATAAGCTCGTTATTTCAATATCCTTGTCGAATATCTCCTTAGCGTGTGGAAACTCTTCGAAGAGTTCGATGATGAAGTTGCAATAAATCTTCTTGGGATGGAATTTCTTGACTAAATCGCAGGCTGCTTTCATCGTGCCGCCTGTGGCCAGAAGATCATCATGCAGAAGGATCACATCATTTTCGCTGATGGAATCCTTATGGATCTCGATCGTATCGATGCCATATTCCTTGGCGTAACTCTCTTGTACGGTTTCGCACGGTAACTTGCCGGGTTTGCGACAAAGCACGATTCCTGCGCCTAATCGATAGGCAAGGGATGAACTCATCACAAATCCGCGACTCTCAATACCTACGATTTTAGTGATACCTTTATCTTTATAAAGATCATACAACTCGTCTGTAAGGATCTTAACACACTCGGAACTCTTAAATAGAGTGGTGACATCCCTAAATTTAACCCCTTTTATCGGCCAATCCGGGATGCTTCTTAGATTGTCAAGTAATACTTGATTGTTCATTGTTTATGTCGATTTAAATATTTAATTCTTTTAATTTCAGCGATTTATTCGAATGTCTGTTTCACGTGAAACAATTGTGTTTGTGTGATGAATGCTGTATGTTGACTATCATTTAATACTTGAATTCATCTGCCGAGCAGAACAAGCAATACATTGATATCGCTTGGGGAGACGCCCGGAATCCTGCTTGCTTGTGCAAGTGTGTCAGGTTCTATGCGCTCGAGTTTCTGTCTTGCCTCGGTGCTTAGCTCATGTAACTCACTATATTTGAACCGTCCTTTGATCTTGATATCCTCCAGACGGCGCATCTTATCGGCTACGATTCTCTCTCGCTCTATATAACCTTTGTATTTGATTTTGATTTCTGCGGCCTCGCAAATCTCCTCTTTTCGGTTTTCAGGCGATTCTATCATTTCTTTCAGTCCACTGATATATTCTGAAAGATTGCTCATGCCGAGTTGCGGGCGACCGATAAGATCGGAGAGTTTGCAACCCATATGGAGTGGGGTGGTGCCTAAGTTTTCGAGCGCAGTGTTGATATCTTTCGGTTTGACCGATGTTTCTTCACAATAGCGAACGATGCGGTCGATGGCTTCTTTCTTCTGCAACCACCAGTCCAAACGCTTACGATTTGCCAATCCTATGTTGTAAGAGCGCTCGGTGAGACGTGCATCTGCGTCGTCCTGCCGCAAGAGGATGCGATATTCGGCACGTGAAGTGAACATACGATAAGGTTCGTCTACGCCTTTGGTTGTCAGGTCATCAATGAGCACGCCGATATAACTCTCGTCGCGTTTCATGACGAATGGTTCGCCGCCGTGGCAACGAATGGCAGCGTTAACGCCTGCCACCAACCCTTGACCGCCCGCTTCCTCATATCCTGTCGTCCCATTGACCTGTCCGGCAAAGAACAGACCGGGCACAACCTTTGACTCTAAAGAATGTTTCAGTTGCGTGGGATCAAAGTAGTCGTATTCGATGGCGTAACCGGGACGATATGCTTTTACGTCTCTCAGTGCAGGAATCTGGCGCAGTGCATTCAGCTGCGTTTCCATAGGCATAGACGACGAAAAGCCGTTGAGGTACATTTCGTTGGTGTCTTCGCCTTCCGGTTCTATGAAGAGAGGGTGTTGATCTTTGTCTGGGAATGTGACGAGTTTTGTTTCTATTGACGGACAATAACGGGGGCCTGTTGATTGAATTTGTCCGTTGAAAAGGGGTGAGTTCTCGATGTCTGCCTGTAGGATTTCATGCGTTTTCTTCGTTGTGTAACATGTCCAGCAGGGCAGTTGCTTGAGCTTTCGATGCTCACCCATATAGCTAAACTGGTGGAAGTCTTGCTCGCCCGGCTGCTCCTCCGTATCTTCAAAGTGGATATTGCGCTTGTCGAGACGTACGGGTGTTCCCGTCTTCATGCGTCCAGAGCGAATGCCCCAACGCGTGATGGATTCCGTAAAATGTTCTACGGTAGGTTCGGCACAACGCCCGCCGGGTACCTGCCGGTGTCCTATGTGCATTAGACCATTAAGAAATGTGCCTGCTGTGACGACCACACTCTTGGCGCGGAACTCGGCGCCCCAGATGGTTTTCACGCCTGCCGCCTCGCCGTTTTCCACTATCAGCTCATCGGCTTGATCCTGCCAGATGTCAAGATTAGGTGTGTTGTCAAGGACGTGTTGCCACTCCCAGATAAACTTCTTGCGGTCACACTGGGCGCGGGGAGACCACACTGCCGGCCCCTTACCTTTGTTAAGCATGCGGAACTGAATAGCCGTCGCGTCAGTCACTCTGCCCATATATCCGCCCATTGCATCTATTTCTCTCACGATTTGCCCTTTGGCGATACCTCCGACAGCAGGGTTACAACTCATCTGCGCTATCTTGTTCATGTCCATGGTGATGAGGCATGTCCGGGCTCCCATATTAGCCGATGCGGTAGCCGCTTCGCATCCGGCATGCCCTCCGCCAATCACAATGACGTCATACTTAAAAATCATCCGTCTAATCTTTTTTTGCAAAAGTAAGCATTTTCATGGATTTTTTATTTATTTTACTTTGATTTATCACCAAAATATAGTATTTTTGTACCCAAATAGCGAACGTTGAATACCTACAATAAGGTATTGTGGGTTTGCAAAACAGCACAGACGGCAAGTAATTTGTTCAAATATTTTAGATTGAAATCTAACAATTAAATAATTAAAAGTCAATCATTTATGTGGTTAATCAATTCTCCAATTGGTAGAAAAGTGGTGATGTCGTTGACAGGCATCTGCCTCATTCTATTCCTGACTTTCCACTGTTGCATGAATGTTGTAGCTTTCTTCGATGGGGAAGCGTACAATATGGTTTGCGAATTTCTGGGAAGTAACTGGTATGCAGTTGCAGGAACGATGGGTCTTGCTGCTTTGGCAATGATTCATATCGTTTATGCTTTTATCCTGACTGCACAGAATCGTCGTGCTCGGGGTAGCGAGCGTTATGCTGTAACGGCAAGCTACGACAAGGTGAGTTGGGCTTCTCAGAACATGCTTGTGCTGGGTCTCATCATCCTCGTCGGCCTTTTGCTCCACCTCTATAACTTCTGGGGACACATGATGTTCGCCGAGTTGGCACATATTCCTGTTAAGCACGACCCTGCAGATGGATTCGCATGGATTCTCGAAACTTTCAATAATCCTGTTTATTCCGTGCTTTATCTGATTTGGATTGGCGCTCTTTGGTTTCACCTTTCCCATGGTTTCTGGAGCTCTCTTCAGACACTTGGTGTGAACGGTAAGGTATGGTTCAAGCGTTGGCACATTATTGGTGTCGTGTATGTTTCTATCCTCATGGTCGTTTTCGCTATTCTCATACTCTCATTCTGGCTCGGTTTCGCGCCAAGTATGTGTTGCGCCTAATTTCCATCAACATTCTACAATCATAATTAAATAAGATTATGGCTAAGCAAATAGATTCAAGAATTCCGGAAGGCCCAGTGGCCGAGAAATGGACAAACTATAAAGCTCACCAACGTTTGGTGAACCCGAAGAATAAGTTGAAGCTGGATGTCATCGTCGTTGGTACGGGTCTTGCCGGTGCAAGTGCTGCTGCCTCATTGGGCGAGATGGGCTTCAATGTCCTCAACTTCTGCATTCAAGACTCACCCCGTCGTGCACACTCTATCGCAGCACAGGGAGGTATCAATGCTGCAAAAAACTATCAGAACGACGGTGACTCCGTTTACCGCCTGTTCTATGACACAGTAAAAGGTGGCGACTATCGTGCCCGCGAGTCTAACGTTTATCGTTTGGCGGAAGTAAGCAACAACATTATCGACCAATGCGTGGCACAAGGCGTACCTTTCGCCCGCGAGTATGGCGGCATGCTGGCCAACCGCTCTTTCGGCGGTGCGCAGGTGAGCCGTACTTTCTATGCAAAGGGTCAGACAGGGCAGCAGTTGCTTCTCGGCGCCTATTCTTCACTGATGTGTCAGGTGAATGCCGGCAAGGTGAAACTCTATACACGTTACGAAATGGAAGACGTCGTCATCGTTGACGGTCGCGCTCGCGGCATCATCGCCAAGAATTTGATAACCGGCGAATTAGAGAGATTCTCTGCCAATGCTGTCGTTATCGGTACCGGTGGTTATGGTAACGCCTACTTCCTTTCTACCAATGCTATGGGATGCAACTGCACTGCAGCCATTCAGGCTTACCGTAAGGGCGCTTATTTCGCTAATCCCTGCTATGTACAGATTCACCCGACATGTATTCCCGTTCACGGTGACAAGCAGTCTAAACTGACCTTGATGTCCGAGTCGCTGCGTAACGACGGCCGTATCTGGGTTCCTAAGAATATCGAAGATGCCAAGAAGTTGCAGGAGGGCACGCTTCAGGGTTGGGAAATTGCAGAAGAAGACCGTGACTATTACTTGGAGCGCCGTTATCCCGCATTCGGTAACTTGGTTCCCCGTGACGTGGCTTCACGTGCTGCCAAAGAGCGTTGCGACAAGGGTTTCGGTGTCAACAATACAGGTTTGGCCGTGTTCCTCGATTTCTCCGAGTCAATCAACCGCTTGGGTTTGGATGAGATTATGCAGCGTTACGGTAACCTTTTCGAGATGTATGAGGAGATTACCGACGTATTCCCCGGCGACCTCGCCAATGAGATCAATGGTGTGAAGTATTACAAACCCATGATGATCTTCCCTGCCATCCACTACACTATGGGTGGTATCTGGGTTGATTACGAGCTTCAGACTTCCATCACCGGTCTCTTCGCTATTGGCGAGTGCAACTTCTCTGACCACGGTGCCAACCGTCTTGGTGCATCCGCACTGATGCAGGGTTTGGCCGACGGTTACTTCGTGTTGCCGTATACCATCCAGAATTATCTGGCCGATCAGGCTATCTGGCCTAAGATTTCCACCGATGCCCCAGAGTTTGTTGAAGCAGAAGCTACTGTCAATGCAGAGATCGACCGACTGATGGGCATTCAGGGCAAGCGCTCTGTTGATTCCATCCATAAGGAGTTAGGGCACATCATGTGGGAGCATGTAGGTATGGGGCGTACCAAAGAAGGTTTGGAAGAGGGCTTGAAACTCATCGCCGAGTTGCGTAAGGAGTTCAATACCAACCTGTTCATTCCCGGCAAGAAGGAAGGTCTCAACATCGAACTCGATAAGGCCATTCACCTTCGCGACTTCCTGCTGATGGGTGAACTGGTTGCTTACGATGCACTCTCCCGCAATGAGAGTTGCGGCGGACACTTCCGTGAGGAGCACTCCACTCCTGAGGGCGAGGCCGCCCGTGACGACGAAAACTACTTCTACGTAGGTTGTTGGGAGTATCAGGGTACCGACGAGGCTACCCCTGAACTGATCAAGGAACCTTTGGAGTATGAGGCAATCAAGGTACAAACACGTAACTATAAGAATTAACGACTATGGCAAAGAATATTAGTTTTACGATTAAATATTGGCGTCAGAACGGTCCGCAGGATAAGGGACACTTTGACACACACGAGATGAAGGACATTCCAGACGACACCTCTTTCCTTGAAATGCTCGATATTCTCAATGAAGAACTGATCGACGCCGGTGAAGAGCCGTTTGTGTTTGACCATGATTGCCGTGAGGGAATCTGTGGCATGTGCTCTCTTTACATCAATGGTACGCCTCACGGCAAGACAGAGCGCGGTGCCACTACCTGCCAGTTGTATATGCGTCGTTTCAACGACGGCGATGTGATCACCGTTGAGCCTTGGCGTTCAGCCGCATTCCCCGTTATCAAGGATTGCATGGTAGACCGTTCTGCTTTCGACAAGATCATCGCCGCCGGTGGCTATAACACCATCCGTACTGGTCAGGCACAGGATGCCAATGCCATCCTTATCCCTAAGGAGGCTGCCGACGAGGCTATGGACTGCGCTACGTGTATCGGTTGCGGTGCCTGTGTAGCTGCTTGCAAGAATGGTTCTGCCATGCTGTTCCTCTCATCTAAGGTGACCCAGCTGGCACTCCTTCCGCAGGGGCGTCCGGAGGCTGCCAAGCGTGCCAAGAACATGATTGCCAAGATGGAAGAACTTGGCTTTGGCAACTGTACCAATACCCGTGCCTGCGAGGCCGTTTGTCCTAAGAACGAGTCCATAGCCAACATCGCTCGCCTCAACCGCGAGTATATTGTGGCTAAGCTGGCCGACTAATCCGGTATCGATATCCTGCCTTATACGGCGGATAGCCTTTATACATAAACAATGTGATAGCCCGCAGACCGCTGACGGTTTGCGGGCTATTATATTTCCCATGTTTTGTGGGGTGTTACAAAAAATGGGCTGCCCTAAGGCAGCCCAACTTGCTGAAACAGAAACTCATCTAACAGAGTTTAAAGAATTATCCTTTTATTGATACCAAACTTCGCCACCAAGTTCTTGTGGCTCTATCATGCCGGTCTGTTTATCTTGGAGTTGAGGCTCCGTATAGATGCCAGCCAACGTTGTTGAATTTAATTCCATAATGGTAGTCTTTTAATGAAATGGTTTGATTAAATAGATTTTGTCATTGCAAATATAGGGAAAAAATCAATAGGTTGCAATACCTACTAATCATTATTTTGCGATGAAATGGGTTAAATTATCATTAAATGCGGGGGATGTATGCAAAAATATGTGTTTTAATCATTTTTTTTAGATTGCTTAACGGGTTAGAGAAAAAAGAAATTCGGATTTCAACGATATGGTAAAAGTACACTTTTATTACTTTTATTTTGATGTGCGAAAAGCATTCTCTTGGCATTGATTCCACGAGGCTCAAAGCAGCGATTTAGTGAGACTATTTCAATTTAACAATTCAGAAATAAATCTACAATCCCTGTCTCATTTGCTCGAATTTCCAAAAACCAAGCGGTTTGGTGCGAAATTCGGCAAAAAATCGGTAGTTTTTGATAACGCCTGATTATCAGTGAGTTATAGATGTGAAATTCAAATACGGAAAAAATCGAGATTTTCGGGCTTTGCGATAGCATAGGTTTCGCATCGCGAAAGCATAGATATCGCGACACGAGAGCATTGAGATCGCGGTGCGATTAGGCTCTTATCGCCATGCGAAACCTATGCTATCGCAAAGCCATGCCAAAATTTTGGTTCATGAATTGTGCTTTTCTTGGTGAAACAGGCCGATTTTCTTACTTTTCCAAGCGTTAAATAACCTTTAATTGTTAAGAATATATTCAACAAATTTGATGTGATCGGCGAGTGCTTTCGGGTTGCCGTTGCCACTCGATTCATACCCCGTCTTCGTTTTATGCGAAGGAAATCCTGTCTTTATATCGACTTTTTGACTAACTTTGCAGTATGACAAACGAGGCTACACTACGCTTTATCGAGCAACATCGCACGGATGACGTGAGGCGATTGGCACTGAAGGGCGCCAAGAATCCTGACGTCGATCTGCCATTTGCCCTCCGACAGATTCAAGGTTGGCAGACGGCACGTAAGAAGTTGCCTACATGGGCAGAGCAGGAAGCGGTGGTTTTTCCGCCACATATCAATATGGAGCAGTGCAGTTCGGAAGCTACGGCGCAATATAAGTCGGATGTGATTTCTGCCCGTTCTATCGGTGATTTTTCTGCGAGAGATACAGTTTTGTTCGATCTTACCGGTGGCTTTGGTGTCGATTTCTCTTTCATGTCCCGTCGGTTCTGCCATGCCGTGTATGTGGAGCGCGACCTTGCGTTGTGCAGCATTGCCCGTCACAACTTTCAAGTGTTCGGCTTGTCACATGTACAGGTGGTGGGTGGCGATGGGGTGGAACTGCTGCATGGGTTGCCCGAGGTGTGGCGCCGAGGTACGGAGGGAGGCAGGTCGGATGCTCCCTATACTGCTATCTATCTTGACCCGTCCCGTCGCGACATTCACGGGCAAAAGGTGTCTGGCATTGAAGACTGCACGCCCGACGTGCTTCAGCTGCGTGATGAGTTGATGCGTAAGGCCGATGTGGTGATGGTGAAACTGTCGCCCATGCTCGACTGGCATGCTGCCATTCGTGCCCTTTCGCATGGTAAAGTGGTGGGTGAGGGGTGTGAGGTGCACATCGTATCGGTCAATAATGAGTGCAAGGAACTGCTCTTGGTGCTCACCCACGGGTTGCATTCTCTGCGCGTGGTGTGTGTGAATGATGACAGTAGGTTCTGCTATTCTCCCGGTTGCGAAGTGTCGACGCATGTGCTGTCAGCGGTTATGCAGGCTCGGTTGGATGCCTTGTCGGCATCCTCTGCACTCCCCTCTGCAGGTGGTGAAGTGGTGTTGCTGGTGCCCAATGCCAGTATCATGAAGGCGGGGTGCTTCGGTGCCATTGCCGCAACCTACGGAGTGGAGATGCTGGCCCCCAATTCTCATCTCTTCATCGCGCCGGGCAAGGTGGATGGTTTTCCCGGCAGACAATTCCGAGTGATGGGAATTTCTACCATGAATAAGAAAGAACTGAAACAGAAATTGGGTGGCATCAAGCAGGCAAACATATCTGCAAGAAACTTCCCTTTATCTGCCGAAGATATTCGTAAACAGTTGAAACTCAAAGATGGTAGCAGTGTTTATATGTTTGCTACCACCATGCACGAACAGCACCTCATCTTTATCTGTGAAAAAATAAGGTGAAAAGCCGGTTGACGGATAAAATGATATAGTCGCCATATCAAGAGAAGTCATGGGGCTGAATGGATGGCACACTGAGGCTGACGGTGTGCAGTTTTGTAACAAAGTTATCCATAATTTGTTCTTTTATTTTGCCATCTGCTCGGAAATTCTTATTTTTGCAATAGACAAAGAATTATTCATCAACCATTGAGCCAGATGTCTGTAGAAATTAAGAAGGTCGAGACCAAGAAAGATCTCAGAACCTTTATAGACTTTCATTATGATCTTTACAAGGGAAATCCTTACGATGTGCCTAATCTATACTCTGATGAATACAACACATTGAGCAAGGATAAGAACGTGGCTTTCGACTTCTGTGAGGCAGAATATTTCCTCGCCTACAAGGACGGACGGCTTGTCGGTCGCGTGGCTGCCATCATCAACCATCGCGCCAACGAGAAGTGGGAGAAGAAGGATGTGCGTTTCGGATGGATCGACTTTGTAGATGACATCGAGGTGAGCGGTGCCCTGCTTCAGGCGGTGAGCGATTATGGTCGGAGCAAGGGCATGACGGCAGTGGTCGGTCCGCTCGGTTTCACCGATCTGGATCCCGAGGGTATGCTCATCATGGGCTTCGACAAGCTCGGCACCATGGCTACGATTTACAATTATGAGTATTATCCCCGGCACATCGAACAGCTCGGCGGGTGGGAGAAAGATAACGACTACGTGGAATATTACATGCCCGTGCCCGAGCAGGTTCCGGAGAAATTCATCAAGCTGTCGGAGATGATCAAGACCCGCTATAACCTGCAGGTGAAGAAGATCAAGCCCCACGATGTGAAGGCGGGTTATGCGCGAAAGGTTTTTGAGATTATCAACGACACCTATGCCGACCTCTATGGCTTTGTCTCGCTGACCGACAGGCAGATCGACCAATATGTGAAGGCCTATCTTCCGGCACTCGACTTCAATCTTGTGACAGTGATTGTCGATGCCAACAAGGACGATGATATCGTGGGTGTGGGCATCACCATTTCCTCGCTGTCGCATGCTTTGCAGAAGTGCAGACGCGGCCGGCTGTTTCCGTTCGGCTGGTGGCATGTGCTGCGCGCCATCAAGTTTGGCAAGACCGACGGTGTGGATCTGCTACTCATTGGTGTGTTGCCGGAGTATCGCAGCAAGGGCGCCAATGCCCTTCTCTTTGCCGACCTCATTCCCTATTATCAGAAATACGGGTTCAAGTGGGCTGAGACGAATGTGGAGATGGAAACCAATAACGGCGTGCAGGGACAGTGGAGCGCGCTGGAGCGCATCAACCACAAAAAGCGGCGGTGCTACAGGAAGAGTATTTAGCATCTTCTAAAGCCCCTCCGATGGGAACGGATGATGATAATTAAAGGAAAAGAAATGACAGAAGACAAGATTTTAAGCGAGAATAGTGTAGGGCAGGATGCACTGCAGAAGCCCGTCGATTATACGGATGATAATATCAGGCATCTTAGTGACATGGAGCATATCAGAGTGCGCCCGGGTATGTATATCGGTCGTTTGGGCGACGGGTCGTTGCCCGAGGACGGCATTTATGTGCTCCTGAAAGAGGTGCTCGACAACTCGATCGATGAGTTTAAGATGAAGTCCGGCGACCGTATCGAGGTAGATATTGATGAGAACCTTCGTGTGTCAGTGCGCGACTATGGTCGTGGCATCCCTCAGGGAAAGCTGGTGGAGGCGGTTTCTGTGCTGAATACCGGAGGCAAATACGACTCCAAAGCCTTCAAAAAGAGTGTAGGTCTGAATGGTGTCGGTGTGAAAGCGGTGAATGCTTTGAGTGCACATTTCGAGGTGAAGAGTTATCGTGACGGTAAGGTGCGCCATCTCATCTTTGAGAAAGGTACGCTCGTTGGCGACAAGACATCGAAGACGCAGGATGAGAATGGCACCTATATCTACTTCGAACCCGACAGCACTCTCTTCAAGAATTACCTCTTCCGTGATGAATTTGTGGAGATGTTGCTGCGTAATTATACTTATCTGAACTCAGGTTTGACCATCATGTATAATGGTCGTCGCATCAAGAGCCGCAACGGTTTGGCCGATCTGCTCAATGATAACATGACATCTGAAGGACTTTATCCCATCGTGCACATCAAGGGTGAGGACATTGAGATTGCCTTTACCCATACCCAGCAGTATGGCGAGGAATATCACAGCTTTGTGAATGGACAGCACACAACGCAGGGAGGTACGCATCAGAGCGCTTTCAAGGAGCACATTGCCAAGGTGATTAAGGATTTCTATAACAAGAACTATGAATATACCGACATCAGAAACGGTATGGTGGCAGCCATTGCGCTGAATGTGGAAGAACCGGTGTTCGAGAGCCAGACGAAAATCAAGCTGGGCTCTACGGTTATGGAACCGGGTGGCGACACCATCAACAAATATGTGGGCGACTTCATCAAGCGCGAGGTAGACAACTTTCTTCATATTCACAAGGAGGACGTAGCCGATGTGCTGGAGAACAAAGTGAAGGAAAGTGAACGCGAGCGTAAGGCGATGGCGGGCGTCACCAAGCTTGCTCGTGAGCGTGCCAAGAAGGCTAATCTTCATAACCGCAAGTTGCGCGATTGCCGCATTCACTATTGCGACGCGAAGGACGACCGTAAGGAAGAGTCGTCAATCTTCATCACCGAGGGCGACTCTGCAAGCGGTAGCATCACCAAGAGCCGTGATGTGAACACACAAGCGGTGTTCTCGTTGCGTGGCAAACCGCTCAACTCCTTTGGCTTGAGCAAGAAGGTGGTGTATGAGAATGAAGAGTTTAACCTGTTGCAGGCAGCCCTCGATATTGAGGACGGGCTCGACAATCTGCGTTATAACAAGGTGATTGTGGCTACCGATGCCGATGTGGATGGCATGCACATCCGCCTGCTCGCCATCACGTTCTTCCTCCAGTTCTATCCCGATTTGATCAAGAAAGGGCATGTCTACGTGCTTCAGACACCATTGTTCCGTGTGCGAAACCGTCGCACGAAGATCAAGAACAAGGAGGTGATAGCCGAGGCTGACGCCCGCCAGTCGAAGTCGGAGAAGAAAAACGATTTTATCACCCACTATTGCTACACTGAAGAGGAACGCCAGAACGCCATCAAGAACCTTTCCCCAGATCCAGAGATAACTCGTTTCAAGGGTCTCGGAGAGATATCTCCCGAGGAATTTGCCCATTTCATCGGTCCTGATATGCGATTGGAGCAGGTGACTCTCCACAAGAACGATCAGGTGCAAAAGCTCCTTGAATATTACATGGGAAAGAACACTATGGAGCGCCAGAACTTCATTATCGACAATCTGGTGATAGAGGAAGACTTGGCGGAAATGGATTCGGAGCAAGAGATAATTTAGTCTATGAAGGCTGTTCTTTTATCTCACGCAGAGCCGCAGAGGAGTGGGAGAAGCCCAATGCACAAGGAGATTCTTTAGAGATTTCTTAGAAAATGAGCGTCGCAGAGGAGTGGGAGAAGCCCAATGCACAAGGAGATTCTTTAGAGATTTCTTAGAAAATGAGCGTCGCAGAGAAGTGGGAGAAGCCCAATGTACAAGGAGATTCTTTAGAGATCTTTAGAGAATGAGCGTATGGAGAATACAATATCAAAGGAATATACGCATAAATTGCTGGCATGTGCATATGCTGTCCATAGCGCTTTAGGTCCGGGATTGCTGGAAAGTATCTATGAGAAAGCGTTGTCACATGAATTGGAATTGAATGGATTTCATGTGGAGACACAGATTCCAGTGAAGATTCTTTATCGTGGGATAGAGTTGGGTAGTGAGTTGAGATTAGACTTATTGGTAGATCATCAGGTGATTATAGAGGTAAAGTCTGTTATGGAAGTCCAGCCCGTTCACTATAAGCAACTGTTGACCTATATGCGTCTGCTTGATGTGAAGTTGGGTTATCTCATCAATTTTGATGTGCCCTTGCTTCGTGATGGCATCCAAAGAGTGGTGAATGACTATTAAATGTCTCCTCTGCGTTTCTCTAAAAAACTCTCGTCTTCAGGCCAACAACCATTGATTCTCCGTATTCTCTGCGTCTCTGCGTGCCATCAAAAACAGAAAGCGGTATGCGGTAGGCGCTTTTATAATTTTATGTAAACAATGAAGTGCAAGATATGAAAAAGATTGTTTTAACGATATTATTAAGTTGTGTGAGCATTATTCTCACGAATGCTCAGTTGTCTATCAATATGGGTGCAGATTCGCCTTTGCGCAAGTTGCAGATTGCAGAGATGGCGATAAGTAACCTCTACGTCGATTCGGTAGACGAGCAGAAGTTGGTGGAAGACGGTGTACGAGGCATGCTGGAGAAACTTGACCCGCATTCGACATATACCACGGCAAAGGAAACGAAGTCGATGAACGAATCGCTCAACGGCTCTTTTGAAGGCATAGGCGTGCAGTTTAATATGCAGGAAGATACGTTACTCGTCATCCAGACCATCGTCAACGGACCATCTGAAAAGGTGGGAATCATTGCCGGCGACCGCATCGTATCAGTGAACGATACCGCTATCGCGGGTGTAAAGATGGCTCGTGAGGAGATTGTGAAGCGTCTGCGCGGCCCTAAAGGCACGAAGGTAAGGCTGGGAATCGTGCGCCGTGGAGTGGGCGAGACAATCACTTTCACTGTCGTTCGCGACAAAATTCCCGTGAAAACCATTGATGGCTACTACATGATTCGCCCCAACGTGGGGTATATTCGCATCGGGAGCTTTGGCGCTACGACCTACGACGAGTTCATGGCTGCCGTGAAAGACCTTCAGGGCAAGGGCATGCGCGACCTTGTGCTCGACCTCCAAGACAATGGCGGAGGTTATCTTCAGGCTGCCGTGCAGATTGCCAACGAGTTTCTCCGAAAGGATGACCTGATCGTTTATACCGAGGGGCGCAAAGTGCCCCGGCAGGACTATAAGGCGCAAGGCAATGGCAAGTTGCTTGATGGACGTTTTGTGGTGCTGGTCAATGAGTTCTCCGCTTCGGCTGCCGAGATTGTGACAGGTGCCATACAAGACCACGATCGCGGTGAGGTGGTGGGACGTCGCAGCTTTGGCAAAGGCCTTGTGCAACGCCCCGTGGAGTTTCCCGACGGTAGCATGATGCGCCTTACCATCGCCCATTATTATACTCCATCCGGGCGATGTATACAGAAACCTTATAAGAAAGGTGACAAACGCGATTACGAGATGGAGCTTGACGGCCGTTATAAGCATGGCGAACTGTATTCGGCCGACAGCATACACTTCGACGATTCACTCAAATACTACACGCTTCGTCGTCATCGCGTCGTCTATGGTGGTGGCGGAATTATGCCCGATGAGTTCGTCCCGCTCGACACAACGCAATATACTCGTCTGCATCGCCAGCTCGCGGCGAAGAGCATCATCATCGATGCCAACCTGAAATATGTGGATAATCACCGCAAGCAGCTCAAGCAGCGCTATGTGTCATACGACGACTTTCTCCGTACGTTCCAAGTGCCGCAGAGCGTCATCGACGGTATCTTGGACGAAGCTAAGAAGCAGAAGATTGAGCCCAAAGACGATGCCGAGCTGCAGCGCACGTTGCCTTACCTCCGTACGCAGCTCAAAGCCCTCGTCGCCCGCGACCTCTGGGATATGAGCGAATACTTCCAAATCATGAACGAGGAGAATCATATCGTGAAGCGGGCACTGGAAGTTTTGGAAAAGTAAAGAGGCTAAAAGGGGAAGGTAAATATAAAGCCGAAATAGAAATAGCCGACATATATATTTGCCGTTGCCTATAAAGTTGTGAATCTCCGAAACGCTTAATTTGCATTATATCTAATTTAGCAGTATGATATAAGATGAAACTGAACAGTGTGCATCACATCGCCATTATCTGCTCGGACTACAAGGTGTCCAAGCGGTTTTATACGGAAGTGCTGGGAATGCGAGTGGAACAAGAGTATTACCGAAAGGAGCGGGAGTCCTACAAGACCGATTTGTCACTGAACGGAACATATACCGTCGAACTATTCTCCTTCCCCAATCCTCCCAAACGCCTGACGCGGCCGGAAGCAACCGGACTGCGGCATCTTGCATTCGAGGTGGACGACATCGAGTTTGCGATAAAAGAACTCGATGAAAAGGGCGTACCTCACGAAAGCATACGCATAGATGAGTTTACCGGCAAGCGATTTGTCTTTCTGCAAGATCCGGATTATCTGCCTATTGAATTATACGAAAGGTGATGAGGAATACTATTTCCTAACTGCGCATATCAATCCATTTTCGTTCACCGTCTTTATCCCTTATTGTAGTGATGTAATGTCTGCGTTTCCCCTTTCGCTTTCACTACTTGTTTATTTCCGTCATCCCTTTCAGCATCTCCAGTGCCCGGTTCTCGTACGCTTCCATGATTTCGCGCTCTCCGGGACCTTTGTCGTTGATGCCGCAGAGGTGAAGAATGCCGTGGATGATGACACGATGCAACTCGTCCTCATAGGTCTTGCCGAAGAGTGCGGCATTGGAACGCACGGTGTCGAGCGAGATCACGAGATCGCCGCTCACCCTGTCGCCTTCGCAATAATCGAAAGTAATGATGTCGGTGTAATAATCATGACCGAGGTATTGGTTGTTCACCTCAAGTATTTTCTCATCGTTTACAAACATGTAACCGATGGTACCCACACGTTTGCCGAACGTGGCGACCACGGCCTTTATCCATTCGCCCACCATGCGCCGCTTGATATTCGGCATCGAAATGCCGTCTGCTTGATAACTAATCATACGCTCACCTTTTCATCTTTTCATTTTTTCATCTTTCCATCTTCCCTCCGTGGCAGCATCCATCCGGCATCCTTGTGGAAGTAGACGAACTCCCGATAGGTTCTGGATGATACGGCCGACAAGGCGGGATCAGCAACCAGCAGGATGGTTTCGATGTTTCCCACGCGCCGATTCAGTTCCGCCTGATCGCGTTCATACTCGAAATCCTTTACCGAGCGCACCCCTTTCACGATGCACTGGGCACCTACGCGTGCGGCCAAGTCGATGGCGAAATCGGTGTAGGCCGTCACTTCGATCTTGGGTTCTTCGGCATACAGCTCCCTGATGGCGTCGACACGCTCTTCTGCTGAAAATATGTTTTGCTTGTCGGGATTCACTCCTACGCCGATCACCAACCTGTCGAAGAGTGGCAGTGCACGCCTCACGATGTCGTCGTGGCCGATGGTAAACGGGTCGAAACTACCCACGAACAAACCTGTCTTTTGCTCATTCATACGTTTTGGGGGTTAGAAAAGTTCCTGTTGCATGATGTTTCCACTGTAGGGGTTGCGCCCCAGATGCTCGTAGGCAAGCGATGTGGCCATACGTCCGCGGGGTGTGCGCTTGATGAATCCCTCCATGATGAGAAAAGGCTCGTACACCTCCTCCACCGTGCCTGCATCTTCGCCGATGGCCGTGGCGATGGTCGAGACGCCCACCGGGCCGCCGTGAAACTTGTCGATAATGGTCACAAGAATCTTGTTGTCGATCTCATCAAGACCGTAAGAGTCGATGTTGAGCGAACTGAGCGACAGCAGTGCGATGTCGTTGGTGATGGTGCCGTCGCCTTTCACTTGTGCGAAGTCGCGCACGCGGCGTAGCAGTCCGTTAGCAATACGGGGCGTTCCGCGGCTGCGGCGTGCTATCTCGATGGCGGCATCATCATCGATGGGCACTTTGAGGAGCGCGGCCGAACGGCGGATGATGCGTTTCAGCGTCTTGGGGTCGTAGTATTCCAAGTGCATGTTGATGCCGAAACGGGCGCGCAGCGGCGCCGTGAGCATGCCCGAACGAGTGGTGGCTCCGATGAGCGTGAAAGGATTGAGGTCGATCTGGATGGAGCGGGCAGACGGACCTTTGTCTATCATAATATCGATGCGATAATCCTCCATGGCAGAATAGAGATACTCCTCCACGACGGGTTGCAGCCGGTGTATTTCGTCGATGAACAGCACATCGTTGGCTTCGAGCGATGTGAGGATGCCCGCAAGGTCGCCCGGCTTGTCGAGGATAGGACCCGAGGTAATCTTGAAGCCCACGCCCAGCTCGTTGGCAATGATGCTGCTCAGGGTGGTCTTGCCCAGTCCGGGCGGCCCGTAGAGCAGCGTATGGTCGAGCGGCTCACCGCGATATTTGGCAGCCTCGACAAATATCCCGAGATTTTCTACCACCTTCTGCTGCCCGTTGAAATCATCAAACCGCAGCGGGCGCAGGGCGTTCTCGAAATCCTTTTCGGCCGATGAGAGCTGCTCGTCTCTTATATCAAAGTTGTCGTTCATTCAGATATTCGATATTTGATACAAAGGTACGAAAAAGAAATAAGTTTGTGTCTGATTTTGAATAAGTTTGATATAAAAACCATATCTTTGCAGTTCGGCAACAGATAGGAAATGTCAACAATAAATCAGTAAACGATGAAAAAACTATTGATGATATGCACGGCATTGTCCGTAGGAATGCTCTTGGGCGGCTGCCGGCAGCAGAAGTCTGCGAAAACGAATGAGACGGCGACCGACACGGTGGCTGCGAAGCAGGCGGACGAGGCGACCGTGGCGAATGACGCCGATGCGCAGGCTGTGAAAGCGAGGGTGGAGACCATCTTTGCGGACATCGCCAACCTCTACAACGGAGCGCAGGATGAGGATGCACAGGCGGGCGAACCGATTGCCCGGCGCTATTGCTCGGACGAGTGGAATGCGCTGGAAGATGAGGTGGAACGTGTGGATGCGAAGCACCCCGGCGACCTCGGATTCTGGGAATATGACGTTTGGGTGCAGGGGCAAGACTGGGACAAGGTGTTGTATAAGAACATAGATGTGTTGTCGCTTGACGGGAATACCGCCCGCGTGTCGTTGGTTGTGGTGAACGGTGAAGAGCATCCTATCGAAGTGAAGATGGTGCGCGAACGCAACGACTGGTACATCGACGACCTCACAGATGCCTCCAATCCTAATGGCGTGAAGCGGGCACAGGTGGAATATGTGAAGGTGGACATTGCCCGACAAAGATAAGAAAGGTGGAAAAACGTGGGCGGATGTGAGGGTGACGACAGCCTTCGCACCATCGTTTTTCGTCCATTTCATCGTCTTTTTCCGCTTTAATGCCGGCGTACGTCGAACGTCGTACGCACGTACGTCGAACGCTGTACGCACGTACACCGAACATCGTATGCACGTACACCGAACGCCGTACGTCAGCATTGCGACCCTACGGCAAGACCGAAACAGCTGTTTCGTGCCCTCACTTCAGTGCTTTCGGATGCAGAGATGCCTCGTTTTTTGCTTTTTTACCCTCTTACCTGTCTATCTGTTCACCTGTTTACCTTCGCCCCGCCCTTTATCTTTTCAGCGTTTCCCTGCATTCTTCCAGTATCTTCGTGAGGTCGTCCACAGTCTCGGCACGCAGCATGGCGATGCGCATCTGGCGGAAGTTGGGGATATTTTTGAATATGGGTGAGGCTGCGAGATGGCGCCGGGTGTGAAGTATGCCACGATATTCGTCGATGCGTTCCACATTGATTCGCAGTTGTTCTTGCAGAATGTCGAGCTTGTCGTCGATGGTGAGAGGCGGACTCAGGGGGAGTAAACTGTCTTTCCCTGCATCCAATACGTCTCTGATTTCCTTGAAAATCCACGGTCTGCCAAAGGTGGCGCGCCCTATCATCACGGCATCCACGCCATATTTCTCGAAGGCCTCGCGTGCCTTCTCGGGCGAGTTGATGTCGCCATTGCCGATGATAGGGATGTGGATGCGCGGGTTGTCCTTCACCTCGCCGATGAGCGTCCAGTCGGCTTCGCCCGTGTACATCTGGCTGCGTGTGCGCCCGTGGATGCTCAGTGCCTGTATGCCGCAATCCTGCAACTGCTCTGCCAGCTGAGTGATGACGAGGTTATCGCCATCCCAGCCCAATCGGGTCTTTGCCGTGACGGGCGTGTTGACAGCCTTCACCACCTCGCGGGTGATGTCGAGCATCAGCGGAATGTTCTTGAGCATGCCCGCCCCTGCACCTTTGCCGGCCACCTTTTTCACCGGGCAGCCGAAGTTGATGTCGATGACGTCGGGGTGTGCCTGTTCTACAATCTTGGCCGCCTCGACCATCGAGTCGACGTCCTTGCCGTAAATCTGAATGCCCACGGGGCGTTCGTCATCATCTATCTTGAGCTTGTCGAGGGTCGATTTGATGCTGCGGATCACGGCATCTGCCGACACAAATTCGGTGTACATCATATCTGCGCCGTATCGCTTGCACAACTTGCGGAAGCCGATGTCGGTCACATCTTCCATGGGAGCCAGAAACAATGGCTGCCTCCCAAACGCTATATTTCCTATCTTCATCATCGGGTGCAAAGGTAGTTCTTTTTTCCGGAGTTAGGGAGTCTTTTCCTTAGGAGTTAGGGAGTTTTTTTCCTTAGGAGTTAAAGGAGTTAAAGGCGTTAAGGAGTTAAGACAAATGTATGCTATACGTTTAATTTTGCTTACCGTTTAACAGACATTTGTCTTAACTCCTAACGAGCGTAGCGAGTGGTAACTCCTTTAACTCCTTTAACTCCTAAGGGAAAAAACTCCTAAGAAGAAAACTCACCCCAACAAATGATACGTCCCCCCAGCATACGGCTTGACGACGCCCTTCATCTCCATGCTGAAGAGCAGCGAGGTGACTGTGCCGACGGGTAGACCGCACCTTATGCTGATGATGTTGAGCTGCAGGTCGTTGGTCTTTCGCAGCAGGCTGACGATGCGTTCCTCGTCGGGTGACAAATCCGGGAAGAGTTGGCGCTCGATACCTTCCTTGCGTGCAGCCTGCAATTTCTCATCTTCCTCCCATCCCATCGCCTTCACCAAGTCGAAAGCCGAGGTGATGAGGGCAGCGCCGTTGTCGCGTATCAGATTGTTGCAGCCCTCGCTGTAAGGCGCGCCCACGGCACCCGGAAAAGTGAAAACATCGCGGTCATACTCCCTCGCAATGCGCGCGGTAATCAGTCCGCCACCCTTTGCCGCACTCTCGACGAGCAGGCACGCATCGCTGATTCCCGCCACGATACGATTACGGCGCACAAAGTTCAGCTTGTCGGCATTGGTGTGCGTCATAAACTCTGTGAGCAGTCCGCCGTGGCTCACCATCTCGTTGGCGGTGTCGCGATGACGGGTGGGGTAGAGGTCGTCGAGGCCATGCGCCAGCACACCCACCGTATTGAGGCCGTTCAGCAGCGCGTATCGGTGCGCATGAATATCTATGCCGTAGGCCAGACCGCTCACGATGAGCACATTGGGGCATAGCATTTGCAGGTCGGCAACGAACCGCCGGATGAGATCCTCGCCGTATCGGGTACAGTGGCGCGTGCCCACAATGTTGAGGATGCGTGCTTGGTTGAGATCGGCGGTGCCTTTATAAAACAGCATTAGCGGAGCATCGGGGCATTCTTTCAGGCGTGCGGGGTACGCATCGTCGTTGAGGCAAAGCACCTGCACGCCGTGTTTCTCATCGTATTCCAATTCTTCTTCGGCACGCTGTCGCATGGTATCAATGTCGTTGAGTGCGTCCAGCACTTTCTGTGGAATACCCGGGAATAGCACGCGCAAGTCCTTCCGCTGCTCAATGATGGCGGTGGCGGAGCCGACATGACGATAGAGTTCCACCATAGTGTTGAGGCTGAAATAGCTCAATCTTGTCAGTATGGCGGTGTTGAGAAGTTCGGAGGACATCTTTTTGAGGTGGAGTTAAAGAAGTTAGAGGAGTTAAGGGAGTTGAAGAAATTAAAGGACAATACTTTTCCAAATGGAGATTGGGAGGTGTAAGGAAGTAGGAGTTAAACGTTAAATTAGGCATTTGTCCCTTAACTCCCTTAACTTCTTTAACTCCCTTAACTCCTTTAGTTCCTTATAAGACAGCGGAGAAAGCATTGTCATAATCCTCGCTCACACCGAGGCGACCGTTGATGAGCGTCACCAACTCCACATCGGCGTGGAAGCACAGGCATTCGTCCGATGCGCGGAAGATGTCGTGCTCGAAGACATATCTCACGCCCTCTTTGTGCAGGTTGAGGCGTGAGATGAACTCATCATCGCATCTCAGTGGTGTCTTGTATACCAGTTTCATGCGTGCCACTACGGCATCTACGCCTTTCTCGTGGAGTGCGGCAAAGCTCACTCCGAGCGAGCGGAGGAAGCGATGGCGCGTGTGCTCCGTGTAGTTCAGGTAGACCGCGTTGTTCACAATGCCTTCGATGTCGCATTCGTAATCCCGCACTTCCATGCGGGTCTCAAATAGATAATTTACTGTTTTCTTCATTGTTTTGATACTATTTTCATTAACACAATCCGGTGTGAGGGTAGAGAGGGGCAAAAGAGAAGACATCCTTATCGATGTTGCCGCAGATACTGATACCCTATTCTGCACCTCAGACACTCCTTCTTATCACAATATTCTTTCTTCAGTTGGATGAGCGCCTGTGAGTCGCCGGCGTTTCCCACCACCAGCCCGCACTCCTTCCACATTCTCACGATATGGTTATCCTCTGCCTTGAGTTGCTCCAGAAACTCGAAGGCACGGTCGCAGAGATGCTCGTCCTGCTTGTATCGGCCGTAGGCGAAGAGCATCGGGATAGCGGTGTTGATAAGCAATAGGTTCAGCGAGAAAGGCGAGAGACGTTTCTCCTTGGGTGCGCCGGCCGAGCCGAACGTATAGTGCGACTCCCAGTAGGGAGTGACACCGGTACGCATCAGTTCGCCCACCGACTTGATATTGTCGCACGATGTGAGTTGAGCGAGGCTCGTCTGGCGGTGATAATAGAGGTTGGCGAGCTGCACAATGCGAATGTGCGGGAAGTTCTGCGGACGCAGGCGGAGAAATCGCCATAAGTTATGGCTGATAGGTTTCAGCGAAAACTTGTGCGCCAGATAGAGATATTCTGTGCGCAATCGGGTAAAGTAGCCTTCATCGATTGCCGTCTGTCGATAGCGTTCGGGCACGGCATCAAACTCTAACAGGCCGGCTTGTCCCAAGAAGATGGCCTCAATCTGAAACAGGTTATCGCGGTGATGATCCACGCCGTGAAGCGGTATGTTCAGTGCCCATTGCTCAAAAGTGTCGCCATTGATGCCGAACCCGTAGTTGCGTGCCAGCGTTACAAAGTAGGCTGCTTCCCATGAACCGTCGCAGCGGGTTACCCGCTGGCGTATGGCTTCTGTCTTTTGTTCTAACCGTTCAGTTTGTAGTGCGCTCATCCACGAATGCATCGTGAGTGATGAGAGCGATGGGATGATGCTGTGACAAGGCGGATATCGGTCAGCCTTGAGCAGCGCGTCATAGTTGGCCAATACCTCCGGCGGGATGTCGAGCTGCATTTGAGGCAGTGTGTGCCCGTTGGAAGTTGTCACCTCTTTGTCGGCAATACCAACCACATGGAGCACCACATTGTCATAGTTCTTGTCGTGCTCATGACGATGTGTGTACCAGTCGGACGAACGGTCGTGTATCTCCACATTGCCCACCCACACGGTGTCGCCAATCTTTACCTTTGCATTGAAGAAGTCGGGACCCGCGTTGCGGTTATGTAATCCGGTGTCGATCACCTCCACAGGCTGTCCGCCTGTGGTACGGAGTGGGGGCAGTGGAAATAGCTTGTGCTTCCAGCAATAATGCAATAGCTGCTCCATGTATAGATGTCTTGGTTAGCATTCAAAAGACAAAGGTAGTAAAAAACTCATATAATAAGCGGCTCTTGTTGTATATTTTTATGACAATTTTTAGCTTCATCCGTTAAAGATGGGTTCATAAACAAGTGAAAAGTTACGCAATTTCCTTCTTAATTGTCTCTACTTTGTGAATCGGACTTTGACATTGTAAGTGCCATCTTTTCGTAACTTGCTTCTCTGAATTTCTGCTTCAATCGTCAGTATAATCTCTCATTTTGAGGTCAACCTCGAATCAATATGAGGTCAATAAATGGATAAATTAGCCGAGATTTTAGGTGCAGGGATTCTGTTCTTCAACAATGATTCCAGCAGAATATTGGCTATCTTGGCGTTATTGAATCTGACGAGGTTGTCTTTCGTGGAATGGAATCCAACAATGTTGACGCTGCCATACCAGATAATGCTTTTGTCAATGATGGCAATATGTAATGACCTGTCCTGCTCGTCAGGATAATTGGCGAACGTCCTTCTTTCAATGCTCCAATAATATCTTTGATGACGAATAGGTTTCAGTATTCATCCTCTGCCACCTACTGGGCGACTCGGTAAACGAAAGGTCGTCACCGCTAATAGGTCTGAATGGCGCGAAACGAGGAACAAGCAGACGTTGAAAGGTTTGGCTTTGCATCTGAACTTTGGCATCAATACGCGGTGTTGAATAAGTGGACAGCCGCAATGCCTGTCTGCTGTAAAACTCAGGATTGCGAAAAGATGCAATAGAACTTGGGTATATCTTTTGGGAGTGCGATTTTTTCGACAGTAGAAAAGAATGCAAATCACGTAATTTATTGATTTACATCTTTTTTGCGGAGAGAGGGGGATTCGAACCCCCGAAACCCTTTAGGGGTTTACAAGCTTTCCAGGCGTGCCTCTTCAACCACTCGAGCACCTCTCCTTATGGGAATCTTTATAAAAGTTGAATACAAAGTTATGACCTTTTATAAAATAATATACAAACAAGGTGTGTTTTTTAGGTTTCTTTAAAGATTGCTTATGCCGCGGCGGATTCCATCTGTAAACGTTAACTAAAGTATAGATCAAGGTATTTAATGGATGAACCAATTTTTAGCCTTCATCGGCCTACGTCATCGCCATAAGACCGCTTTGGCATTGCAATATCATTGCTTTCGAGCCCCTATTTTGGATAATTTAAGTCTGCAAATCAACGAGTTTCGCTTAAAATTAAGTATTTTTGCAGAAACATTTTAATTCGAATGAAGAAAATGAAGATAGCTTTGATCGGTTACGGCAAGATGGGACGAATGATCGAACAGATTGCTCTTGAGCGTGGCCATGAGATTGTTTGTAAGATCGATGTGGACAATCTGTCAGATTTCGACAGTCCTGAATTTGAATCGGCAGATGTCGCCATAGAGTTTACCAATCCCACCGTGGCCTACGACAACTATCTGCGTGCTTTTGCCCACAACGTGAAAGTGGTGAGCGGCTCGACGGGATGGTTGAAAGACCATAAGGCCGACGTGGAGGCATTGACGAAAGACGGCAGGCAGACGCTGTTCTGGGCATCCAACTTCTCGATCGGCGTGGCCATCTTTTCGGCCGTTAACCGCTACTTGGCAAAGATCATGAACCGGTTCCCGCAGTATGATGTGGAGATGGAAGAGACGCACCACATTCACAAGCTCGATGCCCCATCGGGCACTGCCATCACGCTGGCGGAGGAGGTGATAGATGCCATCGACCGTAAGAAAGACTGGAAACTCGGCACCACGACATGGGATGACGGCCGCGTGGAAGGCTCGGCGGAGCACAAGAGCGACGACCTGCTTATCAACTGTGTGCGCCACGAAGAGGTTCCCGGCATACATGTCATCAGTTATGATTCGGAGGCCGACACGATCCGTATCACCCACGATGCTCACTCGCGTAAGGGCTTCGCGCTGGGTGCCGTGCTTGCGGCCGAGTATACGAAAGATCATACTGGGCTGCTGACCACGAGCGATTTATTTAAGTTTTAACGCCTCATTCCATCCCTCTCCGTCGGGGGAGGGAAAAAGAGGAGGGGGAGAGAAAAGAATAATCAATACTATAACCAAATGCGATGAGCTATCGCAACAAAAAACAATGATTGATAAAGAAAAAGCAAAACTTAACATGACAAAGCAGTGGACCAAGTTTATTGTGGTGCTCGTGCTTTATCTTCTGTTCCTTTTCTGGGTGAAGAGCTGGTTGGGACTCATCGTGATTCCATTCATCTTCGATGTTTATATAACGAAGAAAATCAACTGGACGTGGTGGAAAGACTCCGAAGGTCCCGTGCGCTTTATCATGAGCTGGGTCGACGCACTGGTGTTTGCGCTGGTGGCAGTCTATTTTATCAACTTGTTCTTCTTCCAAAATTATGTCATCCCTTCCAGTTCGTTAGAGAAGAGTCTGCTTACGGGCGACTATCTCTTTGTGTCGAAAGTGAGCTATGGCCCGCGCATTCCGCAGACACCGCTCACCATGCCCCTCACTCAGCACACGCTGCCGGTGATCGGTATCAAGAGCTACATCGAGTTTCCGCATTGGGATTATCGCCGTGCGAAAGGATTAGGCCATGTGCAGCTCAACGACATTGTGGTGTTCAATTATCCTGCGGGCGACACCATCCTCTCCGAGCCACGCTATCAGGCCGCCGACTACTACGCTATGGTTTATAGCTTAGGGGGGCAGATCTATCGGCAGAATTACCCCAACGGGGTAGACCCCGCCACGCTGAATAAGCAGGAGCAGCTCGACTATTTCAGCATGATCTACGCCATCGGCCGCAACTATATAGCGAGCAATCCGAATGAGTATGGCGATATCGACTCGCGCCCTACGGATCGTCGCGAGAACTATGTAAAGCGCTGCGTGGGGTTGCCCGGGCAGACGTTGCAGATCAAAAACCGCATCGTTTATCTCGACGGCAAGCCCAACAAAGAGCCGAAAGAGGTGCAATACACCTACTATGTGAAGCTCAAGGGTCGCATTCCCGATGACCTGCTGCAAGAGTTGGGCATTTCGCAGGAGGATCTCATGAGCCTGAACCAGAATGGCTACATGCCGCTGACCAATGCCGCTGTGAAGGCTTTGAGGGCGCGCAAGGACATTGTGGAGAGTGTCACGCTCAACACTAATTCTCCCGTGGGCGAGACCTATCCGCTGAACAGCGTGACGGGATGGACGCGTGACAACTATGGGCCGGTGTGGATTCCGAAGAAGGGCGAGAGCATCAAGCTCACGATGGACAATATTGCCGTGTACGAACGTCCTATTCGCGTGTATGAGGGCAATGAGCTGAAGGTGAAGAACAGTCAGATATACATCAACGGAAAGCTGGCCGACAGCTATACTTTCAAGATGGATTACTACTGGATGATGGGCGACAACCGTCACAATTCCGCCGACTCCCGCTATTGGGGCTTCGTGCCCGAAGACCACATTGTGGGCAAGCCCATCTTCGTTTGGTGGAGCTCCGATCCCGACCGTAAGGGCTTCAGCGGCATCCGCTGGAAACGTCTGTTCCTCTGGGTAGACAATATTAAGTAATTCGCAACGCACAATTCATAATTTATAATTAGCCGTTCGGCGTTGATGTCTCGGCATTCTTGCAGGTCAAGACCTGCAGAATAATTATGGATTATGCATTGCGAATTATGAATTGAAGATATGAACCAAGTGATAAAAGCTACCATCGCGCTTGGCATTGCTTTGGTCATCATGTTTGCAGTGCGTGGCTATGCGTTCACCATCTGTTCCGTTCCGACAGACATCAGCAGTCAGCTGAGAAGAGGAGACCGGGTGCTGGTGAACAAGATGGTGCATGCCGGATTCCGCCGGGGCGACCTGCTGGTGTTCGGGCAGACCGAAAAACTGATCGGGGCAGTGGAGGGTGTGCCGGGCGACACGGTGCGGCTGAATGGCCGCAGTTACCGCATCCCGATGCGATGCTGCGGCAAATGCGGCTGTCCGGATTGCAAAATCTACTTGGTGAGTATGGGAAAGGGTAAGACTTTGGTTCATCAGCATCAAGTGATAGGTAAGGCGCACAAGTTGTTCCGCCTGCCTTTCTGAAATGCCTGCTTATGGCATTTCCTGCTTTCCCTATTATACATTATTTATAATGG
>CAUTTP010000021.1:0-35015 GCA_963541305.1 uncultured Prevotella sp.
CGGATAAACATCCGTTCATTTGGCCTTATTCGTGCATAAAGTAATGGCTTTTATTCTTTTATACTCTTATTCTTTTATTCTGACACACCCTCGCTTCTGTTATATTCGCAGAAACGATCTACTATGTTGCGGGTATTACAACCCCAAACTCTTCTTAATGGCCTCCACCTTTTCGGCACCCTTCTTGTCGAGCGCCTCATATTGTGAAGCGTCGGTCATCGTATCTTTCACCTCGATATAGAACTTTATCTTCGGCTCCGTACCCGAAGGCCGTACGCTCACCTTGGTATCGTCGTCGCAGAACCATTGTAGCACATTGCTGGTGTCGGGCATGTCGAGCTTCGTGACGTTGCCGTTGGCATCAGTTGCTTCGAGCGTCTTATAATCCTTCCAAAGCACCACTCTGGAACCGCCGAGATCACGAGGAGGATTGCTGCGGAAGTTGACCATCATCTGCTGAATCTCCTCGGCACCGCTCTTGCCCGGACGCTCCACATTGATGGTAAACTCCTTAGAGAAGCCATACTCTTTGTAGATGTCCATCAAGATGTCGTAAAGCGTCTTGCCATGATCCTTGGCAAAGGCACATATCTCTGCCAACAGCGAGCAGGCAGACACGGCATCCTTGTCGCGAACGAAATCCTGAGCAAGGAAACCGTAGCTCTCCTCGCCGCCACCGATGTACTGCTGCTTGCCCTCAGAGAGACGAATCTCGTTGGCAATCCACTTGAAGCCGGTGTAACAGTCACGCATTTCGATGGCGTTCTTGTCGGCAATCTTCTTGATGATCTCCGTGGTCACGATGGTTTTCACGATAAAGTCGGTCGGCTTCAGCTTGCCCATGGCCTTGCGGTTGGTGATGATGTACCACAAGAAGAGCAGACATGTCTGGTTGCCATTGATGAGCACCCACTCGCCCCGGTCGTTCTTGCAAGCCATACCCACACGGTCGGCATCAGGGTCGGAGGCCATAAGAATGTCGGCATCGAGCGCTTTCGCATCGCGCAGACCGAGGGTGAGCGCCTCTGCAAACTCGGGGTTAGGACGATCGACAGTAGGGAAGTTGCCGTCCTTAATCATCTGTTCGGGCACGCAATGCACATTGTCGAAGCCCCAATAAGCCAGCGAACGGGGAATCATCACACGGCCGGCGCCATGCAGCGGGGTATATACAATCTTCAGATCGTGCTGCCGCTTGATGACTTCGGGATCGATAGAAATGGTACGGATGTCGCGGAGATACGGTTCGTCGATATCCTCGCCTATAATCTGGATAAGGTCTTTATTGCCTTCAAACTTCACGTCGTCGATGGTTACCTTGTTCACTTCGTCGATGATGCCCTTGTCGTGGGGCGCGAGCACCTGCGCTCCATCCTCCCAATAAGCCTTGTAACCATTGTATTCGCGGGGGTTGTGGCTGGCGGTCATGTTGACACCAGCCTGTGCCTTGAGATAACGGATGGCATAAGAGCACTCGGGCGTGGGGCGCAACTCGTCGAAGATATATACTTTGATACCATTGGCAGAGAAGATATTGGCCACGGTCTTGGCAAACACGTCGCTGTTGTTGCGGCAGTCGTAAGACACCACGGCACTGATCTGCTTACGGTCCTTGAAGTTCTTCTTCAGGTAATTGGCAAAGCCCTGCGTTGCCATTCCCACCACATACACATTCATGCGATTGGTACCGGCACCCATGATGCCGCGCAAACCGCCTGTGCCAAACTCCAAGTCTCTATAGAAGCACTCAATCAACTCTGTCTTGTCGGGATTGTCGAGCATGGCCTGCACCTGCTTGCGGGTGTCCTCGTCAAATGACGGCGATAACCATTGTTGTGCTCTCGCTTCACATTGGGCTATTAACTCTGCATTATTTTCCATAATAATATTTTAATTAAATTGTTAGTATTCTCAAGGCAAAGTTAGCAAATATTTTCTGATGTTAGTGTAAGAATATAAATAATTTTTCGTAAATTTGCCCCATCAACATGTTGATTTTTAACCTCAATCAAAAACAACCGATAAAGTGACATTCGTATGTTTTTCACAGGCATCATCATTGCTATAAGCACTTTTATTATCATCGGATTTTTTCACCCCATTGTGATCAAGACCGAATATTATTTCGGTACGTGGCCTTGGTGGATATTCTTGGTCACGGGCATCGTGTGCATCGTGTGCTCATTGCTCATCGAGAATCACGTCTTCTCATCCATTGTGGGTGTAGTCGGAGCCAGTTTGTTATGGGCGATCGGCGAACTCTTCGCCCAAAAGAAGCGTGTGGAGAAAGGTTGGTTCCCCATGAATCCTAAGCGCAAGAATTACTATCGCCCCATCGATCCGCATGAGACGATATGCCCTGTGCACAAAGGAAAAACCATTGATAGCGATGAAAACAACAGTCATATTGGTAGGGAAGACCCAAAATAAGCACTTCGCCGCAGGCATAAAGGATTATAGTGAACGCATATCCCACTACATGCCGATCGAATTCAAGGTTATTCCTGAACTCAGAAACACCAAGAATCTCTCGGAGGAACAGCAGGAAAACCGCGAGGGCGAACTCATCATGAAGGAGCTGCAGCCGTCAGATACCGTTGTGCTGATGGATGAACATGGCCTCGAGTTGCGCAGCATAGAACTGGCATCATGGCTGCAAAGGAAACAAAATACGGTACGGCGGCTCGTTTTCGTCATCGGCGGCGCTTATGGTTTTGCCGAAGATGTGTATCGGAGAGCCAACGAGAAGCTATCGCTTTCACGGCTCACGTTCAGCCATCAGATGGTGAGACTGGTCTTCGCCGAACAGATTTACCGCGCCTGCACCATCATAAAAGGTGAACCATATCACCATGAATAAAAGGCGAAAAGATAGCATGGCACATGCGGTGAAGAAGTTTATGTTGTAGAAGTTGAATGAGTTAAGGAGTCAGAGATACACGATTAGCAGGGTGATATCTTTAATTCCTTAGTTCCCAAAGGGAGCGATGAATCCTTTAACTCCCCAATTCCAATAGAAAAGAAGAATATGATATTATTAGCAGACAGTGGCTCCACCAAGACCGATTGGTGCATAATGGAGAATTGCAAGGCCGTGAGACGCATCAAGACGGGCGGTATGAATCCGTTTCAGATGACGAGTGATGAGATTGCCAAAGAAATCAGGTCGGCACTTATCCCGGAGTTGCCCACAACAATATTTGAAGAAGTGCACTTCTACGGTGCGGGCTGTACCCTCGAGAAACAGCCCATCGTGGCAGCAGCATTGCGTACCAACCTCACCATCAACGGTGCGTGCGAAGTGGCTTCCGACATGCTGGCAGCTGCACGAAGCATTTGCGGGCACGAGCCGGGCATCGCTTGCATTCTGGGTACGGGCAGCAATTCGTGTGCCTACGATGGTCATTCGATCACGCACAACGTGTCTCCCCTCGGTTTCATCCTTGGAGATGAGGGCAGTGGTGCGGTGATGGGCAAACTCTTGGTTGCCGACATCCTGAAGGCGCAGATGCCACGGCACATCATCGACAGATTCAACGAGGAATATAAGTTGACCCCGGCAGAGATTATCGACCGTGTATATCGCCAGAAGATGCCCAATCAGTTCTTGGCATCTTTTGTACCTTTCCTTGCAGAAAACCTCAATGAGCCTTGTATCTATCGGCTTGTGAAAGAGAGTTTCCGCAGTTTTCTCCGTCGCAATGTGATGCAATATGAGGGATGGCAGTCGTTGCCCATCGGTTTCAACGGCTCAATCGCCCTCTTCTTTCGTGCCCCGCTTGAGGAGGTGATGAAAGAAGAAAGCATGCACTTGGGGCGCATCATTCAGGCACCGATGGAAGGGTTGGTGGAGTTTTATAGATAGTTGAGCCTTTCCCGATAAGAAGAAGTCTGACCACCATAATTATATCTTACTATGATAAAGTCGTGCCTACATACATGGCATAGCCTGCAACTTCACTCTCCTGCCGAAGAAGACGAGCGCTCTTTCGAAGGGGCTTGGGGAGAGCTTCACCGCATCACCGAACAGCCATCGCTCTATAACGACTTGGAGAAGAAGAGCATCCATGAGCTGTTGGTGGGTATCAACGCAGAAGATCAGAAGGTGGCGAAGGTCGTGGAGACCACTATTCCTCAAATTGAGAAACTCGTGGCACATGTTGTGGAATGTATGAAGAAAGGCGGACGTCTGTTTTACATGGGTGCCGGTACGAGTGGGCGGCTCGGTGTGCTCGATGCCTCCGAAATCCCTCCAACCTTCGGCGTGCCGCCCACAATGGTGGTCGGGCTCATCGCCGGTGGCGACACTGCACTGCGAAATGCCGTAGAGCATGCAGAGGACGATACCCAACGCGGCTGGAAGGAACTGCAAGAACACCATATCTCCCGGCTTGACACCGTGGTGGGCATTGCCGCCTCGGGCACCACGCCATACGTAGTGGGCGCCCTGCAAGCCTGTCAGGAGCATGGCATCTTCACGGCCTGCATCACGAGCAACCCCCGCTCACCGATGGCTGCGGTATCTGACGTAGCGATTGAGATGGTGGTCGGCCCGGAATATGTCACAGGGTCGTCGCGCATGAAATCGGGTACAGGCCAGAAGATGATACTCAACATGATCTCTACCTCCGTAATGATTCAGATGGGACGCGTGCAGGGCAACCGTATGGTCAATATGCAACTCACCAACCAGAAACTTATCGATCGTGGTACACGGATAGTCAGCGAGACGCTCAAACTGGATTACGAGCATGCCAAACGCATCCTGCTGATGTATGGATCTGTTCGGAAAGCCATAGAGGAATATCGGAAATAATGAACAGACTTTTTGCGTATATGCCTGAAAAAGCGTACCTTTGCAGCCTATTTCAAACCATCGAGACATTTAAGAAAAAGGTAAAATGGGAAAAATTGTAATCAACTCTTACGAGGAGTTTGCCGCTTGTCTTGGCAAAACGCTCGGTATTTCCGACTGGCTTCAGGTGGATCAACAGCGCATCAACAGTTTTGCCGACGCCACATTGGAT
Source organism: uncultured Prevotella sp. (assembly GCA_963541305.1). Classification (GTDB taxonomy): domain Bacteria; phylum Bacteroidota; class Bacteroidia; order Bacteroidales; family Bacteroidaceae; genus Prevotella. Next base: position 5,028 of record CAUTTP010000021.1, read on the forward strand.
CATCAGTGGATTCATGTGGACGTGGAGCGCGCAAAGGTGGAGAGCCCACATAAGAAGACCATCGCTCACGGATATCTCACCCTCTCGCTCCTGCCCCACCTCTGGGGTGAAATCATTCAGGTGAACAATCTGAAGATGATGGTGAACTACGGCATGGATAAGATGCGCTTCGGCGTACCCGTGATCGAGGGCGACAAGATTCGCCTGAACGCAAAGTTGAACCAAATCGAAAACCTCCGTGGCATCTGCAAGGCCTATATCGGCTTTGCCATCGAGGTGGAAGGACAACGAAAACCTGCCTTGCAGGGCGAGGCTCAGTTCCTCTACTATTTTGAATAGGCCTGCCGCCAAGACGCAAAAATACAAATCCCGCTATTGTTTCCTACAACGATAGCGGGATTTTTCTTTTTATCCAATACCGTTATAAAACCACCCGCTCTACATCTTTTCCGCAGAATATCAATCTTTAGCTTCTGAAAGCATAACCTCCCGGTGGTACGATTCAGCACCAATACTCACCCGACAAGGACAAAATTACATCCGCTTCACGATGCCCCCGCATCGTACGCCGAACGATGTACGTGTGTACGGCGTTCGGTGTACGCACGTACGTCGAACGAAATACGCACGTACGCCGAACGAAATACGATGGCACCAAAACGTAACCGAAGCACCGATGCGACGGAATGAGTATGTAAAAGCCATAAACCGGTAGCATCTTCCGGTATCTCTCAAAAGCACATATATGTGAAAAATCATTATTTGTAGGTATTGTATAGAAACGTTAAATGTTATAACTTTGCACCCTGCCGAAAAGTATCTCTTTTTATCAACATTATATACATCATTCCGTTATGCCCGTCCGCATCTTTCTCATCCTGATATATGTCCTGTTTGGAATAAGCACTTCGTCTTACTCCCAAGGTTTTACAGTGAGCGGGCAGGTTATCGACACAAAGAGCGGCAAACCCATAGAATATGCCTCTATCCTGATGAGCGAAAATGGTCTGTGGGCTATTACCAATGATAAAGGCGAATATACCATCAGCCATGTGCCGCGAGGTAAGACCTCGCTCACCGTGCGCTGTCTGGGTTATGCCACGGCAACCTTACCCCTCAACGTCACTTCCGACAGGCGTCACCTCACTATCAAACTGCGTGAGGATAACCTCAGTCTTGACGAGGTGCAGGTTGTGGCACGGCGAAAAGGTGATGACGCCACCACATCATATACTATCGACCGACAGGCTCTGGACAATCAGCAGGTGCTTAACCTCTCTGACATCATGGCGCTGCTTCCGGGCGGAAAGACCGTCAACAGCACACTGATGAACGACAACCGCATCAGCTTGCGAAGTGATGGGGGCGAGAAAGGTAATGCCTCCTTCGGAACGGCTATCGAGGTGGACGGCGTGAGACTGAACAATAACTCCATGATGGGCGAATCGATGGCGTCGAGCACACGCAATATCAGTTCGTCGAACATTGAGAGCGTAGAGATTGTCACGGGCATACCATCGGTAGAATACGGTGATTTGAGCAATGGCGTGGTAAAAGTGAACACGCGCAAGGGAATATCTGCTTTCATCATAGAGGGAAAAATTAACCAGCACACACAGCAAGTAGCTGTCAACAAGGGCTTTGAACTTGGCCGGCATCATGGCATGCTGAACGTGTCGTTAGAGCATGCGCGGTCGTTCTCCAACACCGTCTCACCCTATACCTCATACCAGCGCAACGTGTTGTCGCTGCACTATACCAACACTTTCATGTCCAAGAGCACACCCCTCACCCTCAATGGCGGACTGACAACAAACATCGGCGGATACAACTCGAAAGCCGACCCGGACAATGTGCTGGAGTCATACGCCAAATCGCGCGACAACATGTTCAGCGGCGACCTGTCAATAGAGTGGCTGCTCAACAAGTCGTGGATTACCAATCTGTCGCTCAAGGCATCCGTCACCTATCAGGACAAACGCACAGAAAACTACTACAATGCACACAGCGCATCGACTCAACCCTATATCCACGCCACGACCGAAGGCTACCACATCGCCACAGATTATGATGAGAATCCCAATGCCGACATCATACTCGGTCCCACAGGCTATTGGTATGTGTTAGAATTCAGTGACCAAAAGCCCATTACCTACAACCTTGCACTGAAGTATGATTGGAACAAACGTTGGGGGAATGTGGTGAACCGACTGAAGATAGGCGGCGAATACAAGGTGAATGGCAATGACGGCCGCGGCACCTATTACGATAACATGCGCTATGCCCCGACATGGAGAGAATATCGTTATGACGAACTGCCATGGGTGCGTAACATGGCACTCTATGCAGAAGACAAGATAACGGTTGGCACAGGAAAGGCTTCTTCCCTTCAGCTCACGGCCGGACTCCGTAATGACATCACTAAGATCAGCCGGTCGGAATATGGCACGGTGTCCAGCATCTCGCCCCGCTTCAATGCCAAGTATGTGTTTTGGCACAACCGTAAGGCACTGGTCAGCCACCTAAGCGTGCATGCAGGATGGGGAAAGTCGGTCAAACTCCCATCATTCCAGATTCTCTATCCTTCGTCCTCCTACTCCGACGTGCTGGCATTCACACCGGGCAGCACGGCAGATAATAAAGCCTTCTATGCCTATTACACCTATCCTTCCAAAGCACTTTACAACAGTGAACTGAAATGGCAATATACCAATCAGACCGATATCGGGGTGGAGATGACTTTAGCCGGCACCAAGATCTCCATCTCTGGATTCTATCATAGGACGATGAATCCCTATACCGCCATCACGCACTACACACCTTATAATTATAAGATGACCACACAAGCAGCCATAGAGAATAGCGGTATAGCATCTGCTAACCGCCGCTACAGCATTGACGAGCAGACAGGTGTGGTGACGCTGACCGACGCCAGTGGCGTGGTGGCGCCCATCGAACTTGCCTACAGCAGTCGGCAAGCTTACAACACCAACCGCCAATACATCAACGGTTCTCCTGTGGAGCGCTATGGACTGGAATGGATCATCGACTTCCCGCAGATCAAACCCCTCCGTACAACGCTGCGCCTAGATGGCAACTACTATTACTACAAAGGACTTGACGAGACGCTGTTTGCAGGAGCACAGACCAGCAGCGGCAACTCCACCTACTCGTCCTATCCTCTCGTGGGCTATTACCGCGGCTCATCATCGACATCGCTTGCCGTTGCATCCTCGGGCACGGTGTCGAATGGAAGCATCAACAAGCAGGTCAATCTCAATGCCACACTGTCAACCCATATCCCCAAAATCCGCCTCATTGTAACCCTGCGATTAGAGTCGTCACTCTACTATTATGACAAGCCTTTGAGCGAACTTAGCACGGGCACGCGTGGTATCGTCATAGCAAATGCAGAGGACTATTTCGGCACTCCCTATACCGGAACAGAGCGAGACACGTATATTGCAATCTATCCCGAATATTACAGCACATGGGATAACCCCAACAAGCTGATTCCTTTTGCAGAGCGATTTGAGTGGGCACGCGATAACGACAGAACTCTCTACAACCAGCTGGCACAACTGGTAAAGAAATCGAACTATGCCTACACCATGAACCCCAACCGTTTGTCACAGTATTTCTCAGCCAATCTGTCTGTTACCAAAGAGATTGGCGATCATGTATCGGTGTCGTTCTATGCCAACAACTTTTTTAATAATATGGGGCACGTAAAGTCTTCGAGAACAGGACTGAAGACTACCTTATTTAATAGCGGATACATTCCGAAGTTCTACTACGGCCTCTCATTAAAGCTGAAGATATGAAAAAGATTATTGCAACATGTATATGCCTCGTCACAATCTTTGTGGCCTGCGATTACGAGGAGACACAGGAACTCAACAGCGTGAGCGTTCAGTTGGTTTATCCCAGCAACACCATTGAGCCATACGCCGGTGCCCGTGTCGAATTGACAGACGCCAACAGGTCCACATTCGTTGACTCCACCGATGCCGCCGGCGTGGCGCATTTCAATGTGCCATCAGGATTGTACGAGATCATGTCATCAGGCATCCATCTCACATACGATTACCGATATATCTATAATGGTGTAAAGAGTCAGGTGGTGATCTCGCCGGACAGCACAAACAACATCAATCTGCAACTCACCGTATCGAAAAAGAGAATAGTGCATTAAAGCAATGCACTGACTAATAACAGCAATATAATCATTTTAGAACCAATGCGTATGAAAAAAAACATCTTTCGCATACTGGCGTTAATACTCACTTTGCTGCCCGTAGGGAATCTTCGGGCAGACGAGAGCAAGACGATTGACGTGCAGTATCTGGTCGTCTCTCATGCAGACGCTACTGAAAGTCAGTTTGAACTGGCTGATGCCCCCACTATTACCTTTAATGGTGACTCTCTCACCGTGACATGCAATGATGATGCGCTGACACTCAGCATGACCGATGTGACCGATTATCACTTCATCACAAAGCAGGTGACAACAAGTATCAAGACCGTCACAACTCCCACCGACTCGGATACACGCCCCACCATCGCGTTTGGAGAAGCTAAGTTTACGGGACTCAAAGCTGGCAGCCGTGTCACCGTCTACAACATCAAGGGACAAGCCGTAAGCTCCCAGCAGGCATCGGTCGATGGCGATGTGACAATAGACCTATCTTCGCTTCCGAAGGGTATCTATATCTTGAAAACTCCAACAAGGGGTTACAAAATCATGAACAAGTAACTTTTAAATCACGATCAAAAACAGAAAGAATATGAAAAAACTTATACTATCATTGGTGACCCTCCTTTCTATGGCTGCCAATATCAATGCACAAACTTGGAACATGGTGATCACGCACGAGGATGGAACCATGGATACCATTGCGACATCGGCTGTTAAGAAAGTAAACTTCTTCACACCCGACCAGAACGCAGACCAAGTATTGATCAAGGAGATTTATAACGGAGGTGTAATGGCAGACGACAACTCCTCAAACTTCCAGTTCGACAAATGTATCATCCTTTACAACAATTGCAGTCAGGTAGCCGTACTCAATAACCTGTGTGTGGGTATAGGTACAAGCTATAATGCAGAAGCAAACAGCAATAGCTATCTTTATAACAACGGAAAATTGATTTATGAGGATGAAACGTGGATTCCCGCACAAAACGGCATCTGGTATTTCCAAGCGCCTCTTACTATCCAGCCCTATTCTCAAATTGTGGTTAATGTTGTCGGCGCCATCGACAACACACAGACTGTAACCAACTCTGTGAACTATGCCAACAAAGATTATTACTGCATGTATGACCCGACATACGGTGGCGGAGGAACATCAGAAAGCAACAATTTCTATAACAACCCAAGATATTACCCTTCTCCTGCCGATGTTATTCCTACCTCTCATTACCTGAAGACCGTGAAATACGGACAGGGCAATGCATGGCCTTTCAGTGTCGTGAGCCCAGCCGTCTTCATTTTCCAGACGAAAGGTGTAACCCCGGTTAGTTTCGCAGAAAATGCTGATAACTATTGGTATAACCCGGGCTATGATGCTTCCGGCGTATGGAGATGCGTGAAGGTTGAACGCGAATGGGTCATCGATGGTGTCGAGGTGTGGAACAAGGAGAAACTTACGCAATGTATGAAGCGCCTCACTGCCGATATCGATGCCGGCCATATAGACCTGACCAACAAACTCGGACACGTGCTCTATCGCAATGTAAACAAGGAGGCAACAGAAGCGCTGCCGGAGAATGCCGGACTGTTGGTGTACAACTACTCGTTAGGAGTGGATTCCTCTACCGATCCAAGTGGTATCGATGCCGAAGCCTCCATGAAGAAAGGGGCACACATTGTGTTCCAAGATACCAACAATTCTACAAGCGATTTCCACGAACGCCAGAAATGTTCGCTCCGTGGAGAATAATCATTCTAAAGCGTATCGCATAAATATAACGTGAAGCGTTTATTTCCTTATATCATGATACTGGGCGGAGCATTTCTTTGCTCTGCCCAGCTCTATGCTCAAAGTGACAGTCTGCTTATGGAGGACTATTCCTTTGTCAAGACCGCCGACCCGTGGCTCACCAGCCAAAATGCCGGCGGACTGACAAGATTTGCCATATCCCACCTGTCTAACGCTCAAATCAGCATAGAGAAGCAAAGCGGTCATTTCCATGACATCAGCCAATCTCCCAATGCTTTGGATTTGGAGGCTAAGGTGGAATCATTCTATCGCCTCACCCACCGTATTGTGATGTATGGAAGCATGAGCTATAACAACTTCTCAGGGCATGACATGGCAGGTAGCTATTTCATCAATTCCTCGCGCATGCCTTTCGATCTCATCGAAGATTCTCTCACGAATGCAGGAAAGAAACATCTCGATACCTATAACCTTACAGGCGCTATCAGCTATGATATCTGTAAAAGCATTGTATGGGGTGCCAAAATGGATTTCACCGCCGCTAATCTTGCCAAATACAAAGACCTCCGACATAGAAACAGCCTAATGGACATCACTTTCACCACAGGCTTCTATATACCCGTTAAAAACATATTGTCCTTAGGAATCAACTATTACTATCGCCGTCACACAGAGAGCATCGCTTTCTCTCTCTACGGCAGCGAAGACAAAAATTACCGCACGCTCATCGAATATGGCGCCTATATGGGTATCGTGGAAACATTCGGCGAAAACGGATATACTGATAAAAACACTGAAACGCCTTTCTTCTGCAGTTACCACGGCATAGGAGCACAACTCGGTCTCAACATTACCTCACGACTTTCATGGTATAACGACTTCACTTATCGGCATCGTAGCGGATATTATGGCAAGAAGTCGACCTATTCTATCTCACACAACCAGCATGAGAGCAGAGGATACGAATACAAAGGAAGACTTTCGTTGAAGCAGGCAACATCACTTCACAGCCTTGATATAGCCGTTGACATTGAGAATCTTGAGAACTTCAGCAACAGTTATCGAAATGAACGCGACAAAGTGAGCACAGCCAACTACTATCAATATTTCACTCCGACAAAGATGGCCAATAAGGTTTGGGCGAATGGCGGAGTGACTTATACGGGGCATTACGGCATTCGGCATCTGTTACCGACATGGACATTGACTGCAGGCTATCTGTGGGGGCAACGCAAGCAAACAGCTTATATATACCCCTACTTCAGGCGACAACATCTCAAGACAACCGAATGGACAGTGCAGGCTAACCGCAACATACAGATAGGGAAAGGCATACTCGGCATTCTTTTAGGTTTTTCTTTCCACAGTGGCACGGGCGACATCTGTTATGACGGCATCATGGCTCCCCCCTCTGACAAGCAGACGGCTCCAGCCGAGATGACAGCTTATCTCCATCGCAACTATACTTATCTCACAGCCCCGCAGTATAAGATTCGCACTGCGGTCAAATATTCTTTTATATTTCCCAAGACACGCATGAAGACATACGCAGTAGCCGACTTCACCTATCATAAGTCCAATGACAGTGACATCTATATGGAAGGTCACAACAGAACTCTGCTTCGTGCCAGCATCGGGTGTACATTCTAAATAACCCAACCCCAGCGTTTATTACTAATCCCCATAATTGATGAAAAAGATAATAGCCGTATTATTCTATCTTGCTTTGATTGCTCAAATGGTCAAAGCCCAAGAGATCGAGTCCGACGAGAGCTATCGCATAGGACATTTAAAGAATGGACTGACCTACTATATCCGTCACAATGCTAAGGAAGCAGGCATTGCCGATTTCTACATCGCCCAGCGTGTAGGCTCCATTTTGGAGGAGCCACGCCAAAGAGGACTGGCTCATTTCCTTGAACACATGGCATTCAACGGAACCAAAAACTTCCAAGACACTCCGCAATCGCCAAGCATCGTACACTGGTGCGAAGCGCATGGCATCAAGTTCGGCACAAACCTAAATGCCTACACGTCCGTAGAAGAAACGGTGTACAACATATCTGCAGTGCCCGTTACCCAAGAAAACGTGGTGGACAGCTGCTTGCTCATCTTGCACGACTGGAGCCATTACCTCAATCTCACCGACAAAGAGATTGACAAAGAGCGCGGTGTCATACACGAGGAATGGCGCAACAGACGTGCGGGCATGGCCTCGCAACGGCTCATGGAGGAGGCTCTGCCTATCATCTACAAGGGTTCTAAATATGAAGACTGCCTCCCTATCGGCAATATGGACATCGTAGATAACTTTCCTTATCAAGACCTGCGCGACTATTACAACAAATGGTATCGCCCAGATCTACAGGCCGTCATCGTCGTGGGCGATATTGATGTAGACCGAATGGAGCAAAAAATCATCAGGACATTCAGCAATATTCCTATGCCGGAGAATGCTGCAGAGCGTATCTATTATACTGTTCCCGACAACGACAAAATGATTATTGCATCGCTCAAAGATGCCGAACAGCCCATCATGCTTGTCACCCTGTATATGAAGCGCGATGCAACGCCCGACAAAGAGAAGATGTCTGTCAAATACCAGCGCGATGAATATATTGACGATCTCATCACCTATATGATTACAGAGCGTATGCAAGAGGTACAGGCACACGAGCCCAAACCGTGCCTCAGCCTCTCCGCCGGTATGGGGAAATTCCTTATAGCAAGAGATAAAGATGCGATGAGACTGAGTTTCGGTGCACGTCAGGAAAACATTAAAGGTTCTTTCGATGCTGCCGTCGGAACCCTTGAGCGCATTCGCCAGCATGGCTTCACACAGGGAGAGCTTGACAGAGCCAAGGTTCATAGGGCAAAACTTCTATCACGTCTATACAATGAACGGAATGACCGACGAAACAGTTATTACGTCAAGAAAGCACAACGAAATTTCCTCGACTATGAACCTATGACGACAGAAGCCTACGACCTACGACTGGCAGAACAGTTTGATAAGGACGTAACCCTTGCCGACGTCAACAAGGCTGCACAAGAAGCCATATCCGACAAGAATCAGGTCATGACCGTGTATGCCCCCGACAAGCCGGGCTTCGCTATGCCTACCGATCAGCAGTTGGAACAGTTTGTGACTGAAGCCCAAAGTAAGGCCTACGAACCCTACGTGGAAAAGACTCCCGATGCCTCACTCATGCCGCAGCTCCCCGAAAAAGGACGCATAGTCAAGGAGCGCAAGGGGAAGCATGGCACAACTGTGTTCACGCTTAGCAACGGTGTGGAGGTCTATTTCAAACCTACCGATTATGCGAAGGATCAGGTCAGTATGCGATTCTTCGGAGAAGGCGGCACGTCGCTCTATCCGGATGAGGATGTGCCCAACTTCAGTTTCATCGGCACAGCCATCACCGAAGGAGGAGTGGCACAATTCGATGCCAATACGCTGGCCAAGATGCTGACCGGCAAAACTGCCAAAGTCGGTATCAGCGTCAAGAACGAGACCCAGAGCCTCAATGGCACGTCATCTGTCAAAGATGCCGAGACCATGTTTCAGCTGCTGCATCTCTACTTCACCCAGCCACGACGCGACGACACCGCCTTCACCGGCGAGATAGACCGCATGCGCTCCTTCCTCACCAATAGGGAGGCAAGCCCCAACGTGAGCTACAACGATTCCATTGCCTCAATCGTCTATGCCAACAGTCCTCGCGTGCAGCCCATCAAGGCTGCAACGCTTGACAAAGTGTCGTACGACCGCATCCTGCAAATCTATAAGGAGCGATTCAGCAATGCTTCCAATTTCAAGATGATCGTCATCGGAAACCTCAACCCCGATTCGCTCCGCCCGCTGTTGGAACAATACGTCGCCACCCTGCCGTCGACGGGAAAGAAAGAGACCTTTGCCGATACCTACCCTCACATTCGCAACATCGACAAGACCTATACTTGGAAAAAACAAATGAAGACGCCACTCTCCAAGGTGACGATAATCTATTCATGGGATGAGCCGTTTACGGCAAAGAATGACCTGATACTCGACATGCTCAAGCGCTGTCTGTCCATAGCCTACACAGACAGTGTGCGCGAGGAGAAAGGCGGGGTGTATGGGGTGCGTCTGGAGGCTGGTATCGATAAGGCCTCATCGCCCACGAGCACACTGAAGATTCAATTTACCACAGACCCCGACAAGTATGACATGGTTATCCCCATCATCTACCGGCAGATTGAGCATTTGGCGCACAAAGGGCCCGAGCCCGCGAGCCTGCACAAGGTGAAGGAGTATCTCACCAAACAGTATGCACAGGCTGCCATAACCAACAGCTATTGGGATTACGTGATATACAACGAACTGCGTTACGGTATTGATTACGACCGCGACTATGTGACGATGGTGCAGAACGTTACCGGTGCCGACATCCGGCAGATGGCAAGAGACATCAACGACAGCCACCGCCGGATAGAGGTGACCATGCACTCGGAATAATCGCAATATGTCTGTAATCCGAAACAATATCTACGCCGCCACCTCTATACCCGTCGCATCATCGCTCTTCACCCGGACGATGACGTACACCGAACGACGTATGCACGTACACCGAACGACGCACGTGCGTACACCGAACGACGTACGCATGCACACCGAACGGTGTACGCCGCCGTTTCTGCCTGACGGCAGAGCAGAAGCGATGAACCGGGAGCGTCGTCAGGACGGTTTTCCGGATTTTTGAAATGTTCAGCACAATACTGAATCAGAGAAAAAAGAGCTGACCGAATGCTGCTATTGGCATGGTATTTGTATCTCTGTCGGTAACATTTCAGTCAATTTATAAAAACAACAAACAGGAAGATATGAACATACAAGAAACTCCCGTGCTGCTTCTCACCGGCTATCTGGGCGCAGGCAAGACCACACTTCTCAACCGCATTCTTGCTAATGAGAAAGGAATTAAATTTGCCGTTATCGTGAATGACATCGGTGAAGTGAACATCGACGCTGACCTGATACAGCAAGGTGGCATCGTGGGTCAGGGTGACGACAGTCTGGTGGCTCTGCAAAACGGATGTATCTGCTGCACACTGAAAATGGATCTCGTGAACCAGCTCAACGATATTATCAATATGAAGCGCTTCGACTACATCGTGATCGAGGCCAGCGGCATCTGCGAACCCGCCCCCATAGCACAGACGCTCAGCACCTATCCCAAGCTCATTGCACCCGAGCTGGTGAAAAACGGCGTAGCCCGTCTCGACTCCATCGTGACCGTAGTGGACGCCCTGCGCATGCGCGATGAATTCGGACTGGGCGAGGAATTGCAGAAAAAGGACATCGGCGAGGAAGACTTGGCAAACCTTGTAATTCAACAAATCGAGTTCTGCAACATCATTATCCTCAACAAGGCATCGGAGATTAGCAAGGAAGATCTGGCACATCTCAAGGGCATCATCCGCGAGATTCAGCCGAAGGCGGAGATCATCGAGAGCGATTATGGCAACGTCGATCTGGAGAAGCTCATCAATACCCATAACTTCGACTTTGAGAAAGTGGCGACTTCTGCCCGCTGGATTGAGGCTATGGAGGCTCACGATCATGAGGAAGAAGAAGAGGAGAAACATGAGCACCATCATGACGAGCATGACGACGAGGAGCATGAGAGGCATCATGGGCACCACCACCACCATCATTTGCACAATGAGGAGTCGGGAGAGGCTTTGGAGTATGGCATCGAGACCTTTGTCTATTACCGTCGCAAGGCCATGGACCTCGCCGGCTTCGACGAGATGGTGACCACCAAATGGCCCAGAAGCGTAATCCGAGCCAAGGGTATATGCTATTTCCGCGACGAGCTGGACACCTGCTATCTCTTTGAGCAAGCCGGACGACAGTTCAACATTACCAATGCAGGACAATGGTATGCCACGATGCCCGAGGAGCAGCTCAAGGACTTCATCGAGCAAAATCCTAAGGTGAAAAGAGAGTGGGATGATACATACGGCGACCGTATGCAGAAGCTCGTGTTCATCGGTCGCAATATGGACCGTGAGGCTATTGAGGCTGCACTCGACAGCTGTCTGAGAGACTAAGGCTCAACGTGAGGACATTCCGTTGAGGAAAAAAGATAAAAGTGCCATTCTGAAGTGAACCCCAAAAGTTAGTCAAAAAACTTTTGGGGTTCACCATGTATAGACATCACGCATAAGAAGAAAAGCGTGAAATTATTCGCTTACGTCAGGTAGCAGCCACTTTTCGCTCCGTCGTGGCTTGATGAAGAACGAAACCTTCGCCTTCCAAACCGATCAAGACCTCTCCGCCCTTGCGCAACGAACCGAAGAGTATCTCACGCATGAGCAGCGGTTTGAGGCGGCGGGCAATCACACGGTCTATCTCGCGCGCACCATATTCGGGGGTAAATCCCTCGCGCAGGAGGCGTTCGGCAGCATCTTTTGAGAGCTTCATCACGACATGACGGGCTTTCAGCATGTCTCCCAACTCACCAATCTTTTTGTTCAAGATGAGCGTCGCCATCGCCTTGTCCATATCACGGAACACCACGACAGACGACAGGCGGTTGATGAACTCCGGCTTAAACATCTTCTTCACTTGTGTGAGCATGGCCTCACCACGGCTCACCTTGCTGCTGAAACCCACATTGGCCTGCGACGCAAACTGCGCTCCGGCGTTGGAAGTCATAATCAACACCACGTTGCGGAAGTCGGTCTTCTGCCCCCTGTTATCCGTCAGCTTGGCATAATCCATCACCTGCAGCAGGATGTTATAGATGTCTTGGTGCGCCTTTTCTATCTCGTCCAGCAGCAGCACACAGTTGGGCGACTTGCGAATGGCTGCCGTCAGCAAACCGCCATCCTCATATCCTACATATCCGGCAGGCGCTCCAATCAGCTTCGCCACAGCATGCTTCTCTGTGTATTCGCTCATGTCGAAGCGCACAAGTTCTACACCAAGTTCTTTCGCCAGCACACGCGCCACCTCCGTCTTGCCCACACCCGTGGGACCAACAAACAGAAGACTGGCCAGCGGCTTGTTGTCTTCCGACAATCCTGCCTTGCTCATCTGTACAGCCTCCACCACCTGCGTCACTGCCTCGTCCTGCCCGTAGATTTTCGCCGCGATGCGTTTACGCAGTGTCTTAAGCGAGGCATTATCCTCCTCTTTCATCACCACGGCATCGATTTTACATACTTTCGCCAGAATCCGGCGCACCAAATCTTTCGTCACCAGCTGCTGCTTAGCCTTCAGCGGATGAATCTTGCGATAGGCGCCCGCTTCGTCCATGAGGTCGATGGCCTTGTCGGGCAGGAATCGGTCGGATATGTACTTAGCGCTTGCCCTAACGGCATAGTCGATAGCCTCATCCTTATAGCACACGCCATGAAACGATTCGTATTTGCCCTGCAATCCTTTCAAGATGCTGATGGCATCCTCGACCGACGGCTCGAGGATATCAACCTGTTGGAATCGACGCACGATACCACCCTGACGGGCGAAGTGCTTGTTGTATTCTTCATAAGTGGTAGAGCCGATGAAACGGATGTCGCCCTGTTCGAGATAGGGCTTGAGCATGTTCGAAGCATCCGGGCCACCGTCGTTGGTACGGCCGGCTCCGATAATATTGTGAATCTCATCTAAATAGACGATGGCATTGCCCTCGCGGCTGACACCCTGCATCACCATGTTCATACGCTTTTCAAAGTCACCACGATACTGTGTGCCAGCCAACATCGACCCCATATCCATCTGATAGATGCGGCATTTCTTCAACCCCTCCGGCACCTCACCCCGCCTGATTCGCTCTGCCAGTCCGTAGACGATATTTGTCTTGCCCACGCCTGGTTCCCCCACATGCAGAGGATTGTTCTTATCCTTGCGCGAGAGAATCTCGATGGTGCGCTCCAGCTCCACATCGCGCCCGATAAGCGGATTGTGCCTGTCTACCTGATCGGTGATACAGGTCACCATCTGGCGCCATGCCTCCTCCGATGGGGTTTCGGCCTCCTGCCCGTAATCATCAAAACCGTCATCGCCATAGTCTGACATGTCATCATTGCCAAACGAGAAAGTATCACCCTCATCGCTACTCGGGTAGAACTTGATCAGAGCCGCCTCAAACTCGCCTTTGTCCGTGACATATTTGTTCAGCACGTATGCCGCCTGAGAATCGTGAAGTTGCATCATGGCTGCCATGAAATGGGTCACGCCCACCTCCGACCGCTCTGCCGACAATGCCATGCTGAAAGCCATTCTCGACATCTCGCCAAACTGATATGAGGGCGTGGGCTCCAGTTCTATCCATTCAGGCAGCTTTTCCTGCTCGGGAAGCCAACTGTCCAACTCCCACATCATCTCCTCAAAACTGATGTCATTGGCTGCCAATGCCTCCTGAAACCGCTGCTCCATGAGCAAGGTATAGAGCAAGTGCTCCGGCCAAATGAACTCATGACGGTTGTCCTTAGCCAATTTCTGTGCGTAATAATAAGCCTGTGTGATGCTTTTTGATGTTCCCATATCTGTTTGTCCTCCCTTACTCCGGCACGCAAGACAATCTCAAAGGGAATCCCTGCTCACGAGCCATCGCCGTGGCCTTCTCCACCTTTGAGCATGCCATGTCATAACTATAAATACCCACAACTGCCCACCCGCCTTTGTGAACGGTGATCATGAGTGCCTGCGCCTCCATCTCCGACTTGAAAAACACATTACGGAGAATCAGCACCACGAAATCCATCGTCGTGAAGTCATCATTATATATGATCACCTTATAGCGCCGCGGCTCTTTCAACTGCTCGCCGACACGCTCCTTGACCGATGATTGTTGTTGGGGCATTACTAACTGATTATATAGAGTCACAAAGATACGGCTTATCTTTCGCATGATAAAACATTACGGTAAAATAATCCAAAAACTTTTCGGAGTTTTAACAATCATCTTCATTGGATTTTAGGAGTTAAGAAGTTAAGGAGTCAAGACAGTACTCTGCTAAGCCACGTTTTCATCTTTTCATCTTCTCGCATCCGCCTTCTGTAAGGAAGGCAAAATATATTCTTATGTCTGTCCGGGGGGGAAGGGGAAAGAGGAAAGGGGGAGAGAGAATGCTCCAGCAGTTGTTTTGCCTGAACACCCGCAAAACATTTCTCTCTCCCCTCTCCTCACTCCCCTCTCCCCCTAAAACTGTCAAGAATTCATTACAGTTTTTTTGTTCAGATTTTCGTTCATTCTAGAGCGGAAAATCGGGGCGGTTGGGCAAGATTCAGGTCGCGGAAGGTCGAAATTTTCGGGATAGGGTTGCGATAGCATAGCTTTCGCATCGCGATAACGGCCTAATCGCAGTGCGATCTCAATGTTCTCGCATCGCGATAAGGGTGCTTTCGCGATGCGAAACCTATGCTATCGCAAGACGAAAAGATGAATATCTATGGCATATTCTTACTTTTCGCGTATAACTCGCTAATGCTCCGCGATTTACGTAAACCCCTCTAATTTTCGCGTATTTCGGACAAAAGATTTTCAATTTTGCTACACGCAATTCTACAGAGGGTGTTTGTCAAGATAATTCGGAGTCTCACTACTTCTCCCTGCCCTGATTTTTTACATTTCTATACCTATTTATTTGTACCATCATGATAAATTGATTAACTTTGCCTTGTGTTAACGTTAGTCATGACACGCTGACAGGAAAATGAAAGATATAAAGAAGATTGTGCTGACGGGTGGGCCATGCGCCGGCAAGACCACTGCACTGGTCAAGGTGATTGACCATTTCTCCAGTTTGGGCTTCAAGGTGTTCACCATTCCCGAGGTACCCACCATGTTCACTCAGGCGGGTATGGACTATCTGACGAAGAACTCCGGTTTTTTCTATGAAGGCGAGAAGGCCACACTCGAAATACAACTTGCACTCGAAGATAAGTTCACCAAGATAGCCGAGCAGCTCGACGGGCCTGCCGTCGTGGTGTGCGACCGTGGCACAATGGACATTTCGGCCTATATGAAGCCCAAGATGTGGGATGACATCACAAGCCTCATCGGCACCAGCACACAGGCGCTGCTCGACCGCTATGATGCCGTGCTTCACCTCGTATCGGCCGCCGATGGCGCAGAAGAGTTCTATACCACAAGCAACAATGCGCAGCGACTGGAGCAGAAGAATGAAGAGGGGCTGCGCATTGCGCGCGAGCTGGACAAAAAGGTGGTCGACGCATGGCGTGCCCACCCGCATCTGCGCGTCATCAACAATCATCAGGACTTCGACGCGAAGCTCAACCGCGTACTGAAAGAGATTTCGTCGGTGCTCGGTCTGCCGCAACCCATCACAGAGGAGCGTAAATACATCGTGGAGGTGTGCGGCGAGATGCCTGCCACCATCGACAGCGACATCACGCAGACCTATCTGGTGGCCGACCCCGACAGCGAGGTGCGTCTGCGCCGCCGCGACTGGGTGGACGGCAAGCGCGTGAATGTGCACACGATGAAAAAGAATATCAACCGCCACGAACAAGTGGAGACGGAGCGGCAGGTGAGCAACGCCCTCTATGAGTCGCTGCTGAGTCAGGCCGATCCCTACCGCCACACCATCTACAAGCATCGTAAGAGTTTCATCTGGCAGGGGCAATACTTTGAACTCGACACCTATAATGAGCAGCTCAGCGGTCTGGTTATTCTCGAAACCAAGGGCATCACCGATACCGAAGACGTGAACTTCCCGCCATTCCTCAAGGTGGTGAAAGACATCACGGGTGACCGCAATTACTATAATTACAACTTAGCATTGAGGAAATAAACGAGACACCATGCACATTGTTATTGCAGGAAACATAGGAAGCGGCAAGACCACACTCACCAATATGCTCGTGCGCCACTACGGATGGATGCCGCGTATGGAGAGTGTGCAGCACAATCCCTATCTCGATGATTACTATAAAGACCTCAAACGGTGGTCGCTCAATCTGGAGGTGTTCTTCCTGAAAGAGCGGTTTCGCGACCTGCTCGAAATAGAAAAATCGACGAAAACCATCGTACAAGACCGCTCAATCTTCGAGGGCGTGTATATCTTCGCGGCCAACAATCACGACATGGGCAACATGAGCGATGACGATTTCGACACGTTCATGGGACTGTTTCAATCGATGATGATGGTGGCCAAGGTGCCCGACCTCATGGTCTATCTACGTGCCGACGTGCCCCATCTGGTGGATAATATACACAAGCGGGGGCGCGATTACGAGATGAACATGCAGCTCAACTATCTGCGCAACCTGAACCAGCGATACGAAAACTTTATCGACCACCAGTATAAGGGGCGGGTGCTGACCATCGATGTCGATGAGCTTGACTTCCTCCACTCGCGCGAAGACTTTGCATCGATCATCACACGCATCGACAAGCAGCTCACCGAGATACAAAACACAGACAACTCATTATTCAAATAATCATCAGGCCGATATGTGCCCCACCCCATACGGATAGTGCGGGCTGGCCTTTATCCACATAATTATCATGCACATTGCAATAGCCGGAAACATAGGAAGTGGCAAAACTACGCTGACCAAGATGCTCGCTAAGCGTTATAGCTGGGTTCCGAGATTTGAGCCCGTGGAGAACAATCCATATCTGAACGACTTCTATAACGATATGAACCGATGGTCGTTCAACCTCCAGATCTATTTTCTCAACAAGCGATTCAAGGAGGTGGTGGAGATTTCCAAGAGTACAGAAACCATCATTCAGGACCGTACGATTTTCGAGGACGCGCGCATCTTCGCCCCCAACCTGCACGAGCAGGGCTATATGAGCGACCGCGACTTTAATAACTATTCGGATCTGTTCGACCTCATGATGTCGCTCGTCAAGCTGCCACAGCTCATGATCTATATCCGCAGTTCCATCCCTACGCTGGTGAAACACATTGAGAAACGAGGCCGCAATTTTGAGAAGAGCATCCGCATTGACTATCTCACAGGCCTGCAACAGCGTTATGAAAACTGGATAGCCAACTACAAAGGTGACCTGATTATCATCGACGGCGATAACATCAGTTTCGAGGATACGCCTGAAGATTTCCGTAAAGTGACCGATATGATCGATGCAAACCTCTATGGGTTGTTCCCGATGGAAGAAAAATAAACCATTCAACTACACATATACATGACAGAAACCAATGAAATTAAGACCTTCGGCATCAATATGTTGCAGACTGCCGTTGACGGTGGCAGGAATGTTCTTTATGTAGGATTGAAGCCCGCCTACCAAGATAAGCCCCAATATCAGAAGGCACTGAAAGCTGAATATGATAAGTATCACGAGGTGGATCACCCCAACATCATCAAGTATCTCACCATGAAAGATGTGGAGGGATATGGCACTTGCATCGAGATGGAATGGGAAACATGCCGCTCGTTGACCGATTTTCTGAAAGAAGGCCACAGCAGCGACGAGAAGAAACGTGTCGTTCGTCAGGTGGCAGAGGCTTTGGGCTTCATGCACGACAAGGGATTAGTGCATGGTGCACTCACTCCTTCTGCCATCTTCATCACCAATTCGGGCGACAATGTGAAGATACTGAACTTCCATCAACGTTATGCCGATCGCATGCACCAGCCAGCTTCAGATCTCAAATTCATCGCTCCGGAAGCTAAGGACGGCACTGTAGCGCCGGATGCCCGTACCGACATCTATTCGCTCGGTGTCCTGCTGAAAGATATGGGCTTCGGTTTAGAGTGCAGTCAGGTCATTGAGAATTGTTGTAGCTACGGTCGTAACGACCGCTATACTTCCACCAAAGCTTTCCTCGATTCGCTCAACTCCCGCCATTCAGGTCGCAGGCGAGAGAGCAACAGCTCCGGCAACAGCAAGAAGCCGGCCATCATCGTGGCAACAGTTGCCGTGCTGGCATTCGTGGCAGCCTATATCTTGTTGAACAGAGAAAGTAGTGACACAGAGGCTACCCCGCCTCAAACGGAGGTGGCTGCCAATACAAGCAACCCTCCGGAGCAGGCAACAACCAATGTGGCACCTGCGGAGAATCCTGCTCCAAACGCAGAGGTTACAACCGCAGTAGCCGATACTCCCGCCGAGGCATACACGGGAGATCTGGACTTTCTCAACACGCTTCTACCCCAGATGTATATCGACTTGGATAAGATTTACGCAGCCAATACCGACAAGGCAGTAATTAAAAAGAAGGTCGCATCTTATTATAAAGGATTGCGCAAACATCTCGGGCTGCGCACCGAAGAGCAGTTCACCGCATACGACAAAGCCTTTGCCGCATACATCAACAAGAAGAATACGGCATTGAACTAACTGCATTCTTCCATTCCGTGCCCCAATGAATCATCTCGCCAACTTTGCCGAGCTCATTGCCCAACTCCGCAGGAAAGGCATCTGCAAACGCGTAGGTGTCGTGAATCCCAATGACGATTCCACCATTAAGGCCGTACATCGTGCCACCAAAGAAGGCTTTATCAAGCCCGTGATCGTGGATAACCGTCAAAATCCACAGGCCGCAGCCGAACAGGTGGTGGAGATGGTACAGGCAGGCGAGATAGATATGATTATGAAAGGGCTTATCCATTCGGATACACTCTTGCGAGCCATCCTCAAGCATCATGGCGGATTGCTTGAGGAGGGAAGCCTGCTCACGCAGATCGGCTGTGCTCATCTGCCTCACTATCACAAACTTCTTTTCTATTCGGATGCCGCTGTCATCCCCTTCCCCACACAACAACAACGCATCCGACAGGTACACTATGTAGTGACACTGTGCCATGCCCTCGGCATCGAGGAGCCTCGGCTGTCACTCATCCATTGCGTGGAAAGGGTGAACGAACACCTCTTTCCCTTTACCGCAGGCTATCGGGAAATCATAGAGTTAGCAGACAAAGGTGAATTCGGCGCATGCATTGTAGACGGTCCGCTCGATTTGAAGACCTCCTGCTCCTACGACAGCATGATGACTAAAGGCATCCGCTCGCGCATAGCAGGTGAGGCAGATGCCCTCATCTTCCCCGAGATAGAGAGCGCCAACACCTTCCATAAATCGATCACTCTGTTTGGCCGGGCACACGTTGCCAGTATTTTGCAAGGCTCATCCGTACCTGTGGTACTTCCTTCACGTGCCGATGATGCCGAAACCAAATATTACAGTTTAGCTCTTGCCATCTCCTTATTAAAATAACGTGAGTTCGATGAATTTAGAACAGTGCAAGTTGTGTGTCTAATGCTCTTTGTACATTGATGCTCGGCTTCTTTGGAAAATAACAATGCAGCAATGGCACCCAGCAAGTTGAGAGAGTGTAAAGTAAACTGTGTCAGAAAAATGGATTTTCAAAACCCGCAGACATGACTAACGACAGAATTGCCTAACTTTGCACTTACTTATGGAATCCGCCCCATTTATCCACAATCTTTAATTATCATTAAATTACAATTGCCCCCTCTGAGGGTGATTGCTTTTTTTCGTAACTTTGTTTCAAATAATTTCAATGTAAAAACTATGGAGAAACTGATTGACTGCTTCGTGCCTATGGGTATCGAAGAGGAGACTGATAAGAATACGCAAACCCTTGATGCCTTAAAGATTGTAAATGATGTGACAATCGTAGAGTTATCTATGACCGCCACCGAAACGATCCAGATGATTGCCGATATCGTTAAGGCACCCTATGCCCTCTTCTTTCTCAAAAGCCAATATATCAGCATGGGCTATCTCGCTCTGGAGAGGATGGTTCAGATTGCAGAGGGCACAGGAGCCGCCATGCTCTATGCCGACCATTACAACGTATCGGCCGACGGCACGCGCACCGAAGCACCGGTTATCGATTATCAGTTCGGCAGTCTGCGCGATGACTTCGACTTCGGCTCCGTCATTCTCTTTCGTACGGATGCGCTGAAAGAATCTGTGTCGAGAATGAAGGCCGAATATCAGTCAGCCGGGTTTTATGATCTCCGCCTAAAGTTGGTAGAGAAATACAGCATTGAGCATATCAATGAGTACCTCTATTCGGAGGTTGAACTTGATACACGCAAGACAGGCGAGAAACTTTTCGACTATGTGGATCCGCGCAATCGTGATTCGCAAATCGAGATGGAGCAGGCATGCACCGAACATCTAAAGGAGATCGGCGGGTATCTGCCACCAAAATTCGAGGAGGTGAACTTTGATGAGGAGGAGTTCGAATATGAGGCAACGATTATGATTCCCGTACGCAATCGTATCCGTACCATCCGCGATGCCATCGACAGTGCGTTGTCGCAGGTAACGAATTTCAAATACAATGTCTTCATCGTGGAGAACGGACCCGAGTTTCATTCCACCGACGGCACAACCGAGGCCATTGATGAATACAAGGACGACCCACGGCTCGTGCACATCATCCCCACGCGCAATGACATCGGCGTGGGCGGCAGCTGGAACATGGCCACGCATCACCCCATGTGCGGACGTTTCATTGTCCAACTTGATTCTGACGACGTTTACTCGGGTACCGACACACTTCAGAAAATCATCGACGCCTTCCACACCCAGCGTTGTGCCATGATCATCGGTGCTTATATGCTGACCGACATCAACCTCAACGTGTTGCCCCCCGGTAAGATTGATCACCGTGAGTGGACGCCGGAAAACGGCCGCAACAATGCACTCCGCATTAACGGACTGGGTGCGCCCCGCGCTTTCTTCACCCCCGTGATACGACACATCAACCTGCCTAACGTGAACTATGGCGAGGATTATGCGCTGGGACTGGCCATCAGCCGCCACTATCAGATTGGACGAATATATGATGTGCTCTACAACTGCCGCCGTTGGAATGACAACTCCGACGGAGACCTGAGCATTGAAAAGAATAATCGAAACAACCTCTATAAGGATCGCATCCGCACATGGGAGCTAAAAGCAAGAATCAGGAATGGACTATGGTGAATATCAAAAGGAACCATAGATAACTGCCTGATTATGAATTGAAAGTCATGAGACATACACTGAAAAACTGGTCATGGATTCCGTCGCTCTATTTCACCGAGGGACTGCCTTACGTCATGGTGATGACCATCAGCGTCATCATGTATAAACGGTTGGGTATTTCCAACACCGACATCGCCCTGTACACCAGCTGGCTCTACCTGCCATGGGTTATCAAACCTTTCTGGAGCCCGTTTGTCGATTTGCTCAAGACCAAGAGATGGTGGATTATTGCCATGCAGTTGCTTATGACCATAGGCTTTGCATGCATTGCCTTCACACTACCCACCACCCTCTTCTTCCAACTCACACTCGCCTTCTTCTGGCTTGTGGCCTTCACTTCCGCCACACACGACATCGCTGCCGACGGGTTCTATATGCTGGCCTTAGATGAGCGCGACCAATCGTTCTTCGTAGGCATCCGGAGCACGTTCTATCGCCTTGCCACCGTGGCAGGGCAAGGTCTGCTCGTCATTCTCGCCGGATTCTTTGAGAAGACCACCGGCAGCATCCCCACCGCATGGCTTATTGTTTTCGTCATCCTCTCGGCTTTCTTCCTCATAGTGAGCCTCTATCACAGCTGGGCATTGCCGCATGCAGAGAGAGACATGCCGTCAACCGTTGACGGGCGGTCTGACCAAAAACCCACTGTGACCGACATAGCCAATGGATTTGCCGACACCATCACCAGCTTCTTCACTAAGAAGCACATCATACCGGCGCTCCTCTTCATGCTTCTGTTCCGCTTACCCGAGGCGCAACTCGTTAAGCTCCTCAATCCTTTCCTCCTTGACCCTATGCAAAAAGGAGGATTAGGGTTATCTACCGGCGAGGTGGGCTTGGTCTATGGTACCATCGGCATTCTCGGTCTCACCATCGGTGGTATTGTGGGTGGCATTGCCGTTTCGCGTAGCGGACTGCGGAAGTGGATTTGGCCTATGACGGCCGCCATCACCCTGCCCGACCTCGCATACGTATATCTTGCCTACACCCAACCCGATAACCTCTACATCATCAATGCCTGCGTCTTTATCGAGCAGTTCGGCTATGGTTTCGGTTTCACCGCCTATATGCTCTATCTCATGTATTTTTCTGAAGGCTCCCGCCAAACCTCCCATTATGCCATCTGTACCGGCTTCATGGCACTCGGCATGATGCTCCCCGGTATGGGTGCAGGATGGTTACAGGAGCAGCTGGGCTACCGACTGTTCTTCGTCTTTGCCATGGTATGTTGTCTGGTAACGGCCATTGTGACTTTCTTCGTACGGCGTACCATAGACCCGCAATATGGCATCAAGCAATAATCTGCCCGTATGGCAACGTGAAAAACAGCACTGCGCCATGCCGTAACCAATGCATCGGCGGCGTACGCCGTACGACGTACGCACGTACGGCGTTCGGTGTATGCACATACGACGTACGGTGTACGCACGTACACCGTATGAGATACGCCGCCAGCATAACCCTATCGCATGAAAAAGCTATGCTTTCGGCATGCGAAAACATAGCTTTCTTCCCTATTAAAGGGCATACAGGTCACTTGATTAGCGAGACGGTAATTGTCCAAATCTTTGTCTGTCCGTTCGCAGCTCTCACACTGTATTGGTGCGGCTGAGTCCAATCCGCGGGCACACCGAGTTTCGGCGCATCGCCTACGGGCGTCACTTCTGCAGCAGTGGAAACGTTAATCGTCAGCACAAGACTATCCAGACTCACGCCGGCACGTTCTTCATTACTGAAATTTGTCGGTATAGAAAACTCGAGTACACAGGTGCCCGCCTCCGTATTTATGTTCTGTGCAGAGCGGCGCAACTCCTTCTGTTTCACCTTCGGCTGCCCGCTGCCGGGAATGGAGTCTGAGGTATCTATATAACGATAGTAGGCATTTCCTGCTGTGATGTCGTTGCCCTCGTATGTAGGCAAGTCTTCCAGTCCATGCTCCAAGCAGGAGGTGAAACAAAGGGAGACAGCTATAAAAGCCAATATTATTCTGATGATTTTCATTGTCTTAATTCTTTAATATTTGTCAGTTAATTGTTGTTTACCATCCCTCATTCTGTTCATGGTCCAGACCATAAGCCTCTCGCGTGTCGAGGAACGACTGCTGGATAGGGAAGAGATAGCGCTTCTCTGTAAACTTGCGGCTGGCACTGTTGAGCAATGTCACCTGATTGACGATGAGCTGTGAGCGATCGCGCGAAATCTCTATTTTATAGACCGGCCGGTCAAAGTCGTAGATGATGTCACCAGCCCGGCGACCATAGTTTGCATAACCACCGTATTTGCCCCAGCGCAGATACGAGAAGTAGATGTCACCACCCTCGTTGGCCATCTCAACCCTGCGCTCACGAATGTAGTCTGCCCATGCCTGCTCCTCGGTGGAAGCGGTAGATGCGGCCAATTTGCCATGTGTGGTACGTGTAGCATTGATGGCTGCAACGGCATTGGTCACGTCGTGCTTCAGGAGGTATGCCTCCGCCAGATTCATATAAGCCTCACCGGTGCGAGCCAGACAATAGTGCAGTGCCACTTGGCAACTGTAATAGGCACGAGGTTCGGGATTCTCAATGGTGTTCTTGCGCCAATAGTATCCGGTGACGGTGGTGTACCAACCGCCATCTTCTCTTGCACCAACACCTCCGGACAAATTGCCACCGAGGTTTGTCTCCACTTGTTCACCTATCCATGTAGTACCGTCGTAGACAACTGACGTGGCGAAGCGGGCATCACGGTTTTGGTACATCAACTCACTGAGATTGCGCGTCGCACCGGTTTTCAGTTTATAGTAGCGCAGTATGGCCGGGAACCTTCCGTTGAGCTGGCTGAAGTCCTGCGGCGTAGGAATGCGGCGCTCATTCCCATTGACCTGCCGATATGCATCTATCTGTCCGGCAGTAGTGACGGTAGACGAATCCATCTTGTCGACATTGTTCTTAAACTGAGAAGTCTCATACCACGGCAAGGCCTCGCCCGTATTGTCGTCGGTCACGAGATACTGGTCAACCAAGTCTTGTGTCGGGAAATAGACACCCCATCCTTCAAAAGTCAGACCATTGGCATTTACCAATGGTACAGGACATCTGGAATTGATGTTATCATCTGCTTTTACATTAGGATAGACCCTGATGAGTTCAGCAAAACCACCAATCGTGCTGTTTATCTTCAGACGATAGTATCCCCACAATATCTCGGCATTCTGGTCGTCAGTCTCGTTGAACATGCCGCCGTATACGGTTGCAAGCTGGCAGTTGTCGGTGACATCCTTAGCCGCGGTAATGGCCTTGTCAATATAGGTTGCATCGCCGGTGTAGGCGTATGCCTGTAGGCAGGCACGACTGAGAATCACCTCGGCGGCATATTTAGTGGGAAGACCGGCTAATGCAGTTGCGGGCAACCCGGCTACTGCCGCATCAAGATCGTCGATGACATACTTGTAACTCTCGGCAAGACTGGACGTCATTGGTATGCGTGCAGCCATAGAGTCGCTTTCTGAAAGCACCTGCGTAATCGGCACGAAACGCCCCATCTGCTTGGCTTGGTGGAAAAACACGAGACCGCGCAGGAAGCGGCCATTGGCTACAAGCTCTGCTTTTTCCGCATCGGAAAGTACTGCCGATGCTTGGGCTTTCTCTATGATGAGGTTACAGCGACGAAGCACGCCAAACCTGTTGGCACCATAATCCCACGAGCGATTGATGCTGGACTCGGTGGCTACGCCATCAATGTTTCCACTCACTTGGTCGCACAATAGACCGTTGGGAGTTTCGCCTTCCCAATCGACGCATGAGTATGAACCGCTGATGATGCCTGTCACCGCGTTGTAGGTAGCGTTGACAAAAGCGTCTGCAGTAGCTTTCGTGCCCCAGACCGTAGTCTCGTCAAAAGTCTCTGTGGGATGCGTATCAAGCGTATCCTTACAGGATGCGGTAATCACGGCAAGTACACCCAAAAGACCTATTTTAATAATATTGTTTGTCTTCATTGTCGTTTAGAATCCTAAGTTTAACGTTATTGCAAGCACTCTCTCCACGGGATATGCATAACCCGCTGTCGAACCATTCTCAGGATCGAGGCCGTACTTCGTGGCTTCGGAGATGGTAAAAATATTCTGACCGGAAATTCCAACCTTACAACGGGTCAGCCAAGCCACTTTGCTCAATAAGCTGTATTTAAAATCGTAACCAAACTGGAAGTCTTTCATACGGAGGTATGCGCCGTTGATGAGCCAAAAGTCGGAAGATAGATAGTTGTTATTGGCGTTAAGGCCTGTGTTTGACATCAGGCGTGGATATTTGGCATCAGTATTATCGACACGCCAATGGTCAATTTGATAGTCGTATGTTAGCGGGAATGTCATCGACTGACCGGTCTGCATAGTATTGGTACCTGAGAGAGCCATATCAAAAGCAGTAGAGCCTTGAAAAAGCATGCTTAGGTAGAAACCCTTATACTGGAAGTTCGTGTTGACACCAAACTGCCCGCGTGGCGTAGAGCGATGCCCTACACGGCGCATGTCTGAGGCATCGATCTTTCCGTCGCCGTTGACGTCTTCATACTTGATGTCGCCGGCAGTCACATATCCGGTATTGAGGGAATTCATATAGCCCGGGCTGTTATACACGTCTTCCGCACTGGTATAGAATCCGAGATTATGGTATCTCACGTCAAAGAAGTTTTGCTTTTGCTGCTGTGTGCGGGTATAGGGATTCATGTATGAACTCTCTGCCTCCGACTGGTTGCGTGCCCAAATGGAATTATACATTGTCATGTTGGCGGAGACATCATACTTGAACGCGCCGATGTGATCTCTCCATCCAAGCTGCAGCTCCCATCCGGCACGACGATACTCCGAGTTCGACTTAACCTGCGGCATGCCGATTCCGATGGCAATATTGAGATAACTTTCGCCGGTGGGAGACATGAGGTAACCTTTGGTGGAATAGTAGAAGTAGTCGAAAGAACCGTAAAGACGGTTGTTGAGCGACGAGAAGTCAAAGCCGATGTCGGTCTGCCTCGTGGTGTACCACGTTAGGTCGGGCGAGGGCAGACTGCCTTCCGAGAAGCCCGGCACATATTTACCATTGACGACATACGACGTGTTGCTCAAAGTGTAAGACGTGAGGTAGGCAAAGCGTCCTGCCGATGAGTCGAGACCAGTCTCTCCGTACGAGCCGCGAATCTTCAGCGAATTGAGGATGTTACGTTCAACAATATTCTTCATGAAAGCCTCCTCTGTGACAACCCAACCCAGTGAGCCGGCAAAGAAAGTACCCCAACGCTTGCCGGGTGCAAAGTAGTCGGAGCCATCGTTACGCATACTGAACTCTGCATAATATTTCTCTGCATAGTTGTACTTCAACTGCCATATCCATGCCGCACGCCCGAGTTCCGACTCACTGCCACTGTTAGTCATATCGTTGACCGGGCCGACATTCATCTGGTCAATGGCGAAATTATAGTTGATACGCCGCTCATCGTAGCTCTCTCCTCTGGTATAGTATTGCTCATAGCCACCAAGAGCAGAGACCGTGTGCTTACCGAACTTACCGTGATACTCCACGAATGCCTGATTGGTGAAGGCATAACCGGAACCGGATGAATGG
Organism: uncultured Prevotella sp.; assembly: GCA_963541305.1. Taxonomy (GTDB): domain Bacteria; phylum Bacteroidota; class Bacteroidia; order Bacteroidales; family Bacteroidaceae; genus Prevotella. The sequence goes on from CAUTTP010000021.1 coordinate 32,566, forward strand.
TAAAGTTGAGGATTGTTGGCATATTGCGGCGTGGTGCTGTCCCAGTCGTACTGTGCGGCATCCTTGCGCCATTGCTTCGATGTGTTGCTGTAGTAGAGGTAGTCGCTCGCAAGGCGCACCTGTAATCCTTCCACCCATGGCACGCTCCACAACAGCTCGCCCTTGCCATTGATGACGTTGCTGACATTGCGGTTGTAACCGGCATCGTCTGCAGTTTCGGCAACGGGATTATCCGTAATGTTGTAAGGCAAGCCGTACTTATTTACTCCCGGCAGCGACGACGGGCGGTCATTGATGTGCGAGAATACTTGATAATAGGATGATGCCGTTGACGTGTACGGATGAGTATTCTCCTGACGGTAGCCATCAATGGTGGCCTTCACCTGAAGATGGATAGGAGTTATCTGAACAGTCTCTGCGAGCCGGAAATTGGTACGCTTCATCCAGTGATTGTTGCTCTTGTATAGCGAGTTCTGGTCTATATGGCCGAGTGAGATGTAGAACCTGTGTACCTCGTTACCGCCTGTCAACCTCACAGTGTGTTTCTGCTGTGGCGCCCAATCCTTAAGCACAAGGTCGCGCCAGTTGGTGTTGGCAAAGTTGAGTGGGTCTGAGCCATCCAGAAACTTCTGCAATGCCTCGTCACTGTAAACTGGGGCAAGACCGTCGTTGGCTCTTGCCCGATTTGCCCAGTAGGCACGATCGTAAGAGCCCAACTGCTCAGGCCATGAACTTGGCTGTGAGAAACTTTGACTGAAATCGTACTCGATGTTAATGCGCCCCGACTTACCGCTCTTTGTCACTATCTGTATGATGCCGTTAGAAGCTCTCGAACCATAGATGGCCGTGGCTGAGGCATCTTTCAAGATAGACATCGACTCAATGTCATCGGGCGAAAGGTTTTGAAAGTCGGTAGCCGATCGCACCACGCCGTCAATGACGTACAGCGGCGTACCGCCGCCACGAATGCTTATCGATGGGGTGGAATTGATGCCGCCGCCCGATGCCACGACGATAAGGCCCGGCGAGCGTCCTGCCAAACCTTGTGCGATATTAGTAACAGGGATATTAGAGATCTCGTCGGTCTTAACGGTCGATACGGATGAAACAAGATCACGCCGCTTGGATGAACCGTAGCCCACGACAACAATTTCGTCGAGATCGTTTTTATCCGCGGTCATAACTACCTTCATATCGGGCTTGATGGTCATTGCCTTGTCTGAGTAGCCCACATAGGAAAAGACAAGTGTCTTCCCGGGTGCGGCGCTGATCGAGAAGTTACCATCAAGATCGGTGATGGTACGATTGTCTGTGCCACGCACAGTTACTGTAACGCCAATCAGAGGTTCGCCGCTGTCGTCAGTAACGGAGCCCTTGATAGTCTGGGGTTGCTGGGTGACGCTTTGAACTTCAGCGGCTGGGCTGCTTGCCAGTATCGCCTGCGGAAAAGCACACAACGATAACAGAATCCCTCCCCCTGCAATGGTCTTATAGACATGGAGAGGAATCACGTTCCTAATCTTTAAATTTTTAGTCATAAGTTAGTGTTTAATAAATATGGTTAGTTGTATTTTGCTAAATTCTCGGCACAAAGACAGTCTGCATTACAGCTGACCTTGCCTCCGAACGTAAAATAGGCATGAATTATAAATCAGAAATCGCTCATCCTTTATTTCTGAATGTGGGAAGATGCCGGACAAACAACATGGGTTGATTCTTCTTCCAAAGGTTCGTTGGAGCAACTCGAAAGCACCCATAGCCCCATAAAAAGGGCAATAACACAACACACAGCTTTCATAATCTTTGTTTTTTAAGGTAATTATGCCGTAAAAATAGGATAAATTTTTGGAAAATGCATTTTTTAAAACCATTTTTAACATTTCCTTTTACCACGTAGTATTTCCTTTTACAAAGAAATGATGCAAGGATTCTGCCATAAACTGCGGACGACTAATACCGTGCATCTCTCTGTTTTAGCAGACAGCAACAGAAAAATACGGCAAATATAAATGACTTGCAGGACACGCTGTCATCGGCAGCAACCGCACATGCGGAATAGTAATCGACAGCTATAAGGCTAAAACGCAGCAATAAGGTAGCTCCGTAAGCCGCTACCGAGTTAGGGCGTTCAAAACTAAGCGTGCATGCCTTAATTATTTTATGCTTTTATTTAATGGGCGTTCGTTTACTATTTACATCCCGTTTCTCTCAGAATAAAAACTAAAAATTATTTTGACAAACACCCTCTGTAGATTCGCGTGTAGCAAAATTGAAAAACTTTTGTCCGAAATACGCGAAAATCAGAGGGGGTTACGTAAACCTCAAAGCATCAGTGAGTTATATGCAAAAAGTAAGAATATGCCATAGATATTCATCTTTTCGTCTTGCGATAGCACCCTTTTCGCATCGCGAAAGCACCGTTATCGCACAGTGAGAACATTGAGATCGCA
>CAUTTP010000022.1:0-32907 GCA_963541305.1 uncultured Prevotella sp.
GCAGAATAAGTAATTTTAATTTTCGCATACGTCTTAGGTTGGTTTGAAACATTATTTAATAGTGCAAAGATAATTTTTTAATCGCTAACTCTGCTCCAAACAGATACTACAAATGTACGACACAAGTCACCCGCACTACGTTTTTACTACGACAAGCACCGCCAAACAGCCCATACACAATATGTTTAGGAACGAAAGGAGCTATCGCTTGCTCCGCGCGCTAAGGAGTTAAAGGCAGCACCCTGCTAAACGAAAAGCAGACATTTCTCTCTCCTCTCTCCCCGCTTCTCTCTCCCCTTTTTCAGAGGTTAAAGTCTCTGAAAAAACACGACAAACACCCTCTGTAGAATCGCGTGTAGCAAAATTGAAAATCTTTTGTCCGAAATACGCGAAAATTGGAGGGGTTTACGTAAACCTCAAGGCATCAGTGAGTTACGCGCGAAAAGTAAGAATATACCATAGATATTCATCTTTTCGTCTTGCGATAGCACCCTTTTCGCATCGCGAAAGCATAGTTATCGCGATGCGAAAACATTGAGATCGCACTGCGATTAGGCCGTTATCGCGATGCGAAACCTATGCTATCGCAACCCTATCCCGAAATTTTTGACCATCCGCGACCTGAATCTTGCCCAACCGTCCCGATTTTTCGCTCTAGAATGAACGAAAATCTGGACGAAAAAACTGTAATGAATTCTTGACAATTTTAGGGGGAGAGGGGGAGTGAGGAGAGGGGAGAGAGAAATGTCTGCTTCCTGTTTGGGAGTTAAGGGAGTTAGAGGAGTTATCGCTCGCTCCGCTCGCTAAGGAGTTAAAGACAAATGTCCGGCAGATGTGCAGCCTAAGTACCCGCAAAAGTATTCTCTCTCCTCTCTCCCCCCTCCTCTCTCCCTCCATAACCTCTCCTCTGCCGGCCGAATGTTTAAAAGCCTTAAAATATATACGTTTAACCTGACTTAACAAGTTTTCATACCAGAGAAATCGCTATCTTTGTTTGCGATGAAGACCCTGTGCCGACATATCATTCTCCTTGCCGTTTCTGTGCTGACGGCATGGCCTGTCATGGCTGTCGACTTCGTGCCCATCGTTACCTATCATCCCCCCACCGCCTATGGCGCAGCCCTGCAAAACTGGGCGGTGGCACAGGGCGATAACGGGGAAATCTATGTTGGCAATAATTCGTGTGTGCTCTCATACGACGGCTACACGTGGCAGCGATGGCCTCTGCCCGGCAATGCCACTGCCAGAGCCCTGCTCTACGACCGCAAGCGTCTTTATGTGGGCTCGTTGGAGCAGTTCGGGTATATGGTAAGAGACAGCAAGGGTAGCATGGTCTATCACTCATTATGGGATAGTCTTCATCATTTCACACCGCACAACGACGAGATTTGGAAGATTATCCGCAGGCCAAACGGGCACATTATCTTCCAGTCTTTCAGTTCGTGGTTCGAGTACGACGGGCATACGGTCATACCTCACTACGATGCCGAGCGGCTTCCGCTCTACTTTTTCGGTATCGGCAACAGCATCTACGCGCAACTGATCAATGCCCCTTTCTGCCTGCTCGACGGCACATCGTACCGCCCCATCATCCTGCGCGCGCAGATAGGCGATGATGATGTGGTGGCTGCCATGGCATGGAGCAAGGGGCACATCATGCTCTGCTCCGAGTTTCACGGCCTCTTTCTCTATGATGGCACGCAGGTTAGGCCTTTCACAACCACCGCCGACACAGCCCTCAAGCGTGCGCAGATCAACCGTGCCATACTTAGCAACGACGGGCATAGGCTCATCATAGGCACCATCCGCGACGGCATCTTCGGCTTCGACCGTCAAGGACGGTTGCTCTGGCACTACAACACACAACACATGCTGGGCAACAACACCGTGCTAAACCTCTTCTGCGACCGCGACGACAACCTCTGGGCGGCGCTTGACATCGGCGTGGCACTCATCCAAACCGGTGCTCCTTACGCCCTGCTTACCAATTCTGCCACACCTCTGGGCATGGTCTATGATATCGCCATACGACCCGACGCGATGTATCTGGCCACCAATCAGAGCACTTATCGCTATAGCCGCGGCCTCTTCCAGACGGTGGAGGGCACTGAAGGACAAAACTGGCACGTCTCTGCCTTGGGCTCCCAACTCATCGTGGGCAACAACCACGGCACCAAGCTCATCGATGGGCTCGTTGCACGCCGCATAACCGGAGGCAGCAAGAGCGGGGGTACAGCCATACGCCGCTATGCCCTCTCCGGCCGTACCGACCATGATGTTCTTATCGAGTCGAGCTATGCCGAGCTGCGCGCTTACCGCCAAGAGGATAACCGATGGGTATTCTCTCATATCATCAGCGGCTTCATGGCACCCATCCGTCAGTTTGAGATTGATGGGCGGGGAGTGATTTGGGCGGTCAACATAAACCGTGGATACTACCGTATCGAGCTAACACCCGACCTCGGGAAAGTGGCTCGTCAGCAATACTTCCCGTCACTGGATGGCAGCGCCACGGGTCTGCCCATCCATATCACCAAGTTCAACGGCACCATCATCTTCACTGACGGGCAGCACGTTTACCGTTTGGACAACAACCGCCGCCCCGTGCCTTACCCTGAGCTCGAAACCCTCACGCGGGGCGACATCACCGCCGTCACACCCGTAGACCAGTCCACCAGCTGGATCGCATCGTCGCACGGATACTCGCTTCTCGAACACATCAACGATTCGCTGCGTCTCTTACTCTACGTGCCCGCCACCTATTTTAACAGCGAATGCAGCGATAACTTCAACAATATCTACGTTTCTGACGGCATGGCCTACCTCTGCCTGAACGACGGCGTGGGGCGCATCGACATGACCAAGACGCTTGCCCGCAAACCCTTGCCCACCGATTTGCACCTGCTTCGAGCCTCTTACACCACATCACGAAACACCATTTGCCTCATACCCGTCGACACATCGGTGCCGTCTGTGCAGGGTAACCTTACCCTCACCTTGAGCTACCCCAACTACAACAACGCTCCGCTGCAATTCGAATACACACTGCAACGCGGCGGAACCATCACCCGAACCGTTTCCCATCTCCCCTGTATCACCTACAACACCCTGTCTTACGGCTCTTACATCTTCATCGCCACCGTGCACGATGCCAATGGGCACGAACTCGGAACAACCCTCTACCGCTTCAATTATCCGCGCCCGCTCTACCTCACGTGGTACGCCTTCCTCCTCTATCTGCTCATCATCGCCCTGCTGTTGCACCGGTATATCAAGTGGACAGCCAACCGATTGATGCGCAAACGCCACCGCCTGATGGAACAAGAACAAATGAAACAGAACCTGCTCTTGGCCGAACAACAAAACATTATCAGAGAGCAGCAACAGCAACTCCTCGAACAACAGCTCCAAAGCAAAGGTAAAGAGATAGCCTCTCTCGCCATGAACAGCCTGCGCAGGCAGCAGCAAGTCAATGAGATAAGGCACGAACTGTCTGCATCTGCCGGCTCTATGCTCTCAGCAGACAATATCCGCCGCATGCTCAAACATATCACAGATAACATCGACAACGATACCTATTGGGATATTTATCGGGAGAATTTCGACCTCATACATAAGAATTTCTTCCGTAATCTGCGTAAGTGCCATCCTGAACTGACAGCTACAGACATGAAGTTCTGTGCCTTGCTGCGCCTCAATCTCAGCACCAAAGAGATAGCACAGTTTACCGGACTCACGACAAGAGGAGTGGAGGGGGCTCGTTATCGCCTGCGCAAGAAACTCGGTCTACCCAAAGACCAGAGCTTCACACAGTATCTCATTGATATAAGTTGAGCGTTGCGGGAATCTTTTTTGAGATGAAATCCTTGTAACAAATAATCCCTGACGATGACCGTTGTCATTGTCAGGGACTTGAGAAAAACAGGGTAGGGACAATCGGGCTCGAACCGATGACCTCTGCAATGTGACTGCAGCGCTCTAAACCAACTGGGCTATGCCCCTGTCATGATACTCATGAATCGTGATGCAAAAGTAGAGAAAAAAAACCGTACCGACAAAAATATCGGTACGTTTTTTTTCATTTCACGTTGATAAACTAAATTACTTCATCGTTGGCATCGCTGCTACTGCCCGAGCTGTCACTGTCGGTATCGACACCTCCCAGCTTCTTCAACGTCTTGGAGATAGCATCCCCATCGGAAGTAAACACCTTGCCGAATACGCCATACGAGACGGTTCGGGGCTTGCCCGCCTCTATTTCGATGGAGGTCGAGGAGAAGAAGACATAGTTGTGATATTGCAGCAGATTGTCGAGCGCACTGTTGATCAGCGGGTCGATAACCATACGGCCAAGCATGCCAAGACCTTGAGTGAAGATGTCGGCATCGCTGTCGGTCATCGCCTTAGACTGGCCGTTGGCCACATTCTCCTTGATTGCCATGCGGTGCTCATCCTTCGAGGGATTGGTTATGGCCATGAAGATAAGCAGGACGACCACGATAACACCCGTCCAGATCAGTACACCGTGTCTGCTTCTGCCCTTGACAGTCACCTCTTGCTTCTGCTGTTCGGGTTCGGGCTCAGCCCATGGAGAGGGCTCGCTGCTGTCGATGGGTGGCGGAGGAGGTACGGGGGCAGCACTGTTGGGAGATTTCTGTTCGCCATAGAACAGCACTCTGAGTTCCTCCACCTGCCATGCGGGCGTCCATGAGTCCATACCCTCTGCCCACACCAGCGTATCGGAAGTGATGCCGCACAGGCGCAGTTCCTCGATGGTGAACGGCCCCTGCTGCATGTTATTAGTCACAATAAAATAGTTCATTGCTTGTCGTATTTGGTGTTATATCGTCATTGTTGGTGAATAATATCATGCGGCAAAGATACTAAAAACTTATTCCATGCGTTATAATCGCGCTGTAAAAAATGTAATTCTGCGTTAAGACTTACTAAGTTGTACGGGTTTGTTGAAATTAGAGGGCGCTTTGCTGAATAAATTTCCTCCGTCAACAGCTACTCCTTATCTTTGCATCAGAAATAAAGATTAAGGACAGAGGTTCACATCTTACATGCAATTATGTTTTAGGTTATACATTGATAGATTAGTACTTTTTTGCATAAATTCTCTTATATGACCCGGCTCTCGTGAGAAAGTCGGGTTATTTTTTGCCTATGTCCTTCAGGCCGGAGAAGACATATCCGCCCGCAACAGCATTACGAAATAGGCACAAAAAGGTCTCAAGAGATACCGTTTTCCGGACTCTTGAGACCTTTATCATTGGTCCCCCGTGGGGTTATTGTCCACTCTATGGAATAGCCCGGCGGAGACGGGAGCCTTTATCTGCCATGCTCAGATTACGCCCTGTGCCATCATGGCCTTAGCCACCTTGAGGAAACCGGCCACATTGGCGCCCTTCACGTAGTTTACGTAGCCATCAGGCTCGGTACCATACTTCACGCAGTTCTCGTGGATATTGTTCATGATGTCGTGCAGTTTGGCATCCACTTCCTCGCTGCTCCACTTCAGCCGCTCGGAGTTCTGGCTCATCTCCAGACCCGACACCGCCACACCGCCGGCGTTGCTGGCCTTGCCGGGGCAATAGAGTATCTTGGCATCTTGGAACACCTTCACAGCCTCCGGCGTAGAAGGCATGTTGGCTCCCTCGCTCACCGCGATGCAGCCATTGGCGACGAGCGCCTTCGCAGCTTCCTCGTTCAGCTCGTTCTGCGTGGCGCAAGGGGTTGCGATGTCGGCTTTCTCAAACCACGGTTTGGCGCCAGCCACATATTTGGCATGGGGATATTCGTCGACATACTCCTTGATGCGGCCGCGCTCCACGTTTTTCAGTTCCATGATGTAGGCGAGCTTAGCCTCGTCGATGCCATCCGGATCGTAGACGTAACCATCGGAGTCGGAACACGACATGGGGATGGCGCCCAGCTGCAGCAACTTCTCGATGGTATATTGCGCCACGTTACCAGCACCCGACACCAACACTTTCTTGCCTTTGAGGCTTATGCCTCGGGTCTTGAGCATATTGTCCAAGAAATATACATTGCCGTAGCCCGTAGCCTCGGGACGGATGAGCGAACCGCCGAACTCCTGCCCCTTACCGGTCAGGATGCCCACAAACTGATGGGTCAGCGCCTTGTACTGGCCAAACATATAGCCTACCTCACGGCCGCCCACACCGATGTCACCGGCAGGAACGTCACAGTCGGGGCCGATATAGTTCCACAGTTCGCGCATGAAAGCCTGACAGAAACGCATCACCTCCGCATTCGACTTGCCGCGCGGCGAGAAATCGGAGCCACCCTTAGCGCCGCCCATGGGCAGCGTGGTCAGCGAGTTTTTGAAAGTCTGCTCGAAAGCCAAGAATTTCAAGATGCTCTCATTCACAGAAGCGTGAAAACGGATACCGCCCTTGTAAGGCCCGATCACATTGTTGTGCTGCACGCGATAACCCATGTTGGTCTGCACATTACCCTTGTCGTCCACCCAGTTCACGCGAAACTTAACGATGCGGTCGGGAATACAAAGACGCTCGATCAGATTCTCACGATCGAACTCGGGATGTTTGTTGTACTCCTCCTCGATAGATTCGAGAACTTCGGTCACAGCCTGAAAATACTCAGGCTCATTCGGGAAACGCGTCTGCAATTTCTCTACAACTTCAACTGCTTTCATAATTCTATTGTTTTATTGATTGGTGTAACTTCACGTTATCTTCGAAACAGAACTTTTTACCGTCTCTCTCGTTTTCGGTTGCAAAGTTAAATGTATTTTGCGAAACAACAAACAAAAAGTAATCTTTTTTATCGAAAAAATAGAAAAAAGATAGTTTTTGCCTGTTTTTATTGACTTTCAATACCATAAACGAGTGAAAGGAGCAATAACCTCTCGAATTCCTCCCCAACTTCTCGGAAATGTCCAATTCGCTGCTTGGAATTAAAGGTAATTTAACGTTTTAAAAAGTCGGGAAATCGGTCTGTTTTGTCAAGAAAACGAAAAATTATGCTCGGTAAAACCGGAGTGGGTTTGCGATAGCTATGCTTTCGCACCGCCGGAACGGCCTAATCGCAACGCGATCTCAACGTTCCCGCATTGCGATAACTATGCTTTCGCGATGCGAAAGCATAGTTATCGCAACACCCCAAAATCGGAATTTTTAAGCAATCCTGATTTAGCATTCACAACTCGCTGATTATCAGACAAATCCAAAAACACCCCGATTTTCCACGATTTTCGGCCAAAAATACGGCGACGTGGCAAAAACCGGGCAAACCAAAGGGTGATTGTTGAATTATTTCTGAATGAATTTTTAGTTTCAGACTATCTCATTCGCTTTCTGCTCATTTGTAAAACAGCCCGTTTTCCCAACCGGCAGTGTACAAGAGTACAAATGTACCCATAATAGAAAACAGATGAGAAGTTTAAAAAACATAGCTTCCTATTGTTTCTTTCTTATGTCAACTCTCCTGTGTGCAGGTGCTCTTCGCGTCTTCTCGCAAATCTTGCGCTTACTAATTTGGACATTGCCGGATATTGTTATAGCACCCAATATTTTCATTAAGAAACAGATTCTACTATTACAAAATGCTTAGACTTCTGCCTCGTCCGATAATATATCGTTATCGTTCGCTTCTCTATTTGTGGATAGGCATGCAATTGTTCAAACGAAATGACGCTTTCTCTTTCAATGGCAAGAATCTGTTTTGCCTGTTCTATATATTCAGGACAGCATTCCTCATATTCGTTTTGGCTTTTCAATATCTTATCGTAGAATGTCTTCTGAAATTGCATAGACATGTCCCTAATGGTTTGCCAATAATGTTGATGCAAATATTCTTCCTGCCTTTGAGAAGTCCAAAGACCATACTTGCGTTTTATATTTCGTATTGACCTACTTCTTTCAAAAGAACAATCCAGCCATGCTGCAGGCGTATCGTCTGTCGTTTCCTGCCTGATGCCTACGATAATGCTTTCATGCAAGTTTGTAACATGAATGCTCTTCGGGATGATAAGAGTAGTTCCGTCGAGCGTGAAATAGGTCAACGGTGTGATGTATAAAGTGTCATTTCTCTCTTCAACTTCGAAATCTTCCTTATCAGCATCAGGGAAATTCAAAATAAATCCATCAAAGGCATATTGCCAACCGCTTTTTACATAGGTTGCTGCGATTCCTTGAAACAAACTGCTCCAAAGAGTAAATAAAACTAATAATACTCTCATTCTATAATAATATTTTTGCCTTTTGTTTTAAAAGGTCGAAAGTCTCTTGGTACTTGGTAATGTAAGCCTTGCTGAATTGTATGCGCCGTATGGGCAGGTCGCTGGTTCCATCGCAGATTTCAAGGCTTCCTTCCACAGTGGGGTCTTCCTCTTTACCGAGCATCAACTCCAGAATAAAATTATCGGCAGGCGTATCCATCAATATACATAGCTGGCCGCCACTGGCTAATAATTGGCGAGGGTCTCCTCTCCAACTTGTGGATAGATCAAAATTTTGATCCAGCAATCTGACATCATAGTTATGTCCATTGAGCGTCAACGAGGCGAGTGGAGGCATAGATTTTGTCTTTTGATATTTCCGCAAATATAATCCTTTCTTTCCAAAAGAGCAAAGGATTTCGGAATAAATTACGTCCATAAAGAGAATATTTTTTTAAAGGACAACACCATCACTGCCTTAAGTGTGCACGCCCACGTTTTTACCCTAAACCTTTTCTATTTTACTTAAATAATTGACTTTACAACATCGTTTTACAATATTTTTTTTTAATTTTGTGCCAAGTTGTTTCTAAAAAACAATCTATCAAAGCAAATATGGAAAATGTTTTCAGCTACATCATCAGCTTGGGAGCAAGCGTGATGATGCCTATCATCTTCACCATCATAGGTCTGTGCATAGGCATGAAGTTTGGTAAGGCGTTGAGGTCGGGTCTCTACGTGGGTGTCGGATTTGTGGGTTTAGGCATTGTGACTGCCCTCTTGACTACCAATTTCAGCGACCCGCTGACGCTCATCTCGCAGATCTATCATCTCCAGCTCAACGTCTTCGATATGGGTTGGCCGGCAGCAGCAGCCGTGGCTTATAACACAGCGGTGGGCGCCCTCATCATCCCCATCTGCTTAGGCATCAATGCACTGATGCTTGTGACTAAGACCACACGCACGGTCAACATCGACCTGTGGAACTACTGGCACTTTGCCTTCATCGGCGCTGTGGTCTATTTCGTGTTCGACCAAAACCTGCTATGGGGCTATTTCGCTGCTATCATCTGTTACATGTTCACGCTGGTGGTGGCCGATCTCACCGCCAACAGATTTCAAGGATATTACGAAGGTCTCGACGGTATCTCCGTGCCGCAGCCTTTCTGCCAGAGTTTTGTGCCATTTGTGCTCTGCATCAACTGGGTGTTGGAAAAGATTCCGGGATTCAGCAAGCTCGATGTGGATGCCGAAGGACTGAAGAAGAAGTTCGGCGTGCTGGGCGAGCCGCTCGTGCTCGGTGTGATTGTGGGCGCGCTGATTGGCCTTGTAGCTCAGCTCGACGTGAAGAAAGTGCTCTTCCTCGGTGTGACGATGGGTGCCGTGATGGAGCTGATTCCGCGTATCACCAAGTTGTTTATCGACGGTCTGATGCCCATTTCCGAAAAGACAAAAGAGCTGGTAAACCGTCGCTTCAACGGCAAGAAAATATTTATTGGCATGAGTCCGGCTTTGGTGATAGGCCATCCCACCGCACTGGTCTGCACCCTCCTGCTCATCCCCACCTATCTTATTATAGCCGTGGTGCTGCCCGGCAATCAGTTTCTGCCGTTGGCATCGCTGGCCGGACTGTTCTATCTGTTTCCTATGATGCTGCCCTATACCAAGGGTAATGTGGTGCGGAGCTACATCGTGGGTGTGGTGGCCTTGGTGCTGGGGTTATGGTTCGTCACCCTCATGGCGCCCGATTTCACCCAAGCGGCGGCTGCCGTTTATGCCGCGACAGGCGACCCTGCCGCTCACGTGCCCGACGGATTTCAGGCCGGCAGCATGGACTTCGCAAGCGCATTATATGGTTTCGTTATCTATGCCGCTACCAAGTACGGCACCTACATCGGCGCCGCGACACTCGCGATCATCACCTTAGGCATGATGCTCTACAACCGTCGCCTCATCGTGAAAGAGGAGAAAGAAGCAGCCAATGCTGCGAGCAACGAATAATTATTGATACAAAACAAACCGTAAGATATGAAGAAATCACTATTCATCATCGCCTTATGCCTCGTGGCGGGATATGGCATGGCACAGGATTCGTTTAAAGGTTATGAGGTGAAAGCGGAAAACAGCTACACCAATTACAATCAGCGCTGGGCAACCGCTCCCGATGATGCCAAGCACTACACCACCGACCGACTGCGCAAGGAATACCTCATCGAGAAGGTTTTTGCAGCGGGTGAGGTGAACTGGACATACACGTTCTTCGACCGTTTCCTCATCGGGGGTGCACAGCCCACCGTTACTCCGCTGAAACTCACCTCCATCGCGCCGCTCTATGTGGATGAGAGCAAGGGCACGAACGGGCGAAACCTGCTCGACAATCGCGAGCTCGGCATCATCAACATCGGCGGCGAGGGCACGGTGACAGTGGATGGTAAGACCTACACGCTGGGCTTCCAAGAGGCGCTTTACGTCGGTCGCGGCGCAAAAGACATCGTTGTAGCCAGCAAGAATGCGGCCGAACCGGCTAAATTCTATATGAACTCGGCCTGCGCGCATACCACCTATCCCACCAAGAAAGTGACACTCAAAGATGCCAACAACATCAAGGCAGGCAGCCTGAAAGAGAGCAACGACCGCATGATTCACCAGATGATCATCGACGGTGTGGCCGGTGTGCACACCTGTCAGCTACAGATGGGCATCACGGAACTGAAAGAAGGCTCCGTGTGGAACACCATGCCCGCACACACCCACACCCGCCGTATGGAGGTCTACATGTATTATCGGCTGCCACAGGGGCAGAAGATTCTCCACGTGATGGGCGAACCACAGGAGACCCGCCCGATATGGACAAACAATGAGCAGGCCGTGATCTCTCCCCAATGGAGCGTGCACTGTGCTGCCGGAACAAGCAACTACACTTTCATCTGGGGTATGTGCGGCGAAAATCTCGTATATACCGACATGCAGGTAGTGGGCATCCCTAATCTGGAATAGGCTGATATTTACGGGAAATAAAGGTATAAAAGAATAAGAACTAAAACAATAATTAGAAACAATGTCTACAATTCAAACAAGCAAAATGTCCAACTTTCGTTGGGTGATCTGCGGTCTGCTCTTCTTGGCAACCACAGTCAACTACATGGATCGACAGGTGCTTTCACTGACATGGAAGGATTTTATCGCGCCCGAGTTTCACTGGACCGACAGCGATTACGGTACTATTACCGGTCTTTTCTCCATCTTCTATGCCATCGCCAACCTCTTCGCGGGCAAGTTTATCGACTGGATGGGCACCAAAAAGGGTTATCTCATTGCCATCTTCGTTTGGTCGACGGGTGCCGTGATGCATGCCGGATGCGGATGGGTGGCTATGCAGATCGAGGGCTATGACTCTATCGAGGCCTTGCGCGTGGTAGAGGCAGGCAGTGCTGCGGCCGTGGCAATCTCGACCATCAGCGTGTGGCTGTTCCTCGCCTGCCGACTGATTCTTGCTGTCGGCGAGGCCGGCAACTTCCCCGCTGCCATCAAAGTGACTGCAGAATACTTTCCCAAGAAAGACCGTGCCTTCTCTACCTCCATCTTCAACAGCGGTGCATCCGTGGGCGCGCTCGCTGCTCCCGCCACCATTCCCTTGCTGGCTCGTGCGCTCGGATGGGAGTGGGCGTTTATCATTATCGGTGTGCTTGGTTATGTGTGGATGGCACTTTGGATATTCCTTTACGACAAACCCAACAAGAGCAAGCACGTGAATCAGGCGGAACTGCTCTATATCGAGCAGGACGATGATGCCGCCGCGACACAGACTACCGATGCTGCCGAAGATAGAGAGGATAAAGCCATCGGTTTCTTACGATGCTTCACTTTCCGCCAAACATGGTCGTTCATTATGGGAAAGTTTCTCACCGACGGCGTGTGGTGGTTCTTCCTGTTCTGGGCTCCCGCCTACTTCTCCGACCAGTATGGCTATACCTCCGACTCGACGATGGGCATCCTGCTCATCTTCACGCTCTATGCCATCGTGACAGTCTTGAGTATCGGCGGTGGCTACCTGCCCACCTATTTCGTCGACAAGAAAGGAATGAACCCCTACATCGGTCGTATGCGCGCCATGCTGATCTTCGCCTGCTTCCCTGTGCTCGGCCTCTTGGCGCAGCCCATGGGGCAATACAGTGCATGGTGGCCGGGCATCATCATTGGTCTGCTGGGTGCCGGTCATCAGGCATGGTCGGCCAATCTCTATTCGACCATCGGCGACATGTTCCCCAAATCGACCATCGCCACCATCACAGGCATCGGTGCCATGGCAGGCGGTGTGGGCTCGTTCCTCATCAACAAGGGTTCGGGCATGCTCTTCACTTACGCCGACGGGCAAGGCTCTGCCTTCCGCTTTATGGGCTTTGACGGCAAGCCGGCCGGCTATATGATTATCTTCTGCATCTGTGCCGTGGCCTACTTGGTGGGCTGGATCATCATGAAAGCCCTTGTGCCCAAGTATAAGCCTATCATCTAAAGAATAAGAGCATAAAAGTATAAGCGTATAAAAGAATAAAAGCCATTACCTATGCAGATGCGGATGTGAATATGAATGTAAGTACCGCCCGCAAGACATTTGGCTTTTATTCTTTTATACGCTTATACTTTTATTCTCTTATTCCTATAGGGCTAATCTATTATTCTGAAAACCTTTCCATTCCCAAGCCTCTACATCATCACCTTACGGTTTCGCCGCCGCATGGTGTAACTCACATGCAGCCAGCGGGGCTCGTCAGCCCCCATGGGTTCCCAGATGAGCTGGTCGAAGTCGAGCCGATCGCGGATAAAGCGGTAGAGGCTTACGCCCCGCTCGACATTGCCGATGACGATGTCGGCTGCCTCGCCCCGCAGATGCTGCGAATTGCGCGCGCCGCCCACCAGTCTGTTTACACGCTCACAGCGATAACCGCTGGAGATGAGGATGGGGCCAAACCGTTGGCACAGCGGTTCGAGCACGTTGCGGGCAAGCGCCGCGAGGGCAGCAACCTGCTCATCGGAGGGCATGTTAGGGATGTCGTTTTCGATCGCCACACCCGAACGAATCAGCTCATACAGCTTGAAATGCGGACTGAGCAACTGTCTTTCTTTTTCTGTCATACTTTTTTAGTTTTAATAAAGTGGTTAATAATTTTGCCGTCGCCGGCCAAAAGAACATAGCGATAGAGCATCGACAGCTGGGGCGTCTGCCGATTCTGCACTAACGAGACAATGCGGGGGAGCGATACGGGCACGTGCCGGCCTATTGCGGCAAACGCCAGCCGTGCCAGTCCCTGCTGTGTATGGGGACGCCCCTGTGCATCCACCAGAGTGCGCTGGGTACATACCAGATGAATCAT
Source organism: uncultured Prevotella sp. (assembly GCA_963541305.1). Lineage (GTDB taxonomy): Bacteria > Bacteroidota > Bacteroidia > Bacteroidales > Bacteroidaceae > Prevotella. Next base: position 13,582 of record CAUTTP010000022.1, read on the forward strand.
CTCCACCAAATCGCGCTGGGTGCCCGTCCATTGCAGGCTGCCTGCCGGCTGCGTGATGAGCCACTGCAGGTCGGCCGTCATCTGTTTCAGGGCATCGCTCTGCCGTCTCATGCGTTGCCGCATGAGCTCCATTTCATTGTTGTCTTCCATCGATTGAGTTTTTTCGGTATTTAAATAATGTCGTGTGAATCTTATTAAGGCCGGTCTTTCAAATCACTGAAGCAAAGATAACACACTCTGCCCATACTTCCAAATTCACCCCACCCGATTTAGCCCACGTTAACCTTTTGCGAAATGTAACTTCACAAAACAGGCTAAAACGCCTGTGTTAACAACTCGCCTGCACGGTGTATCCTGCAGGCATTACAGCATATTCCACGGCCGTACATGCTAAGCAAGGCCGAATATCCGAGGCCTGAAAAGGGCAAAATTTACCATTCCACTCTTTTGTCCTTCTTCTCTTCCCATATCCCACTTGACCTATTATTTCGCAATAAATAAATTTTCAAATAGAGCCGGAAAAGCAAGAAAACCGCTCTTTGAGGTTAAAATTCATGCAAAACATAACCCCAAAAAATGAGACGGACTTGCGATAACGGTGCTTTCGCCCTCCCGGAAGGGTCTTATCGCGATGCGATCTCAACGTTCTCGCATTGCGATACCTATGCTTTCGCGATGCGAAAGCTATGCTATCGCAACCTGATTTTTACATGAAATTTACTTTAAAATTATATTCTGATTACAAGTTGCTGATAATCAGTAAAATACAAAAATATGCCGATTTTCCACGATTTTCACACCAATTCCCCTCGATTTTACAAAAACGACCCGTATTTCATGGTCTATGTCAATTTATTTCAGCATCAATTAAATAGGCAACAAGGGCATTTAGAGCAAAAATTTCCATTATCCATCCACAGACGCCCTCCAATTATCGCATGGCAGGCGGAAGTTTATGATACTTGCTTAAACTATCATAGACACATCAAAGCAGGTACGATTTTTGCAGACATCCTCCCTTTTCCTCCAAATTTTCATTATCTTTGTGGGCAATATGAAGAAGATAGCATGGCTGTTGGCCGCCTTCGTTCTGGCGGCATGCCAACCCTCGGAAGACGAGAAGGCCGCGCTCCTGTCGCGGCAGATTGACTCACTGTACGAGCACAAGGACTACTTGGGCACGCTGAACGCGATACGCCGGCTGCGCACCGACCATCCGAAGGCGCTGAAAGCCCGGCAGAAGGCGCTCAAGATGTGGCAAGAGGCGTCACTGAAAATGGCGCAGGAAGACATCGGACGCACCGACTCGGCACTGCAGGCCACCATCAAGGCATTTGAAGCGGAGACCAACATCGGACGAAAAAACCGGCTGGGCGTGCGGCGCGACTCGCTGCAGATACGCTATGACGCGCTCTGCGGCACGGTGCGCATCATCCACAAAAGGCAGGAGCAGCAGCCCGCGCCGAAGGCTCAAGAATAAAGGACGAGAGCGGGTGATTTTTGCTATGGAATAAGGCCGGTTTCAATTAAATTAAGTAACTTTGCAAGCGTTATGGCAGTAGAAAATACAGACCGACAGTTTCAGGACATCATGAAGGAATGTCGTGAGCTCTTTGCCAAAAAGCTCCACGACTATGGCGCCTCGTGGCGCATCCTGCGCCCGTCATCGCTCACCGACCAGCTCTATATCAAGGCCAAGCGCATACGCTCGCTGGAGCTCACCGGGCAGTCGCTCGTGGGTGACGGTATTCGTCCTGAATTCATCGCGCTGATCAACTACGGCATCGTGGGGCTCATACAGTTGGAAAAGGGGTTTGCCGATGCTGTGGACATGACGGCCGATGAGGCGCTGACGCTTTATGATGTGCACGCCACGGAAGTCTTTGAACTTATGATGAAGAAGAACCACGACTATGGTGAGGCATGGCGCGAGATGAGGGTGAGCAGCTACACGGATTTCATCCTGACGAAGCTCGAGCGCGTGAAGGAACTGGAAGACCTGCATGGGCGTGCATTAGTGTCGGAAGGTATAGATGCCAATTATCAGGACATCATCAATTATGCCGTGTTTGGGGCGATACGCCTCGCAGAATAAACCGATGGACAAAGCCAAAACCATACTCGTAAACATCTGCCGGGGGATACTGGGGCTCACTTTCGTCTTTTCAGGATATGTGAAAGCCATAGACCCGCTGGGCACACAATATAAGATAGCCGACTATCTGGAGGCAATGGGGCTGGGCACAATAGTGCCCGACTTTGTCACACTCGGCGCCTCGGTGCTGGTGGCTGCCGCAGAATTTGCCATGGGCATCTTCATGCTGTTTGCCATCCGCCGCCGTCTCACCTCGCTGGCGATGTTGGTGATGATGGCGGTGATGACGCTCTTCACCCTGTGGGTTGTCATCGCCGACCCCGTAAAGGATTGCGGCTGCTTCGGCGACGCCGTGACGCTGACCAACGGGCAGAGCTTTGCGAAGAACATCGTGCTGCTGGCATGTGCAGCAGTGGTGTGGAAATGGCCGCTGCGGATGTATCGCTTCATCTCGAAATCGAACCAATGGATTGCCATCAACTTCACCGTGCTGTTCATCATCATCACGAGCCTGTACTGCCTTTACAATCTGCCGATATTCGATTTCCGCCCATACCACATCGGTACGAACATCAAGCGGGCAATGGAGATTCCCGAAGGAGCAGAGCAACCACAGTTTGAGACCACGTTCCTGATGGAGAAAGACGGCGTGCGCAAGGAGTTTACGCTGGAGAATTATCCTGACTCCACATGGCAGTTCATCGACTCAAAGACAGTGCAGACGAAGAAAGGATATGTGCCTGCGGTACACGATTTCTCCATCCAGATAGCCGAAGGTGACGATATCACCGAGCAAGTGCTGGCACATAAGGGATATACTTTCTTGCTCATCTCGCCCCATCTGGAGAACGCGGACGACGGAAACTTCGGCGACATCGACCGGATTTACGAGTATGCGCAGGAGCAGAAGGTTCCGTTCTACTGCCTCACCGCCTCCACAGAAGAAGACATACAGCGATGGGAAGACATCACCGGGGCGGAATATCCGTTCTGCATGACCGATGAGACGACGCTGAAGACGATTATCCGCAGTAATCCCGGACTGCTGTTGCTTAAGGATGGCACCATCATCCGCAAGTGGAGCCATAACGATCTGCCCGGTCAGGAGGAGTTGAACGCTCCGCTCGCAGAACTGGAGATAGGGCATTTGCCTGATGACACCATGGGCAAGACCATCATCAAAGTTCTGCTGTGGTTCTTCCTGCCCCTCTTCTTCCTCACGCTTGCCGACCGCACATGGGCGTGGAGCCAGTTTGTAAGGCGCAAGATAAGAGTGGGCAAACTCCGTCTGGAACGTGAGGAGAGAAGGCAGGAACGCACGATGGAGCACAGCAAAGACAATGAAAAAGAAAGCTAAGTTATATTAACATCAACTTTAAATTAAGATTTTAGAAATGGCAAAGAAAATTGTTGCAGGCAACTGGAAGATGAACAAGAATCTTCAGGAGGGTGTGGCTCTGGCTAAGGAGCTGACCGAAGTGGTAAAGAACCCTAACTGTGGTGTCATCATTTGCACGCCTTTCATCCATCTCGCAAGTGTTGCGGAGGTAGTGAAAGGGTCGGCTGTCGAACTTGGCGCAGAGAACTGTGCGGACAAGGCGAGCGGTGCTTATACGGGTGAAGTTTCGGCAGAGATGGTGAAATCGACAGGTGCCGAGTACGTGATCCTCGGCCACTCGGAGCGCCGCGAGTATTACAATGAGACCCCCGCCATCCTCAAGGAGAAGGTGGAGTTGGCATTAGCCAACGGCCTGAAGGTAATCTTCTGCATCGGCGAGTCTCTGGAGCAGCGCGAAGCCAATCAGCAAAACGAGGTGGTGAAAGCCGAGCTTGAGGGCTCTGTGTTTCACCTGACTGCCGAGCAGTGGAAGAATATCGTTATCGCTTACGAGCCAATTTGGGCTATCGGTACAGGCAAGACCGCTACGGCGGAGCAGGCAGAGGAGATTCACGCTTACATTCGCTCGTGCGTAGCCGACGTTTACGGCGCCGAGGTGGCTGCTGCAACTTCTATCCTTTATGGTGGCAGCTGCAAGGCAAGCAATGCTCCCGAGCTGTTCTCCAAGCCAAATATCGACGGTGGCCTGATCGGCGGCGCTTCATTGAAGGCTGACGATTTCAAGGGTATCATCGATGCTTGGAACAAGTAATCACATACTTTGACCCCTGATTATCTTGCGCCGGACTTCGTGATGGCGCGGTGAAACGGTCGTTTCCGCCCCGCGTCCACCATGAAGCCCGGCCATCAGGGGCACTTATTCATCGTTAAAACAGACACATGAAGCAATTCGTCATTATCACTATTTTAGTGCTATGTGCCGCGGTTGATGCCGACGCGCAGACTTATCTTGACCACCTGAAGCAAAGCAAGCCGGGATGGGGCAAGGTGACTGTCACCCAGAGTAGGGAGATCGACGAACTCGTGAATGGCCTCCATGCCACCATAAAAGGTACAACGGAGCCTGCCAACACAAATATTACTGAAAGGAAAGACATAACGCCCGAACAGCCCAAGGAACTTGCCGCTCGGGAGAAAGCGGCCGCCGAAGCCAGAAAGGAAGCCGAGGCACGCAAGAATGCGGCCGAAGGCGAGACCATCACCACTACCACAGAGACACGCAAGAAAGTGATGAGAGGTAGCCACAAGGTGACAGGATACCGCGTGCAGGCCTTTGCCGGAGGCAATACGCGCGACGATAAAGTGAAAGCCCAGCAGACGGGAGATGCCATCAAGGCTAAATATCCCGAGGAGCCGGTATATGTGCACTTCTATTCACCACGTTGGATCTGCCGGGTGGGCAACTACCGTACCTATCAGGACGCAGAGCGGATGCTCAAAAACGTCAGGGGCATGGGCTATCAATCGGCAACCATCGTGAAAGGTATGATCACGGTAAATTATTAAGCCACAGATTAAACTTTCAAAGATCAGAATCAAGCGATTAGGCTGCGTGGAAACACCGGTGCCTAATCGTCCCATTATAAGCAGCATATAAAAAGCCATCATCATTCTCCACTTGTTTTATCGCTCAATATCAATTTTTAATGGAGAATTTAATGGAGAATGATTATTGGCGAACCACAAAACGATTATGAAGCCGGAGACAGAATATAGAGAAGGGCTTGACGAACTGGCCGCACATTATAGAGAGGTGTTGCAACTGCTGGGCGAAGACCCTGACCGCGAAGGATTGGAAAAGACGCCGATGCGCGTGGCCAAAGCCATGCAAGTGCTGACACGAGGCTACACCCAAGACCCAAGGGAGGTGCTCACCAATGCACTTTTCGAGGAGAAATACGACCAGATGGTCATCGTTAAGGACATCGATTTCTATTCCATGTGTGAGCATCACATCCTTCCTTTCTTCGGAAAAGCACATGTCGCATATATCCCCAACGGCCACATCACAGGCCTGAGCAAGATTACGCGTGTAGTCGATATATTCAGTCGCCGGCTACAGGTACAGGAGCGCCTCACCCAGCAGATTGAGCAGTGCATCCGCGAAACGCTGAAACCGCAGGGTGTCATGGTGGTGCTCGAGGCCAAGCACCTGTGTATGGCCATGCGAGGCGTAGAAAAACAGAACGCCATCACCACGACCAGCGCCTACAGCGGCGTATTCGAGTCGAGCAAGACACGCATGGAGTTCATGAGCCTCCTGCAGGGCGAGCCCAAACGTGTGTAGCCATCAAGGCGAGATGGGCACCCGCTCTTAATGGCTCAAACCGATACAATCAAAAACAAAATGATATGAAACTCAAGAATTTTTTCCTATTTCTCATTGTGGCTCTCACAGCCGCAACACTTCCAAGCTCATGCTTGAACGATGATGACAACAGTACGTCCACAGTATCTTCAAGCGAATTTCTGAACAACCTCACGGGCGGTTACACGGGCAAGGTGAGCGGTACCTATGGTGGCAAAACACTTGGCGAAACCACCATCGCGTGGACAATGGACTCCGCAGGCGCACATATCGCCAACATCCCTGTGTCGTGGCTGGCAGCCGGGCTCACCAGTAACACCACGCTCAAAGCGGTCATCGATACCATGAGCACCGCCACCATGCAGGTGGGAATCGCGCAGACGGGGGCGTCAAGCACCCAATACACCTTCCTCACCTTCCCTTCCATGGCATTCACGGTCAATTACGGAGGAGCCGACCATACCTACTATGTTGATTACAACACCACCGTACTTGCCGGATACACCACGGGATATTATCTCTTAAGCAGCCATCAAATGCAGATGACACTTGCCATCACCGGACTGAAGGAGCGCGTGCATGGCGAGCTCACCGACGTATCGGGATGGGAGGGGTACGTGCAATACTCCATGCTGTCAACCCAAAAATACAATTGAGGCATGAAATTCGTATCGTGGAACGTGAATGGCCTTCGTGCCTGCATCAAGCCTAAGACCGACGATGAGGGCAACGTGACGAGCAAAGGCTTCGAGGCTTACTTCAAAGAACTGGATGCCGACTTCTTCTGCCTGCAAGAAACGAAGATGCAGGAGGGACAGCTCGACATAGCTTTCGAGGGCTACAGGTCATACTGGAACTATGCCGAGAGGAAGGGCTACAGTGGCACCGCTGTCTTTACCAAGCATGAGCCGCTGTCGGTGACCCGCGGCATGGGCATCGGGCAGCACGACCGCGAAGGGCGCATCATCACACTCGAATATCCCGATTTCTATCTCATCAATGTCTATACTCCCAACTCGCAGGACACGCCGAAGGGCGAGCGAAAGCCCAAGCGGCTGGATTACAGAATGGAATGGGAGGACGACTTCCGTGCCTACATGCAACGATTAGACGAACAGAAACCCATCATTGTGTGCGGAGACCTCAACGTGGCACACGAGGAGATAGACATTAAAAACCCCAAGAGCAACCGCTACAATGCGGGGTTCACCGATGAAGAACGAGAGAAGATGACCGTCCTGCTCCGTCATGGCTTCATCGACACCTTCCGTACGCTCTATCCCGAGCAGGTGACTTACAGCTGGTGGAGCTACCGCTTCAGCGCCCGCGCCAAGAATGCAGGCTGGCGCATCGACTATTTCCTCACTTCCGAACGGCTGAAAGACCGAATCGAGGATGCCAAAATCCATACCGAGATTTTCGGTAGCGACCACTGCCCGGTGGAACTGGAGCTGAAATAGGCATACACAAAAGTTGAAACTAAACAGTACAAATCCGCCCGCTGGCATTTGCAGTTTCAGCGCCATACGGCGGTCAGATCGTCCGGCAGCTCACCACATCGTAATTTTGACGTATGATGGTCTTGCATGTGAAGTTGTGCCGTCATGCCCGGACGCATAGTTCTCCAAGTGCCTAACGTCCTCCCTCTTTGCACGTTTCGCCGCCGCTCCTCGCCCTGATAGGCACGTACGGCGTTCGGTGTACATGCGTACGACGTACGCCGTACGTGCGTACAGCGTTCGGTGTATGTGCATACAGCGTTCGACGTACGTCGGCATCGGAATGACATCGGCGTGCCGTCTGGCATATATGTCACTTAGGCAAGCCCCTTTACGGCAAAAGCGCTTGTAGGTATGACGGATAACGGATTTCCGATCCGGCAGTCTGCTTTTAGCCGACAGTAACACCAACAAAAAAGGTTTCCAACCTGTGCGGTTGGAAACCTTATGATGAGTGAGATAAATTCGGTATTTATTCAGCCTTTTCTTCTTTGGCTTCTACAGCCTCAGCAGCTACGGGAGCCTCCTCAACAACGGGTTCAGCAGCCTTAGCAGCAGTAGAACGACGGCTACGACGAGTTTTCTTCTCTACCTTAGAAGTCTTAGCCATATTCTCATCAAAGTCTACGAGTTCGATGAAAGCAATGGGAGCAGCATCACCCTGACGCGTACCCAACTTGATGATACGGGTATAGCCACCGGGACGATCGCCCACCTTTGCAGCAACCTCACCGAAAAGCTCTTTCACTGCATACTTATCCTGCAGATAACGAAAAACTACACGGCGGCTGTTGGTAGAATCATCCTTACAGCGTGTGATCAGGGGCTCGACATACTTCTTGAGAGCCTTTGCCTTAGCAAGAGTCGTAGTGATTCTTTTGTGCATGATCAAGCTAACTGCCATGTTTGAGAGCAGGCTAGCACGATGAGATGCAGTACGACCCAAATGGTTGAATTTCTTATTATGTCTCATTTTTGTTTTTTACTTATTGTGGACAAACCTCATTGGCAGTCATCAGCTACAGGATTATCACCTGTTACCCATGACCTGCCGTTTTCTATTCTTTGTCCAGTTTATACTTTGTAATGTCGGTTCCAAACGACAGATTCAGACTCTCAAGCAAATCATCAAGCTCTGAGAGCGATTTCTTACCAAAGTTACGGAACTTCAAGAGATCAGTCTTGTTGTATTGCACGAGATCGCCGAGGGTCTCCACGTCGGCCGCTTTCAGACAGTTGAGCGCACGAACACTAAGGTTCAGATCAACCAACTTGGTCTTGAGCAATTGGCGCATGTGCAACACTTCCTCATCAAACTCCTGATTGCCGTCCTGATCCGGATTCTCAAGAGTGATCTTTTCATCAGAGAACAGCATGAAGTGATAGATAAGAATCTTGGCTGCTTCTTTCAGTGCATCCTTCGGGTGTATGGAACCATCCGTTGTGACTTCAAGGATCAGATCATCGTAGTCGGTCTTCTGCTCGACACGAGTGGGCTGAACATTATATTTCACATTACGGATTGGGGTGTAGATAGAATCGATTGGAAGTACATTGACATCTGTGCAGAACTGACGGTTCTCATCTGCAGGAACGTAGCCACGACCCTTATTGATGGTCAAGTCGATCTGCATAGAAGCCTTTGAGTCTAAATGACAAATCACCAAATCAGGGTTTAACACTTCAAATCCAGTCAGATACTTACCGATATCACCTGCTTTGAATTCTGTGGAATTCTCTACGGTGATACTAACTTTCTCGTTCTCGAATTCTTCTACTACTTGTTTGAATCGAACTTGCTTGAGATTCAAAATGATGTTGGTAACATCTTCCTTTACACCGGGCACTGAAGAGAACTCGTGCTCAACACCCGCAATCTTTATGGTGTTGATTGCGTAGCCTTCAAGTGATGAAAGGAGGATGCGGCGCAGAGCGTTACCGATGGTAACACCGAAACCAGGCTCAAGAGGGCGGAACTCAAACTTTCCGGCTGTCTCCGATGCCTCCAGCATCACAACTTTATCAGGTTTTTGAAATGCTAATATCGCCATTAATTTAATGATTTATTGTTTAGAGTACAACTCAACGATTAACTGTTCCTTAATATTCTCTGGGATATCGGCACGTTCCGGCTTGTGCAAAAACTTGCCACTCTTTGTGTTGGCATCCCACTCTATCCAAGGATACTTGCTGTGGTTGAAACCTGCAAGAGCGGCGTCAATAACCTCAAGCGACTTGGACTTCTCACGAACAGCGATAATCTGCCCCGGCTTAACTGAATAAGAAGGAATGTTTACTACCTTGCCATCTACACTGATATGCTTGTGGCCTACAAGCTGACGTGCTGCGGCACGCGTAGGAGCGATTCCAAGACGGAACACTACGTTGTCAAGGCGACTCTCAAGAAGTTGCAACAGCACCTCACCGGTAATGCCTTCACTTTTAGCAGCCTTATCAAACATATTGCGGAACTGACGCTCCAATACACCATAAGTATACTTCGCTTTCTGCTTCTCAGCAAGCTGAGAACCATACTCAGACTGCTTACGGCGGCGATCGTTACCGTGCTGCCCCGGAGGGAAATTACGCTTTGCCAATACCTTGTCTGCACCGAATATGGGCTCACCAAAACGGCGTGCAATTCTAGATTTAGGACCTATATATCTTGCCATAATTTAAAATGCTTTTATTGTATCTTTTAGACTTACTATCATACACGACGACGCTTAGGAGGACGACAACCATTGTGTGGAAGTGGTGTAACGTCAACAATCTCAGTTACCTCAATACCTGAGCCGTGTACGGCACGGATAGCGCTCTCACGACCATTACCCGGACCCTTTACATAAGCCTTAACCTTGCGAAGACCAAGACCATAAGCTACCTTTGCGCAATCTTCTGCTGCCATTTGGGCTGCATAAGGAGTGTTCTTCTTAGAACCACGGAAACCCATCTTGCCTGCTGAAGACCAAGAAATAACCTGACCCTCACCGTTAGCAAGTGATACAATGATGTTGTTGAATGAACTATGAACATGAAGCTGCCCCACAGCATCAACTTTTACATTTCTCTTTTTGGATGTTGCTTTTGTTTTTGCCATAATTAATTTCCTCCTCTTAATTACTTAGTAGCTTTCTTCTTATTAGCAACAGTCTTCTTCTTTCCCTTACGGGTACGAGCATTGTTCTTGGTACTCTGCCCACGAACAGGAAGACCATTACGATGACGAACACCGCGATAGCAGCCTATATCCATCAGACGCTTGATATTCATCTGGATCTCAGAACGGAGATCACCTTCCACTTTGAATCCAGCGCCGATAATTTCACGGATTTTAGCTGCCTGGTCGTCAGTCCACTCACTAACCTTCAGGTCTCGGCTCACGCCGGCTTTATCCAATATCTTTGCTGAACTACTTCGACCGATACCATAGATATAGGTCAATGCGATTTCGCCACGCTTATTTTGGGGCAAATCTACTCCAACAATTCTTATTGCCATTAGTTGATTGAATAAAAATTAATAAATTTTAAACGATAATTCTGCCAAAAAGCATGCAAAGATACTAATAATATCACGCAAAAAGTATCAATTGCATATTTTTAACATTAACCCTGACGCAATTTAAACTTAGGGTTCTTCTTGTTGATAACGAACAGACGACCTTTACGACGTACGATCTTACAGTCGGCTGTACGCTTCTTTACTGATGCTCTTGTCTTCATATCTAAAAGATATATAATGATTGATTATTTGTATCTGAATTCAATTCGCCCCTTGGTAAGATCGTAAGGGCTCATGGCGACCTTCACCTTGTCACCGGGGAGAATCTTGATGTAATGCAAACGCATCTTACCTGAGATGTTTGCTATAATCTGGACTCCATTCTCGAGCTCTACACGGAACATGGCATTGGAAAGGCTTTCGATAACCGTTCCGTCCTGTTCGATTGCTGACTGCTTTGACATAAATATTTTAATTTTCTTCTTGATGTTCTATTTCCTCGAAAGAGGACAAAATCTCAGCTCTGCCTCGCCTGATGGCTATAGTGTGTTCAAAATGGGCGGCAGGTTTAGCATCTCGTGTCACGATACTCCACTTATCGGGCATCAACCATATTTGATGTGTACCCATTGTGATCATTGGCTCGATAGCTATACACATACCTTCTTTCAACATTACACCACTACCCCGACTTCCGAAGTTGAGGATAGAAGGCTCTTCATGCATCTCACGACCGATACCATGACCAGTTAGTTCACGAACCACCCCATATCCTTGCATCTCACAAAATTCTTGGATGGCAGCACTGATATCACCTACGTGTTTCCCTGCTACTGCTTGCTCTATACCTTTATAAAGGCTTTCTTTTGTGGTTTTAAGAAGTTGTTTAACTTCTTTATTGACTTCACCCACACAGAACGTGTAACAGCTGTCTCCACAATATCCTTCGAGCAATGTACCGCAATCAATTGAAATGATATCACCATCTTTCAAAATGGTCTTATCAGTTGGAATGCCGTGTACGACGACTTCATTAACCGAAGTACAGATTGAGCCCGGAAATGGCCCTCCAAAAGGATTAGGGAAGTTCTTAAACGTTGGTATAGCATTATGATCACGTATGAACTCCTCTGCAATGGCATCCAATTGGAGGGTCGTTACACCCGGTTTGATATGTTTACCCAACTCTGCAAGCGTTGCCCCGACTAATCGGTTTGCATTGCGCATCAGGCTGATTTCATCTTCTGTCTTAAGAAATATCTTCACTCAAAAGACAAAAATTAATAAGCACTTACAGCACCAGCATTACGTGTATGACCAGAACTCAACAGTCCGTCATAGTGACGCATCAACAGATAACTCTCAATCTGCTGTAAAGTATCGATGACAACACCTACACCGATGAGAAGTGATGTACCACCAAAGAACTGTGAGAATGCATTCTGCACGTTAAGAAGTCCGGCAAGAGCCGGCATAACGGCAATAAACGCAATGAAGAGTGATCCCGGTAAAGTGATGCGAGACATAATAGTATCGATATACTCTGCTGTGTCATGACCGGGCTTAATGCCGGGGATAAAACCGTTATTGCGCTTCATATCCTCTGCCATCTGGGTTGGATTCAATGTGATGGCTGTATAAAAATATGTGAACGCTACAATCAGAATCACATACACAACATTGTAGAGCAAGCTATGGTTATCCATCAGATTACGTACAACCCAACTTGCATTATCGCTCTGATACTGAACTATGGCCAAAGGAATGAACATCAATGCCTGAGCAAAGATGATAGGCATCACATTAGCCGCAAACAATTTCAAAGGGATATATTGACGAGCTCCACCATATTGCCGATTACCTACAAGGCGCTTAGCATACTGTACAGGAACCTTACGTGTACCCTGTACCAAAAGTATTGCTGCACAAACAACTGCATAGAGAATAAGAATCTCGACGATAAACATTACCAATCCGCCACCAGAAATAGCAGTAAACCTTGAGGTTACCTCCTGCATAAAAGCCTGGGGCAGACGGGCAATGATACCAATCATAATGATAATAGAGATTCCATTTCCGACTCCCTTGTCTGTAATACGTTCACCCAACCAAAGGATAAACATACTGCCGGCTGCCAAGATGACGGTTGCAGTCACAATAAAATACGACCATGAGATGCCGGGGGCTAAAGCCTGACTGGCCTGCATCTTAAGGTTGAGAAGATAACTCGGAGCCTGAAAGACCAAGATGGCTACAGTCAGGATACGAGTATACCATTGTATTCTCTTGTGACCACTCTCACCTTCACGCTGCATCTTCTGAAAATAAGGTACAGCGACAGCAAGCAGTTGCATGACAATAGAAGCTGAGATGTAAGGCATGATTCCCAATGCAAAGATTGATGCATTGGAAAATGCTCCACCAGAGAACATGTCCAGAAGTGACATCAGGCCACCGGAGGTTTGCGACTGAAGCCGATCAAGTTTTGCAGGATCAATACCCGGTAAAACGACGAATGACCCAAAACGGTAAATAGCCGTAAACAGGAAAGTAACAAGGAGTCGCTGACGCAAATCCTCTACTTTCCAACAGTTCTTTAGTGTCTCAATTAACTTTTTCATTCTTAGATTTTAGTTGTGTTACCACCAACTGCCTTGATTGCTTCCTCTGCTGTCTTAGAGAACGCATGAGCCTCTACTTCGAGTTTAGCTTTCAGCTCACCATTACCCAATATCTTTACAAGTTCTTTACCGTTTGTAAAACCTGCAGCAACAAGCTCTTCAATACCAATCTTAGTAAGATTTTTCTTTTCAGCAAGCTCCTGGAGAGTAGACAAGTTAACAGCAAAGAACTCTCTATGGTTGATATTCTTAAATCCACCCTTCGGAACTCGGCGCTGTAATGGCATTTGACCGCCCTCGAAGCCAACCTTCTTCTTATAACCAGAACGAGCCTTAGCACCCTTGTGACCACGGGTCGAAGTGCCGCCTAAACCTGAGCCTGGACCACGACCAATACGGCGACGTGAGTGGGTAGAACCCTGAGCTGGTTTCAAATTATTTAATTTCATGATTACGTCTGAATTTAAAGATTTATTACTTAACTACCTCAACCAAGTGATGAACCTTGCGGATCATACCCCGGATGCTAGGAGTATCCTCAACCTCAACAACCTGTGAAATCTTACGAAGACCCAAAGAAAGAAGTGTTCTCTTCTGATCTACAGGGGCGCCGATACGACTCTTTACCTGCTTGACTTTAATTGTTGCCATTGTTTATTCTCCTAATTAACCGTTAAATACTTTATCCATTGAAATACCACGCTCACCAGCAATCTGATAAGCATCACGCATCTCTACAAGTGCAGCGATGGTAGCCTTCACCAAGTTGTGAGCATTTGAGGAGCCCTTAGACTTAGCAATAACATCGGTAACACCCACACTCTCAAGAACAGCACGCATAGCACCACCAGCTTTCAAACCGGTACCGGCTGCTGCCGGCTTCAAGAGAACCTGTGCACCACCAAACTTTACTTCCACCTCGTGAGGAACAGTACCCTTGAGAACTGGCACTTTAACCAAGTTCTTTTTTGCAGCCTCCGTACCCTTTGCGATTGCCGCAGTAACCTCACCTGCCTTACCAAGACCATAACCAATAACACCCTTGCCATCACCTACAACAACAATAGCAGCAAATGTGAAGGTACGGCCACCTTTGGTAACCTTGGTAACACGGTTGATAGCAACCAAACGATCCTTTAATTCAGCGTCACTATTTATTTTTACTTTATTCATTGCCATAATCGTTTAGAATTTAAGTCCTCCCTCACGAGCTGCATCTGCCAAAGCCTGAACACGACCATGGTAAAGATAGCCATTACGGTCGAACACTACAGCCTCTACACCAGCAGCCTTTGCCTTACTGGCAACAAGCTCACCAACCTTCTTGGCCTGCTCAATTTTAGGGAGTTTCTCCAGACCAAGAGAAGATGCAGAAACGAGGGTTCTACCTGTCAGATCATTGATAACCTGAGCATAGATCTGCTTGTTAGAACGGAATACACTAAGACGTGGGCGTTCAGTTGTTCCAGTAACGCTCTTACGAATACGGAACTTTATCTTAATTCGTCTTTCAACTTTTTTTGTTGTCATAATCGTAAATTCTAATTAAAATTACTTAGCTGAAGCTGTCTTACCTGACTTTCTGCGGATAACTTCTCCTTTGAACAGAATACCCTTACCCTTGTAAGGCTCAGGCTTACGGAAAGAACGAATTTTAGCACAAATGAGACCGATCAACTGCTTGTCTGCACACTCAAGTGTGATTACAG
This sequence comes from uncultured Prevotella sp., assembly GCA_963541305.1. GTDB lineage: Bacteria > Bacteroidota > Bacteroidia > Bacteroidales > Bacteroidaceae > Prevotella. The sequence goes on from CAUTTP010000022.1 coordinate 28,717, forward strand.
GATTCTGGTTCCTCTCAGACTTGGTTTCTACTTTCACCTCACTGGGAAGCTCAAGGAAAATAGGGTGCGTATAACCTAAAGAAAACTCAAGCAAGTTACCCTGATTAGATACACGATAACCAACACCAACAAGTTCAAGCACCTTCGTATATCCCTCGCTCACACCAACAACCATGTTATTAACAAGTGAACGATAAAGACCATGAAAAGCCTGCTTCTGCTTGTAGTCCACCAAGCTATCTTCGTCAACCTCAAGCGTTATCTGACCATCAATGTTATTGAACTTGATGGAAGGATTGATCTGCTGAGAAAGCTCACCTTTAGGGCCTTTGACAGTTACAACGTTTGTATTCTCATCGAAGTTAACAGTAACTCCGGAAGGAATGCTAATTGGCAATTTTCCTATTCTTGACATAATAAAATCCTCCAATTAATAAACGTAGCAAAGAACTTCACCACCTATTTTCAAGTTGGCTGCCTCTTTGTCTGTCATTACACCCTTAGACGTAGATAAGATTACAATACCCAGTCCATTAATTACTCTCGGCATGTCTTTATAACCAGTATACTTACGGAGACCTGGTGTAGACACACGCTTCAAACTCTTGATAGCGTTTTGTTTTGTTACAGGATCGTACTTCAAAGCGACCTTGATAGTACCCTGGGGACCATCCTCAACAAACTTATAGTTCAGAATGTAACCCTTCTCAAAGAGAATCTGTGTAATAGATTTCTTTAAGTTAGACGCAGGAACTTCAACAACACGGTGATGAGCCATGATTGCATTTCTGAGTCTTGTCAGATAATCTGCTATTGGATCTGTCATAAAATAAAATGTTTAATTGATCGGGGCTATCCCGACAATATTAAAAAATGTCTCTGCTTGATAAAACTCAAATATCAATAGTCTCACATATCAACATATTGAATTTGGGATTTCAGCTTACCAACTCGCTTTCTTTACACCGGGAATCAGACCTGCCGATGCCATCTCACGGAACTGAATACGAGAAATACCAAACTGACGGATATAACCCTTTGGACGTCCTGTGATCTTGCAACGGTTGTGCAGGCGAATAGGATTAGCATTCTTAGGAATAGCCTGAAGCTTACGAGCTGCCTCGTATGCTTCAGCAATATCCTCTGTTGTAGCAATAGTCTTCTTTAAAGCTGCACGCTTCTCTGCATAACGAGCTACAAGTTTAGCACGCTTTATTTCGCGAGCCTTCATTGATTCTTTAGCCATATCTCTTAATCGTTTTTAGCATTCTTGAATGGAAGGCCGAAGGCTTTCAGAAGAGCATAGCCCTCCTCATCGGTTCCTGCTGAAGTAACAAATGTGATATTCATACCCTGAATACGGTCAATCTGATCGATATTGATTTCAGGGAAGATGATCTGCTCCGTCACACCGAGCGTATAGTTGCCACGGCCATCAAACTTACTGTTGATACCCTTAAAGTCACGGATTCGAGGAAGTGCTACACGAACAAGTTTCTCAAGGAACTCATACATGCGTTCACGACGCAACGTTACCATAACACCGATAGGCATCTTCTTACGAAGTTTGAAATTAGCAATATCCTTCTTAGAATAAGTTGCCACAGCTTTCTGGCCAGCAATAGCAGAAATCTCATTGATAGCTACGTCAACTATTTTCTTGTCTTGTGTAGCATCACCAAGCCCCTGATTGATAATAATCTTCTTCAAGACGGGAATCTGCATGGCTGAAGAATAGTTAAACTGCTTCTGAAGTTCAGGAGCAATCACCTCTTTATATTGTTTCTTTAACTGTGCTGTATCCATTACTTAATCTCCTCCCCTGATTTCTTTGCAATACGAATAACTGTCTTTCCCTCACGCTTGATAGCGATACGGGTAGCCTTGCCACTCTTAGGATCGATAAGACTCAAATTTGAGATATGAATAGGAGCCTCCTGTTTAACGATGCCTCCCTGAGGATTCTTAGCTGAAGGCTTTGTACTCTTCGAGACGATATTTATGCCCTCAACAATAGCGCGGTTCTCCTCAACCAACACCTTGAGCACTTTACCTGACTTGCCCTTGTCCGAACCGGCAAGAACAATAACAGTATCGCCTTTCTTAATATGTAATTTACTCATTACTTTAAATCTGTTTAAAATTAAAGAACCTCAGGTGCTAAGGAAACGACTTTCATGTTGACGGCACGCAACTCACGAGCCACAGGACCGAAAATACGACTACCACGGATCTCGCCAGCATTGTTTAGCAAAACACAAGCGTTGTCATCGAAACGGATGTAAGAACCATCAGCACGACGAATCTCCTTCTTTGTGCGAACAACCAAAGCCTTAGATACTGCACCCTTCTTCAAATCACTTGATGGGATGACATTGCGAACAGCAACGACAATCACGTCACCAATACTAGCATAACGACGGCCGGTACCACCAAGTACTCGGATGCACATTGCCTCACGTGCTCCGCTGTTATCACATACTGTAAGTTTTGATAATGCTTGTATCATAATTACTTAGCTTTTTCTACGATTTGTACTAATCTCCATCTCTTTGTCTTAGACAGAGGACGAGTCTCCATGATCTGCACTGTATCACCTACATGAGCCTCATTTTTCTCGTCATGAGCATGGTATTTCTTTGTCTTCTGGACAAACTTACCATAAATAGGGTGTTTCTCCTTGAACTTAGCTGCAATAACAATGGTTTTATCCATTTTGTCGCTGACAACAACACCCTGTCTTACTTTTCTTAAATTTCTTGTTTCCATCTGGACCATTATTATTTTTTAAGTTCTCTCTGACGAAGTTCTGTCTTCATACGTGCAACATCACGACGAGCAGCCTTGATCTGCGATGGATTCTCAAGTGGAGTGACATGATGGCTGAGCTTTGTATTATGCAAAGCGGCCACTGCCTGCTCCAACTTCTCGCGCAAGTCCTTGTCGGCGAGTTCTTTTAATTCTTTAGTCTTCATAATTAAGCATTTTTATCGTAATCACGTCTTACAATAAACTTAGTTTTAACAGGCAACTTTTGCGCTGCAAGACGGAGAGCCTCTTTCGCAATATCAAAGCTTACGCCTTCTACCTCGAAAAGGACACGACCCGGGGTTACTGGTGCTACCCAACCAGCGGGATCACCCTTACCTTTACCCATACGAACATCAGCAGGCTTGCGAGTGATGGGCTTGTCAGGGAAAATACGAATCCATACCTGACCTTCACGGTTCATATAACGATTGACTGCAACACGGGCAGCCTCAATCTGGCGGCTATCCAACCATTTGGCCTCAAGTGTCTTGATGCCGAATGAGCCGAAAGCCAGCTGCGTACCTCTGTGGGCGTTACCTTTATTACCACGTCCATCTTGAGGTCTTCTATATTTTACTCTTTTTGGCTGTAACATTGTAGCTTCTTACTTTTAACGATTGTTATTGTTTCTACGACGACCACCACGGCTCTGACGACCATTGTTACGACCTCCGTTTTGCTTCTCCTGTGAGAAGTTAGGGGCGAGATCACGCTTTCCGTAAACCTCACCACGGCAAATCCAAACCTTGATACCCAGAAGTCCTACCTTAGTAAGAGCCTCACACTGGCAATAGTCGATGTCTGCACGGAAAGTATGTAGAGGAGTACGACCCTCCTTATACATCTCCTTACGTGCCATTTCAGCACCATTCAGACGACCTGTAATCTGAACTTTGATACCCTCAGCACCGGCACGCATAGTATTCTGAACAGCCATCTTAATAGCACGGCGATAAGCCATCATGTGCTCAATCTGACTTGCGATATTCTTGCCGACGATAGTAGCATCGAGTTCAGGCTTCTTCACCTCGAAGATATTGATCTGAATATCCTTCTTATAAATCTTCTTGAGCTCTTCCTTCAGTTTGTCAACATCCTGTCCACCTTTTCCAATGACGATACCCGGACGGGCTGTACAAATAGTGATGGTAACGAGTTTTAAAGTACGCTCGATGACAATACGTGACACGCTGGCTTTCTCCAGACGCTTATTCAGGTACTTACGGATTTCCCGATCCTCCACGAGGCTATCTCCGAAGTTCTTGCCACCAAACCAATTTGAATCCCAACCACGGATGATACCGAGGCGGTTGCTTATTGGATTAACTTTCTGTCCCATTCTATTTATTATTTTTCGTCATTAGTTTTGGCATCAACAAA
>CAUTTP010000023.1:0-32578 GCA_963541305.1 uncultured Prevotella sp.
CGGCACCGACGTACGTCGTTCGGCATACGCACATACACCGTACGAGATACAGTGTTACGGCGTACGGTGTACATGCATACACCGTACGAAATACGTCGTGATATGGATGGGAAGCGACAATGAAACGGCAGATGCCGTCGGGCGGATTTGATAGTCTGCTTTCAACTTTTAGCGGATGCCAATAAATTCCATAGATAAAATAGCCAATATATTTTAGAAATCATAGAACATTCCTCAAAGCGGGAAGTGCCTTCTAAAATATATTGGCTATGCTTTGTGCCGTCTGGCGCACGAACAGTGCAATGCTGTCTTATTCTGCAGCTTCCTCGTCTTCGGGGGCGGCAAGGAGCTCTTTGAAGTTGGTATATCCGTTCTTCACGAGGATGTTGTACCATTGCAGGAGCTTCTTGATGTCGCCGTCGCGCACACGGTCTTGATCGAAATTGGGCAATACCTCAGAGAAGTAATCACGCAACTCTTTGCTTGAGCACTCCTTGTAGTTGAGTGAGCTCTCCTTGAGGTTTTCTTTCTTGCCGAGGCTCTCGAGCACCTTCCAGAGAGCAATGTCGTCGCCATCGGTATACATGGCGATGTCGCCAAGACTTGTCACACGGTCGGCAGCAAAAGTGGGTAGGCGACGGTGCGTGTCGTCGATGGTTTCAACTATCAAAGTCATTTTACCACGGGAAACCAGTTTGTAGAGCCCCGGCTTGCCTGCGATTGAAAGAATTGTTTCCATTTGTGTAATGCTAAAGTTTTATATTTAATAATTCGTTGATCTGCTTGTCGATGTCTGCCTTGCCATCGTTGGTGATGAGGAAGTGGCACTTTCGGGCTACGACGTCCTGCGGCAGCTGGCGATTAACCCAGTCGAGTGTCTTCTCCCTACTGATGCCATCGCGTAGCATCACACGCTGTATGCGCACTTCGAGCGGCGCAACGACGCCGACGATGAAGTCGAATGACACGCGCTTATCGAAGCCACTGTCAAACAGGATGGCGCTTTCGAGCCACTGGAAGTCGCTGGCCATAAAGTCGGCAGCCACAAACGGATGAACTATCTCGTTGACCGCCTGCTTGTTTTCTTCCGACACGAGTAGAAAATTGGCAAGGACAGGTTTCTGCAACACCTTATTTATATATACGTCATCACCCACAAGCTGCGCGAGCTGCTGCCTGAGGTCAGCGTTCTCGGCCATGAGCCGCTTGGCTTCCGCATCGCAATCGTAGACCTTGATGCCACGACGGGCAAGCGCTTGGCACACATAGCTCTTACCGCTGCCTATGCCTCCGGTAATCGCTATACGTTTCATCGTTGCTCAATCAGATAGTCCACCTCTGCCATTTCGATACTCGCGTTGGATACGAAATGGGGCTTGGCGTGCAGATAGAGGTTACACTTGTTGGCGGGATGGGCAGCAATCTCCTTATAATCGACCACCACTTGGAAGTCGCTTGGCTGAATCAGTCGGAACAGTTTGGCACCCACAGTAAACTTCACTTTGACCCTTTGCGGGAAAGTACGTATCACGAGGCCGTCGGGCTTATTGATAGCGGTGATGGGAACCTCCACGGTTTCCTCAGTCAGGATGTCGGGATAGAGGGTGAGCTTCACCGTTTCGGGTACGACTTTCACACCCTGAATGGCCTTGAGCCTGACGGTCTTGACCACCGTGTCGTCAAAGTTGGTGATATTGAGATATTCGGTAGGAATGGTTTTAATGCTGTCGAGCTTGGTCTTGCTGGCATAGACGGTTACCTTTTCGGGCGAGAACTCGCTGTGTGCCAAGTAATAGTTCTTGGCAGGCACGATATTTCCGGAAAGAGTGATCGTCACTTCCTTGTTGCGACCATAGTTGAAATAAAAGTCCAAATGGTCGGCCTTGACAGAAGAAAGGGTAGAAGAGGCTGAAAGCTGTTGGCGCACCTGCTTCTGTACCTCAGCCAAAGGAATCTGGCCTTTGCCCGTCTGCTTGTTGGCGTAAGTGGCAAAGTTGACGACAATGGGGTGCAATCGGTTGCTCGTGTTATAAGAGAGCAATACGAATCCTTTGTCACGCACGGTGACACGTACGGTGTCTGACGCGGGCGTAGTTATCACGACGTTCTTGGGTACGCCACTGATGTGCATGGCAACAGGATACTCTTTCTCATAGGTTCCGTTGAGTGTCATCATTAACCAGAAGATGCCGCTAAGGGCGAGAAAGAACAGAAAAATCAGAAACTCCTTGTTGGTTCGGATAAACAAGGAATCCCTGATGGCTTGATATATTTTCTCCAGACTAAGCATTGGGCTGCTGCTGAGCTACGTCCTGATAGACATAACCCTTATCAACAGTAATCACCACACCACGGGCAATCTCAACCTCCACAATGTTCTTGGCCAAATCGATACGCTTCACGGTACCGTAGATGCCACCACCGGTAACGACCTTCGAGCCCTCCTGCAGGGAGTTCTGAAACTCGCGAATCTTCTTCTGTCGCTTCTGTTGTGGGCGGATCATGAAAAACCACATGATAGCAAAGATGGCTATCATCATCAGCAGCATGCCTGTCATGCCGCCACTGGCGCCGGCTGCCTGTGCAGCCAATACTAATGTACTCATTCTATTACGTCTTTAGTTAATATTTCGATTAGTTTCCCGTATCAACAGAAGTATCTTCCCGTGCGGGTTCTTCTGCGGGAATATCCTGTAACGGAGCGGAAGCCTCCACATCATGCTGCTCGTTTACGCGTGGGCGATGCACGAAGCGGGTAGGACCACTGTTGTGTTCGAACCGGCGCCCCTCATTGTTATTATATCGCGGACGGAGGGGCGGCATCTCCTTAAGCATCTTGCCCGTATCGACGAGATAGCGGGCGATGGTGTCGAGCATGCCGTTGATGTAGGAACCGCTTTTCGGGGTAGAATATAATTTGGCCAGTTCCACAAACTCGTTGATGGTGACCTGCACGGGAATGGCAGGGAAAGTGAGCATTTCGGCAATGGCAATCTGCATAATCACGATGTCCATATAGGCAAGGCGTGAGAAATCCCAGTTGCGGGAGGTCTCGCTCATATAGCGCTGGTAAATATCGGCATTGAGGATAGTGCTGCGGAAGAGCTTGCGGGCAAAGTCCTTATCTTCTTCGTCCTTGTATTCGGGCAGAAGTTCCTGTCTGCTCTTGTTGACCTGCTCAAAGCGCTTGATAGTCTTGATAACGAAAGTATCTACTATCTCTTTATCATCGTTCCAATAGAGACTTTTCTCCTCCAGAATGGCATCAAGGTCGGTATTATCTTGAATAAGTTGCTTGTATAATTTGCGCCACAACTCGCGGTCTTCCTCGTAAGAACTATCTCCTGTCGCCATATATTCGTTGTAGACTTCGCTCTGCTCAATCTGGTTGCACAGCTTTCTGATAAACTCAATATCGTTTTCCCATGTCAGTTTCTTATCGTTGAGAAACTCGTTGAGCTCCTTATTCTCCTCCAATTGCACGGCAAACTGATTAAATGCAAATTTCTGCGATGGTGCCTCTAAACCTTCTCTGACGGCACGCTGGGTCAGCACGTCAACGCGATGACGCTCCTCTTTGGTGATGGCAACGATGAGCTGAAGAAGATAATTGTAGAGGTCGTATGCCTTTGACAAGCTGAAAAGCAGCTCCTTCTCAGCATTATCCATATTCTTATTACCGTTTTGATAGTATGCATAGGTTAACTGGACTATCTTGATACGTATTAATTCGCGATTGATCATTGCTCTTACGTTTTCGTTGTGTTTCGTATATTTATAGTTGCAAAAGTAGTTATAATTCGGTTGATATGCAAGAATAGGAGGTATAAAACTTTGTTTTTTTAGGGAAACTTTGCATATTATAGAATAAAAGTGTATCTTTGCACCGCTTTTTCAGATTGGTAAAGAGAATCCAGTGTGATGGCGAATTAACATTTTAATTTAGAGTAACACAATTATGAAAGAAATCGAAATTTCAGGCAAGAAGCGCGAAGAAATCGGTAAGAAGGCTTCTAAGGCTCTCCGTAAGGAGGGATTTGTTCCATGTAACCTTTATGGTGAGGAGAAAGAGAATGGTTTACCCAAAGCTTTATCATTTGCAGTGTCTTTCGCAGAACTGCGCAAGTTGATCTATACTCCCCATATCTATGTTGTAAAGATCAATATCGATGGCGCTATGCACACTGCCGTGATGAAAGAGATCCAGTTTCATCCGGTTACGGACGCTCCCTTGCACGTAGATTTTTACGAGGTGAACGAGAAGAAGGCTATCACTGTAGGCATTCCCGTGAAGTTGACGGGTCTCGCTCAGGGTGTCCGCGATGGTGGTCGTATGAACCTTTCTATCCGTAAAATCAATGTCACTGCTCCTTACAAGCAGATTCCCGAATTCCTTGATGTAGACGTAACTCATCTGACTATCGGCAAGAGCATCAAGGTGGGCGAGCTTTCCTATGAGGGTCTTGAGATTGCGACAAGCAAGGATGTTATTGTCTGCTCAGTGAAGATGACACGTAACGCTGCCAAGACTGCAACCGAGACCGCAGAGTAACAGATACGGACTTCATCGGATGTGAACTTAATCACAATAATGGATAAATATTTGATTTGTGGATTGGGAAATCCCGGCGCCGAATATGCCGGTACCCGACACAATACAGGATTTATGGTATTGGACGCTTTTGCTAAGGCGTCCAATATTTGTTTTGATGACAAGCGATACGGTTTTGTAGCCCAGACAACGTTCAAAGGGCGCAAGATCATCCTACTGAAGCCTACCACTTTCATGAATCTCAGCGGCAATGCCGTGCGCTATTGGCTCAATGAGGAGAAGATCGACCAGAGCCGCCTGCTGGTGGTCAGTGACGATGTGGCACTGCCGCTCGGCGATTTCAGACTGAAAGGCAACGGCAGCGATGGCGGGCACAATGGCTTGGGGCATATCATTCAGCTCATCGGACAAGACTTCGCACGTCTTCGGGTGGGCGTCGGCAACGATTACCCTAAGGGTGGTCAGGTCGATTGGGTGCTCGGCCGATATAGTGATGACGAGTTGAAGACACTTCAACCTACGCTTGATCTGGGTGCAGATATCATCAAAAGTTTTGTGTTTCAAGGCATCGTCAACACCATGAACCAGTATAACAAATTAGGTAAACGCAAGTAAGTTATGGCAGAAGACACAAATCTCCGATTACCCAAGAGCAATACCACGGCACGCATCGACAAATGGTTGTGGGCAGCGCGCATCTTCAAGACACGCTCGGTGGCCGTCGATGCCATCAAGAACAGTCGTGTGACGATAGGCAATTCCAACGTGAAACCCAGTCATATCATCAAGGAGGGCGACGTAATCAACGTAAAGAAACCGCCCATTGTCTATTCGTTCAAGGTTCTGGCCTGTATCGAGCAGCGTGTAGGCGCCAAACTTGTGCCACAGGTTTATGAGAACGTGACTGACCCGAAGCAATACGAATTGTTGGAGATGAACCGCATCAGTGGCTTTGTGGATCGTGCCAGAGGAACCGGACGACCCACCAAGAAAGAGCGCCGTGCACTGGATGCGTTTGTCGATCCAACATTATTTGGCTTCGATGACGAGGACGGTTGGGGTGCGGAATAATCACCAAACATATTTCCCCTATAACATAAAGGAATGATGGTGTGTCAGCATAGAATAATAGAATAAAGAATAATCGCTTCGCTTAGTATAAAAGCCAAATGCCGGATAAACATCCGCCTATATGGTTCTATTTGTGCATAAGTAATGACTTTTATTCTTTTATTCTGGCATTATGTTATCATTGCTCTTCCTCAGTATCTTCCTTGACCGCTTCGTTCTGTTTCTTACGTTCTTCCGCCGCCGCCTTTTCGCTCCTCTTTTGCGCTGCTGCCTTGCGCTCTTCCAACTGCTGTTTGTGTTCCTCAATCAAGCGCTCCCGCTCCAATGCCATTTTGTAGGCATTCACAATCGGGTCTTTGTCCAATGAGTCCATACGGTTAAAGATATGGCGCGTTTTCTTCAGGTTCTTGCGGTCGCGGCGCGCACGGCGGTCAAACAGACTGTTGAGGTCGAATGCTACACCCGAGTTGGAGTTGAGATGATCGCGTGTGGCGTTGTCAGCCCATCGTTCGATGTTCTCTTGCAGTCGGGTGGTGCGGTCGTCACCCCACACAGTCACCTCCCCGATTCGCCGATTGTTGGGGATGAGGTAGGTAGAATCTTTCACCTCACGGGGTGTCAGCTTCTCCGCCAGATAATTGGCCTTGTAAATTGTCAGTGTGTCAAACTTCTGCGGGATATAGCACACACCACGATAATTGGTGGTGTATTTATATCCGCCATTGGTGATGACAATTACCCCTTTGATGGGTATTCGCGTTTCGATATCGGCCACCACAAGCTTCCTCAATGGCATTTGCTCTTGAGCTATGGCATGGCTCGTGGCCAACAATGACAGCAGAGATAGACACAATATTTTCATAAGTCGTCTACAAAGATAATCCAATCTTGATGGGATAGCATGACGGCTTAACCACTTTTATATTATAATAACTTGTAGAAACTTAATAAAAGTTTTTCCAATCATTGCAGAATGCCCTTATGCCGGCATAGAGTATGTCGGCGCCCTCGTTGAGGAGGACAGCATCGGAGAGTGGGCCGCTGTTGATGGCTACGGTGAAGATGTGGGCAGCAACTCCTGCACGTACACCGAGTGGTGCATTCTCTACCACGATTCCTTCGTAGGGCTGGAGGTGGGTGCCCGCCTTGTGTAGCCCAATGAGATAAGGATCGGGATTGGGTTTACCTCGCTTCACGTCGTAGGCTGTGGTGATATGGGCTTCGTTGAGGAAGTCGCCAAAGTCGTTGAGCAGTCGGTTGATCAGCGGGCGCTGTCCGCTTCCCGTCACCACATTGATGGAGATACCGGTAGCTTTCAGTTTGCAGAATAGCTCATAGACTCCCTCGAAGATTGGGGCGGCAGGCATGGAATGGAAGATGCGCGTCTTTTCATCATACATCAGCTGAGCTTCGTCAAGGGTGATGTCTTTGCCCTGCTGGTGTTTTACAAATTGCCGTATGGTGTCGATGCCGCGTGCACCCTCGGTGGCGTAGGCATCGGCTTCGGTCATGCGAATGCCGAACTTCTTCATCGACTCCACCCACGCCACGGCATGGTTGGGCATGCTGTCGTAGAGCACGCCATCCATGTCAAAAAGCACGGCTTTAGGGCTGAATGCCTTGAAGTCGTGCCTTTCTAAGTATTTCCGTATTTCGGTTCTCATTGGAGGAGTTAGTGGGGTAGAGGAGTTAAAGACATTACTCTGCCGGCGAATCGGCCTAAGAATAACCTCTTAACTTCTCAACCGCCCATCTTTATTCTGCGATTCGCTCCTGAATGGCTTTGCTCTCCGCCTCGTAGCCGGGCTTGTTGAGCAAGGCAAACATATTCTTCTTGTAAGCCTCTACGCCGGGCTGGTTGAAAGGGTTAACCTCCTGAAGGAGTCCGCTGATACCGCAGGCAATCTCGAAGAAATAGATGAGCTGACCGAGATAATACTCGTTGAGTTCGGGCACGCTGATGAGTATGTTGGGCACGCCACCGTCTACATGGGCAAGGCGTGTACCCAACTCTGCCATCTTGTTCACCTCATCCACGCGCTTGCCGACGAGGAAGTTCAGTCCGTCGAGGTTCTCCTCGTCGGTGGGGAAGTCAAGTCGGCTGTTTGGGGTCTTGATAGAGATGACGGTCTCGAAGATGTTGCGTTCACCCTCCTGAATCCACTGACCCATGGAGTGGAGGTCGGTGGTGAAGTCACAGGCTGCAGGGAAGATACCCTTGCCGTCCTTGCCCTCGCTCTCGCCGTAGAGCTGTTTCCACCACTCGGCAATGTAGTGCAACTTAGGCTGAAAGTTAGCCATGATCTCTATCTTCTTGCCGGCTTGCGTGTAGAGTGCCTGACGAGTGGCTGCATACTGTGCGGCAATATTGTCAGCGAAAGGAACGTTCAGGGCTGTAGCTTTCTCCATATCCTGTGCACCTTTCACGAGAGCCTTCACGTCAAAGCCGGCACACGCGATGGGCAGCAGGCCTACAGGCGTCAGCACGGAGAAACGGCCGCCTACATTGTCGGGAATGACAAAACTCTTGTAGCCCTCCTTATCGGCACAGGTACGCGCCGCGCCTTTCTTGGCATCGGTTACGGCCACAATTACATCTTTAGCCTCGGCCTTGCCACGCTGTGCCTCGCACTGCTTCTTCAGAAGGCGGAAAGTGAGAGCGGTCTCAGTGGTGGTGCCCGACTTCGAGATATTGATCACGCCAAACCTTTTGTTCTTGAGGTAGGCTGTCAACTCGGACAGATAATCCTCCCCAATGTTGTTACCTGCAAAGAGGATATTGGGGTTTTTCTTGTCATCGTTTACCAACCATGCGAAACTGTTGCCCAATGCTTCGATGATGGCACGCGCCCCCAAATAGGAGCCGCCGATACCGGCCACGACAATCACTTCGCATTTCTCACGCAGTGTGTCGGCTACGGCCTGCACCTCATTCAAAAACTCGTCTGTGATCTCCGTGGGAAGGTGCAGCCATCCGAGGAAATCGTTGCCTTGACACGTGCCGTTCTCAAGTGCTTCCTGAGCGGCCTTTACCTTTAACTCATAACTTGCCACTGTGCCTGTAGACAGAAATTGAGTGGCTTTGCTGGTGTCTAATACTATTTTATTCATTGTTTTGACGTGAAGACAGGTTTAGGACAGAAAGACATAAAAGACATATTCTCCTGTCGTTTGACCTATCGATATTTATATTGTTTTCTTGTATATTCTGTATTTTCTTTTAATCTCGATTCTCTCACTTCCAAAGTTGACGAGCAAGCCATTATCGATTTTCAGTGCTGTCAAGTAATTTACGAGTTGTACCTCGTTGGCCGAACATAGCGCATTGACAGCTTTCAGTTCGATGATTACTCTGCGGTCGACAATCATGTCGGCTTTATATTCTCCCACTACGATGTCGTCATAAAACACTTTAACAGGTACTTCCGTTTCAACAGGGATATCGTGCTTCTTCAGTTCTATATACAGTGCATTCTTATAGACGCTTTCGAGAAAGCCTGCCGACAGTTTGCCTCTGACGGAATAGACGCATTGGACGATATTCTTAATTAGTTTTTCTGTATCCATAAATAGCTAACTTTTAATATTCCTATATGAAAATGAGAATCTGTCTTTAAAAATAATCTGTTCTTTTTGTCTTTCTGTCTTCTCTCTCTTTCTGTCTTGCTAACGGAACGAATCCGTCAGGAGCTTGATCTCTATCTGTGGATTGATACGTTCGTACAATATGTTGTACACGGCATCGAGGATAGGCATGTTGACGTGCATGCGGCGGTTAATCTCCTTCATACACTTCGTGCCGTAATAGCCCTCGGCAATCATTTCCATCTCAATCTGTGCCGATTTCACGCTGTAGCCCTTGCCGATCATTGTGCCGAAAGTGCGGTTGCGCGAGAAATTAGAGTAGCCCGTGGCTAGCAGGTCGCCGAGATAAACGCTGTCGTATATTGAGCGCTCAATGGGGTTGATGGCCATGAGAAAGCGGTTGGTTTCCTGAACGGCATTGCTCATCAGCACCGCTTGAAAGTTGTCGCCGTATTTCAGTCCGTTGCAGATACCCGCAGCAATGGCATATACATTTTTCAACACGGAGGCATATTCGATGCCGATGACATCGCTGGAGGTCTTGGTCTTGATAAACTCCGACGCCAAGACATCTGTAAACCGGTGTGCCTTCTCCAAGTCGGCACACCCAATCGTGAGATAGCTCAGCCTATCGAGTGCCACCTCCTCCGCATGTGACGGCCCGCCGATACAGGCAAGATTCTCGTAAGGCACATCATACACTTGATGAAAATACTCCGAGCATACGAGGTTCTCATCGGGCACAATACCCTTAATCGCTGTGACAATGAACTTGTCGCGCAAACTCGTCTTGAGTTTTCTGAGGTGATTCTTGACATAGGGTGATGGCGTCACGAAAACAAGTGTATCGTAAGCCTGCGCTATCTTGTCGATATCAGACGAGAAAAATATCTCGTCGACATCAAAATGGGCTGAAGTGAGATAAGCCGGATTGTGTCCGAGCCGTTTAAAGTCTTCGATCTGGTCATCCCGCCGCATATACCATCCGATGTGATGCGTATGGTTCACCACAATCTTGGCAATGGCCGTGCCCCACGACCCACCCCCGATGATTGCTATCTTATCTGCGTTAAACATAATCTTATGACATGAAGACTTGGCCAAAAAGACAGGTTGCTTGGTGGACAGAAAGACATGAGGTACATATTTTCTTTTATTTCTTTCGGCGTAAAGACATACACACATTTATTTATTATGATCAGTCGTCGAGAGCACATCGTGCTCAAAATATGTTCTTTCAGTCTTTATGTCTTCCTGCTTTCTGTCTCGCTCTCTTGTCTTTTAGTCTTTGTTAGCTTCGTCAATCCATGACTGGATGCTCTCAAGACTCGGCTTCTCGTATTCCAACTTATATTTCTTGTTGATCTCGCCAATCTTCTGCTGCAATCCCTGCGCCTTCTCGTCCTTGATGTCAGTGATGAGGTTGAAGCCTGCTTTGCGCAGCACATATACCCAATTCTCGGGTACACCGATCTCCGCCCATTCCTTTATGGAGCTTTGCGGAATTTTCTTCTCGGGCTTAAGCTGCGGGAAGAGCATCACCTCCTGAATGTTGGGCTGACCTGTCATCAGCATGACGAGCCGGTCGATGCCGATGCCGATACCCGACGTAGGGGGCATGCCGTATTGCAGGGCACGCAGGAAATCCTGATCAATGATCATGGCCTCATCGTCGCCCTTGTCGGCGAGCTTCATCTGATCGACGAAACGCTCTTCCTGATCGATAGGATCGTTCAACTCAGAGTAGGCATTGGCCAGCTCCTTACCGTTCACCATCAACTCGAAACGCTCGGTCAGGCCGGCCTTTGAGCGGTGCATCTTGGTCAGCGGAGACATCTCGACAGGATAATCGATGATGAATGTGGGCTGAATGAAGTCGCCCTCGCAAAACTCGCCGAATATCTCGTCGATGAGTTTTCCCTTGCCGAACGTCTCGTCCACCGATTCCAACTTAAGGTCGTCTTTGGCGACCTTATAGATCTCTTCTTCCGTCTTTCCGGCGAGGTCGAAGCCTGTCTTCTCCTTGATGGCATCGAGGATGGGCAGACGACGGAACGGCGCCTTGAACGAAATCACGTTGTCTCCATTCTGCACCTCCGTCGTGCCATTCACCGCGATACAGATGGTTTCCAGCAGTTTCTCGGTGAAACTCATCATCCAGTTGTAATCCTTATATTGCACATACAGCTCCACGCAGGTGAACTCCGGGTTGTGAAACTTGTCCATGCCCTCGTTGCGGAAGTTCTTGCCAATCTCATACACACCTTCGAAGCCGCCTACGATGAGGCGCTTCAGATACAGTTCCGTGGCGATACGCATATACATATCGACGTTGAGCGCATTGAAATGGGTGATGAACGGGCGTGCGCTGGCACCACCGGCAATGCTTTGGAGCGTAGGGGTCTCTACCTCCGTATAGCCTGCCTCGTCGAAAAACTTACGCATGGTGCGCAGCACGACGGCACGCTTGAGAAACGTATCTTTCACGCCATCGTTGACCACAAGGTCCACATAGCGCTGACGGGCGCGCATCTCTGGGTCGTCGAACCTGTCGAAAGCCTCGCCGTCCTTATATTTCACGACGGGCAGCGGCTTGATGCTCTTGCTCAATACCGTCATCTCTTTGGCATGAACGGAGATTTCGCCGGTCTGCGTCCTGAATACGAAACCCTTGATGCCAATAAAGTCGCCGATGTCGAGTAACTTCTTGAAAACCTTATTATAGAAGTCTTTATCCTCACCCGGACAGATGTCGTCGCGAGTGACATATACCTGAATTCTCCCTTTACTGTCTTGCAACTCTACGAAACTGGCCTTGCCCATCACACGACGGCTCATGATTCGGCCGGCGACAACAACCTCACGGTTCTCCCCATCCTCAAATTCGGTAATGATGTCTGTCGAGAACGCGTTGGTGGGATATTCTGCGGCAGGGTATGGATCGATACCCATAGCACGTAGTTCTTGCAGACTTTGACGTCGCCCAATCTCTTGCTCACTCAGTTCTAAAATGTTCATATCTCTATACTTCGAATATATTTCTGCTCTGCAAAGGTAATAAAAAGATATGAAACCAAATGGTTATTTAATATTTAATAATACAACGGCGATTTAGGAGGAGAGAAGTGAGGGAAAGAGAGAGGAGCAGGGAGAGAGAAGAGAGAATACTTAGGCAGTTGTATTGCATAACCTCTGTTAAACATCAAGCAGACATTTCTCTCTCCCCGCTCCTCTTTCCCCTCTCCTCTATACAGCCGTAAGAGGTACTTGCAGAGAAGCACTTTCCGCACTTGTAGTGTTAAAAAAACAGATGATCGCGCAAAAAAGACTCTGAAACTCTTGGAGTTTTTACCTGAAATAATTTTCTTTGTAGGACAAAGAAAGGAACCTTTTAGATTCAAAGATATGATTCGTTTAATAAACAAGCGTATGATTTCATATAAGTTGAGAGGTAAATTATTATTTGTATTATTTGGACATATCAGTCTGTTGCTCCTCCCGGCTATATGTCGGGGGCAGGAGATTGCAGGCAGAGTGGTTGTTAAGAGCAGCGCGGGCATTCCTTTTGCAAACGTGGTTCTGCTGTCGCAGGATAGCGTATATATAAAAGGTGCGATAACGGTCGAAGAAGGGAGCCTTACAATCAACAGCAATACGGACAGAGGGGGAAGGTCAGGATATCCGTTTAAAGTCAACGATTGAGAGATACAATGAGTAGATGGATTCTATTTTTTATTGCTGCTATGACTGCACAAACTGTTTTTGCCCAGACTATAAAGTTATCGGGAAAAATCACAGACAAGCAGGGAAGAGCCGTTGATATGGCTACTGTTGTGGCGAAAGACAGCGTCGGCAGGATAATGGCAGGCTGTACGAGCGATTCAACGGGCTGCTTCACAACAGAGGTGATGCCACAGCAAACGTTTACCTTATATGTTTCGTGTATAGGCTATGCCGGATATACTCATCAGGTGGAGGGAGGCAGAGATGCCTTCATCAGCGTAATCTTAGATACGGCAGCCACTGATTTAGGCGAAGTCGTAGTTACATCCAAAGCGCCGCTCATCCATCGGGAGATAGACCGCATGGTGTTCAATGCAGAGAGGCTTAATGCCACGGCCTCCAACTTTATGGATGTACTGAAACATACGCCGGGTGTGATAGTGCAAGATGACGTTATCAGTATGCTCAGTAAAGGCAAGATAATCTTCCTGGTGAACGGTCGTGAACTAAAGATGGATATGAGTGGCTTGGTCTCTTATCTTGGTTCGTTGCCCTCAGACAATCTGAAACAGATCGAAGTGATGACCACCCCGCCTGCCAAATATTCTGCCGAGGGCAATGCCGGAGTGATAAATTTTGTGACAAAAAAGCTAAAAAACAATTATCTCGGAGGCCACGTAAACAACCGGTTTTCCATCAAAGAGCACGTGTACGATGATGCAGGCTTTCGGCGTGCAGTATAAGCACAATCGGCTTGAGGCATATATCAATGCAGGGGGCGGGCTCGGTACGACGCAGACAGACAGCAGAAACAGTGTATGTTACTCATCGGAAACGTGGAACACTACAAAGCAAAGACTTAAATCCAATGATTATGTGCTGGCTACTGCCGGTGCCGATTATTCGCTGACGAAGCACTCATCTATAGGTTTCATTGCATCGTACACGAATATACGCCCCGATGCAGACACCAAGGCCGCAACCACCGTTTCTCCCTCGGCAGGGGGCAACAGCTCTAAATATTACGAGACGTTTACCGACTTTGACTGCAACTATAACCGCTCCAATGCGAATCTGCATTATACCATCAACAACATAGGCAACGGCGGATCTATGAATGTAAATGTCGACTATCTGAACTTTACAATCGACGACCGCGTAGACCTTCGTAGCACGTATGATGAAAATCTGAGCTATCTGAATATTCCCAAGACGTCAATAAATATCTATCAGGGCAAAGCAGACATGGAACTTCCCATCGGGCATGCCACGGTGTCGTATGGCGCAGCCTATTCGCAATCTAAGACAGATAACCGCACAAGCTATGAGCGCATAAGCAGCGGTTATGATTTGAACGACCATTTTGTGTATCGCGAGCATATCCTTGCTGCTTATGCCGACGTGAAATACAAGTTTTCAGACAGGCTGGAAGCCAAGTTGGGCTTGCGTGGAGAATATGGCAAACTTGATGGAAACTCCATAAAGATGAACAGGCGCACGGTGAAACATCAGTTCGATTTGTTTCCAACAGCCTACCTGAATTATAGTTGGAACGACAAAAACTCTCTCTCGGTGAGCATATCAGGCAGAATAAACCGCCCGAGCTATGTGGATATAAATCCGTTTACTACATACATTGATTCCCATACCGTCCAATCCGGTAATCCCGAGTTGCAGCCGGAGAAGTCGTATTCCTCCGAAGTAGGTTACACCTTTGGCAATTTCTCGGTGTCGGCCGGCGCCAGATGGAGAAATCGCGTGATAACTTCTTACACATCAGTGGACGATACCCGAAAGCTCACTACCATTACGGTGGATAATGTGATGAAGACACAGATGTACAGTCTGGATATGTCCTATTATTTTGATAAAGTCTCGTGGTTTGATAGCTCCGTAGACGGCAGTGTCTACACGATGGTCTCCAAACCGATGTCCGGTTACGATTTGGAAAACGAAAATCATACATCCGTATTTGTCTATATCAACAACAATTTCTATCTCAATCGGCAGAAAACGCTGGTGGCTAACCTTTGGGGACAATATCAGGCGAAAGAGAAAGATGTAGTAGGCGAAAGCCCTTCGAGATATAGAGTAGATTTCGGGTTGAAGTATCTGCTCTTGGACAAGAAGCTGTCGATAGGCATAGAATATCAAAATATGTTGGCATCACATGCGAAATCGATCGTCAGCTCCGGAGAGACAACTTACATATATGATGGTAAACCATACCGTGTGTTGAACTTATCGGTATCTTACCGATTAGGAAAGAAACTCAATATCACTCAAAAGCGAATCGGTATAAATACAGACCGGTTATAAAATGGAATACGAATACTTCATTCTTCCGATTCTTCCTGATCTTCCGGGGGCTTATCCAATATTATATCTTAAACGTTTCAGGAACACGGAAAAGTGCCGCAATGACATCCCCTGACCGTCGCTTCGCCCTTGCCGTCAGGCGAGAACGGCGGCGTGCAGCGTTCGGCGTACGCACGTACGGCGTTCGGTGTACGTGCATACAACGTTCGGTGTACGTGCGTACGGCGTTCGGTGTACGTCATCGTCGGAACAGAAAGCGCTGAAGAGGCGGCTGTGGAGGCGATGAGGTGCGTAGCTTGTGGGGTCAGAGTTTGATGTAGATATTCTTCTTCCACAGCGGGTATCCCATCAGGGCATGCAGGGCAACGAAAGCTCCGGCATAGATCACGCTTGCCCAATAGCCATTGGTCACGACAGAATGAATACCATCAAAGGCACTCTCCTTGATCCCGGTGGTGGCAAAGACGATGCCGATAATCTCGCTGGCCACATAGAGAAACAGCGGGTTGGTACCGAAAATGAGCGCCCATGCCCAGCCTTTGGCGGCTTCTCTCCGGCTTTCCCTGACGGAAGAGACGGATGAGTGGGGCAGTATGTCGATGAGGTAGATGAGCAGGGCTTGGGTGAGTGAGGCGAGACCGCAGGTCACGAGCACGTAGGATGGGCTCCAGATGCGCTTGTTGAGAGGCATGAATGTGGTGAGCAGATAGCCCATGATCGTAAGGATGATGCCTGCCACAAGGAACTTTCTAAAGGTGGAAAGATGTCCTTCGGAATCTTTGCTGCCCAGTGCCCAGTGTGCCATTTGGAATCCGATCATGGTGTGGGCGATGGAGGGCAGGGTGGAGAGCAATCCTTCGGGATCCACGGGCGGGTGAGCATAGAGGTGATTGGCACCCAGCAGGCGGGTGTCTACGATGTTCAGAATATTGGTTGAGGAGTCATAGTCGTAACCTCCGCCGGTGAGTATCAGCACCGTATAGACCGCTAAGCAAATCACAATGATGACGGGTAAACCTTTCAGACTGTTGAAAAACTTCATCAACGCTATGACACTCAATGCCGTGATGCCATAACAAAGGGCGATGCGCTGCATCACGGCCATGATTCGCAGGTGTTCGAAATCCCACGGGCGGCCGTTGCAAGCCATGTCGAACCAGTTGATAAACAGGCCGATGGCAAAGAGCAGCACCGTGCGCTTGGCGATCTTCCAAGCCACCTGTCTCGACCACTTGAAGTTGCTCTTCTTCAAGCTGAGATAGGTTGACATACCCATAATAAACAGAAAGAAAGGAAACACAAGGTCGCACGGCGTCATGCCATTCCACTTGGAATGTTCCAGCATCCGGAATATTTCATCCCCTGCCCCATTGTTCACAAAAATCATAAGCATCACGGTAAGGCCGCGAAGCACATCCATACTGACAAGTCTATTATTTCCCATTGTATATTTCTATTGCTTTAAAAACGGATTTTTTGCATTTTATTGGCTGAAAAATGCCTGATTAACATTTTTTGCCAAGAACATATTGCAACCTTAATTCAGAAAGTTTGGTTGTCGATAGGCAAGCCCATTAGACTGCAAATTCTGCAGATGCCACGGCAAACGGTTGACGAATGAACTCCAGTTGGAAGTCTGGCTCCATGTAAGTTCGCTAAACGCCTGCAAGGATGGGAACGTATGGCGACCCATTATCGTTTCGTTGGGGATATGCTCCGTCCATACGCATGCCTGATAGCCCGCAATGTTGGCACGAACCACTCCCTTGAAGGTCGGGCTGAAATCAAAGTTATACAGTTCTTTAAGCAGTTCGTCCGTCGGATTGGCACTGAGATAAAAATGTCCCCATTCCATAAAGATAACCTGCAGGCCTCGCTGTGTCATCTCCCCCAGCTGGTCGGCTTTCCAGTCTCGCCAGAAGGTGTAGAGCAGATCTTGCGGGTTTGTCTCGTAGAAAGCATCATCCCATGCCATTGGGATTTTGCCAAAGTCGCGGATGTAATCGGCCATCTGGCGTACGAAATAATCCTGTAAGCCATCCATATTACCGAGATTTTTTTCTTGGATCATGGCTTTGCACCGTGGGCATGCCTGCCATGCAGTTTTGTCCACCTCATCTGCCCCCAAATGAAAATGAGTGCTTGGGAAGAGAGCGGCAACCTCGCTGATAATGCCTTGTAACATGGTATAGTTTTCAGTCCTACCTGCACAGACGGGATAGGAAAATTCTTCGCCCCAGCCGGTTCCGCCTGTACACGAGAGTTCCGGATAGGCCTTGATGCCCGAAGAGAAGTGCCCCGGCATGTCAATCTCAGGGATGACCTCCAAGCCTCGTGCCGTGGCATATTGTATGAAATCCCTTAACTCGTCTTGAGTATAATATCCACCATATTCGCTGCCATTTCTGATAAAACGCTCGTCGATGGTATACGACGGATCTGTCTTTGCTTTCTCGATGCAATCTCTGTCGTATTTGTCAAAGGTGCGCCATGCCCCTTCTGATGTAAGCCGGGGATATTTCTTGATCTCTATACGCCAGCCCTGATCATCAGTGAGGTGCATTTGTAAGCGGTTGATTTTATAGAATGAGAGCTGGTCGACCAGTTTCTTCAGATAGTCGAGTGTAAACATGTGGCGTGCCACGTCTATGTGGAAACCTCGCCAAGATGTTTTTGGAACATCGGAAATAGTTATTTCCGGAATGGCCTTTCCGTTCTTTCCCTCAATATTCTGAAGCAAGATTTGCCGTAAAGTCTGTACTCCCCATAACAGTCCTTGAGAGGAGGCATAGCTTAGGTTTATGCCATCATCGTGTACGGTTATCGCATATTCTTCTTCTTTCATATTGCTGTCTTGGGTAATGCGGATAAAGGCCTGTGTATCAGCTGCGTCGCTGATGCTCTCAGTGTTCCCGTATATATCTGCAAGCGTGGCTTTTAGTAGCTGCTCCGGCATGCCACCAAGCTCTTCGGTCACGGTCATCATACTTGGCAAAGCAACGTCATGATTACCGTAAGCAATGGAGACAGGTTGCGGAATGATCGAAACGTGAGAAGCATAAGTAACGTTTGCTCCGTTATCGTCGTTGTCTGAACAAGCAGAGAGCAAAGGCAATTGAAGCATGGTAAGGAAGGAGAGCATCAATGTTCTCCATAGAGTCTTGTTCATTGTTTGGTTTGTTTTCATAAGAATCGCAGGATAAAGATTTAATTACTAAGACGTTCGATGTTCAACGTTTCATTGCCAACTCCGTTAGAGGTGTCGAATGTCAAACGGAAATAGCCGGGTACGAAGCCCGTTCCGGATGTAATGCCATTAGACTTTGATATGACGATGCCATTAGTGTCGCCGCTAAGGTTTTCCTCTTTCAGCAGCATACCGTCGGCCTTACTCCAACTGCGATCGGAATAAATTTCGACCTCGAAACTACCCCATTCGTGTTGGTTGTTCAGGTATACAGTCGTTTGATACTTGTTGTCACCGATTCTGGCGATATAACCCAAACGGTAGATATTGTCGAGCCCCCAGCCGCCGGTGGCATAGTCGGTATGCCATGTCGGCGCACAGGTAAAGCCGTGGCCTACGAGCCAGTAGGCATCAGGTGCAACGTCTGCCATGCGCACCACCCATAGATAGTTGTATGTAGGTGAATAATAGATTTCCCACGTGCCGCTCTCACCGATAAATGTCAACGTATTGTCAGACGCATTGTAGGTGAAAAAGTCGCGGTTGTAGGCGCCACGCAGATTGGAGATTCCGGTGATTGTTACCGTTGAGTTCTTCTCCAGACTGATCGTCAGCTGATAATTGCCATTTACAAGAGCCATCTCAGTGCCGTTGATGGTCATCTTCTGATAGGCTCCTACAACACCATACTTGAAAGTATAACAGTTAAATGTTATCTGTTCTATGCGCCAGTCTGTATAATCAAAATTGAATGCGCCACCGGTTGCGTTGATAAGTGCCGTATATCCTTCGGTGTCGGAATACCCCCAGATAAACTTCGAATCTTCAGTTCTTTTTGAAGTAGAGATTTTCCCGCTGAAAGTCTCAGGAAAAGAGTTTTTCTCAGTTTTATATGTGTAAGGGTTGTCAGTTTGTCTGTACATCAGTGCCGTCAGCGTGTCATAATGTAGATAAAGCGTATCCGGCAATATGGGGCGTACCAATTGCAAGGTATGGGTTGCTGTTGCTTCTCCACCCTCAACATTTATAGCCGTAAGCAGGAGTCTCACTTCCTTGTTTTCCGCGTCTGCAGCGAATGGAATGCAAATGCCATACTGGCTGATCTGCGCCTCGTTCCCCTTCGTTCTGATAGACTTGGTATAGAGTTCTTTGCCTGCAGAGGCAACAGTCACTTCGAGTGTAGACAGCGGTGTCTCGCTGTTATCAATATGCAGCGAGAAGTAGAGGCTGTCACCGTATGCCCATTGCCGTTCTTGCGATAAGGTCAGGCCAGAGAGTTGCGGTGTTGAATAGGGAAAAAACACTCTGCCCGCTTCTTCTGTACATGCCGTGAGAAGTAAGACTACGATGCATGTCAATGTGGTCATTATATTCTTGATATTCATGTCTTTGGTATTTGAGTCGTTAAAGTGTTGGGATCAATATCCTTCATTTTGGGTAAGGTTAGTATTCTTGTCCAATTCAGCCTGTGGTATTGGCCACAAGTTACGGTATGCCTGAACATTGGCAAAGATGTAATTGCCATTCTGGTCTTTGTGTGATCGCATCACGTCCAGCATACGGTCGTTGCGCACGAGATCGTACCAGCGCTGCCCTTCCATATAAAGTTCAAGTTGGCGTTCATTCTCTACAGCCAATCTGGCGGCAGACTGGGGCATGCCGGTACTGAGCAGGCTGTTAGTTAAGCCGGCGCGGCTTCGAATAGAGTTGACAATATCGATAGCATCAGCCACTCTATTCAGTTCTACTAAAGCCTCAGCTTTCAGAAGCATGATATCCGCCAGTCGCATCAAGATAATCTCAGAGTTTTTCTCGCGTATCTTATACGAGAAGGGATAGTGGTCTGCACTCCAATAAGCATCATAGGGTGCCGCTTTCCAAATGATGCTTGAGGCATACCGCTTGTCGTCCCCACTGAATTTAGATACCAAATCGTGTGTCGGCGTGCAATATCTTCTCCACGTCACCGAGCCGTCGTCCTCTTTTAGCAATGTCCAATAAGCCCAGTTGGGAGACTCTGAAGTGTAATAAACCTCAAAAATACTTTCCGTTGTAAACTTATTGCTGGCATTCCAAAGATCGTCAAAATCTGACACGAGTTGATAGCCCTCGGCTATGACCTTATCGCAGTAGTCTACGACCTTTTGGTAATTGCGTTCCGATTTATTCTTATAAGTTGCGTGCACCTTAGCCAATAAGCCGTATGCCGCACCCTTAGTGGCCTGAAATGCACCTACATTACTGGAAGGCAGACAGGCAATTGATGTCTCGGATAGATCTTCGAATATCTGTGTGTACACCTCTTCCACACTGCTCCGTTTGGGATACATCACAGGATACCAAGTATCAAGATTCTCGGCCGTGATGGTTGGAATGATCTGTAATACCAATGGTAAGTCGCCATATAGGCGTACAAGGTCAAACAAAGCCCATGCACGTATAAAGCGGGCTTCTGCCATCACCTCGTTGCGGTCTGCTTCCGTAACGCTTCCCGACGGCATAAGCCGCAAGTTCTCAATTACGTTGGTTGCGTTTCCTGCCATAGCCATATACTGTGACCATACCAGCGAAACCTTGGAATTGGTAGCTGTTAGTTTAAACAGGTCGACTGCTTCCTCGTTTGTTCCGTCACCGCCCACGTAGCAATTGTCGGATTGTACATCATTGATCATGAAATTCTCTTGCTGGAAAATATCATTCTTGAAGCTATTGTATGCCCCCTGCAACTCCGTACGTGCATCGGCAATCGTAGAATATTTAGATGTTACGGAGTCGCTTGCCGTAGCTTCGGCTGTAAAGTCTGTTTG
This sequence comes from uncultured Prevotella sp., assembly GCA_963541305.1. GTDB lineage: Bacteria > Bacteroidota > Bacteroidia > Bacteroidales > Bacteroidaceae > Prevotella. Next base: position 21,245 of record CAUTTP010000023.1, read on the forward strand.
TGGGTTCTCATCCAAGAAATCGCCACATGATGTAAATACCATTAGTGTACATGTAAGGTAAAGCGCATTTATATTCTTTTTCATCTTCTTCAACGGTTAAAATTCTACATTCAAACCAAATATAACAGCCTTGGACTGTGGATAAGTACCATAGTCAATGCCTAACTGTACGGAACTGCTTCCATAAGCATTAACCTCCGGATCGTAACCTGAATATTTTGTTAGTGTAATCAGATTTTGTCCTGTCACATACAGCTGTACGCGAGACAAGCCTAAGCGACCGATCATCTGCCTGTCGAAAGAGTAGGCTAACGTTGCTGTTTTGAGTCGTAGGTAAGAGCCGTCTTCCACAAAGCGGGTAGAATTATGAATATTCTCTACATTTCCTACGCGTGGAATGTCGGTAACCATACCGGGGCGACGCCATCTGTCGAGTACTGCCTTAGATTGGTTGCGGAAATCCATCATGCCTTCAGTATCAATGCGTGTTGCATTAAAGATGTCATTGCCCTGACTACCTTGCAAGAAAAGCGTGAGTGTAAAGCCTTTATAAGAGAAGGTATTGGTGAGGCCATAAATGAAGTCGGGTTGTGCATTGCCAATAACGGTACGGTCTCCGGGATCCGTCACACCATTACGGTTCAGGTCTGAATAAATGATGTTTCCTGTTTCCGGGTCTACTCCTTCAGAAACATAACCGAAGAAAGCCCCCAGTGGCAATCCTTCTTTTAGGATAATCGCAGGTTCCTTAGTCTCATACATCTCTGCATAATAATATACTTTGTTCAAACCCAATTTGGTGAGCTTGTTCTTGTTAAAAGAAATGTTGAAGTCGGTATTCCATCGGAACGCCCCGCGTAAGTTTTGGGACGAGAGATTAAATTCAAAACCCTTATTGACCATTTCACCATCATTGCGTGTAATGCCACCGGGGAGATTCACGTTGTCTGGCAAACTTACCGTAAGTAGCAGGTCGGTAGTCTTTTTGTAATATGCGTCTGCCGAGAAGTTTAATCGTCCATTCCATAACGAAACGTCTAAACCAACGTTCCATTGCGCTGTTTTCTCCCAAGTCAGTTCTTTGTTGGCTGCAGTATTGGCTGTAATTGCCAATCCCGGATATGGGTTGTTAACAGTAGGAGCAACCTTGCTGGCACTCATTCCTGCCAGATAAGAGTAGTTGCCAATACCGCCTTGATTACCATTCATACCCCATCCTATGCGTAATTTCAGGTCGTCCACAACCTGTTCCCAACTTTTCATGAATGATTCGGCCGACATGCGCCAACCGGCTGACACCGAGGGAAAGAAGCCCCACCTGTGCCCCTTGGCAAAACGAGAGGAACCATCGGTACGGAAATTCATGGTCAGCAGATACCTGCTGTCATAGTTATATGCCACGCGGGCAAGGAATGAGGCAAGAGACCATGCAGAGGCACTTGCCCCCGTAGCATCTTTGTCTATTTGGTTGGCGGCAGCTATGGAGTGAATATAGGGATAAGACTCTGACAGGTCATAGCCTGCTATCTGTGAGCTGTTATATTGTGCATGTTGCTGCGTAGCGCCACCCATCAATGAGAGATGGTGTTTGGCAAAAGAGGTCTCATAAGTAAGAATGTTTTCTAACAGCCACTCGAAGTTACGTGTGCTGCTTTCTTCCACTCGGCCTTTGGTAGAACGCCCGTCCGAGGTCGATATGGGATCCAGATAATAATTCCATCGTTCATTGTTCAAATCAATGCCAAAGGTTGTTTTCAAGTCTAATTTCTTAGCCAGATGGAATGTCAAACCCAACGACCCTTTTACATAATCGGTCTTGGTAATATTGTCTGCCGCATTTGCAGCCAAGGGGTTCAATATACGCGAGCCATACGCCTGTCCGTCGTATTGCTTCGGATTATCCGGATTCCATTTCTGCATGAAAGGCGGCGTATTGACTACCGACAGTATGGAACCGGCACGCATAGAACTGCTGCTCTCTCTTACCCATTGACCATTGGTGTGGGAAAAAGAGAAGTTGAGCGATATATCGAGCCACTTGGCTTGCTTGCTGTCTATGTTGGCACGGAAGTTATAGCGTTTGTAATGCGCCTTTTCCACTATACCCTGTTGGTCTGAGAAACCTCCCGATATAAAATATTGTATTCTTTCACTACCATTCTGCAACGATAACTGATAATTCTGCACGACATCGGTCTTAAAAAACAAATCGGTCCAGTCTGTATATCTGTGCTCTGTCTCCGGAATGGTCGGAGCTACATTGGATACTTTCTTCAAGTCGGCCATCAACTCCTTGTATTCTTCTGTATTGAGCGCATCCAGTTTTTTACCCAACATGGAAAAGCCTGCATAGCCGCTGAACTTGATGTGTGGCATACCCGGCACTCCTTTCTTGGTCGTAATCAGTACGACGCCGTTTGCAGCACGGGCGCCATAGATAGCTGCCGAAGAGGCATCTTTCAATACTTGCATACTCTCAATGTCGTTAGGACTAAGATCCGAAATATTATCTGTAGGCATACCATCTACCACGTAGAGAGGCTCGTTAGAAGCCTGAACAGACGTGGCGCCGCGCACGCGCACACTCATCCCGCTGCCCGGTGCACCTGATGGCTGCACCACTTGTATGCCGGCTGCCTTACCTTGTATAGCCTGTGCGGCAGACATCAGAGGGCGTTCGTCCAGATCTTTAGTCGAAACGACAGATACGGCTGTCGTGATATCTTTGCGCTTCATGGAGCCGTACCCCACTACGACAACCTCATCCAACAGCTTGTCATCTTCGCTCATGGTTACATTATAGGTATCCGCAGTTCCCACGCGGATAAACCGGCTCTGAAAACCTACGTATGAAAATTTGACGCGCGAGCCGACAGAGACTTCCAGCTGATAATTGCCATCCATGTCGGTGATGGTTCCCATGCTTGAGCCATCTACGCTTACACTGACGCCGACCAGAGGCTCCCCTTTGCTGTCGGTAACGTTTCCCTTGATGACATTTTTTCTGTCTGCGGGTATCTCTTTCTTGATTCTCTTGGTAAGGATAATCTGTTTTCCGGGCTCTATACGGTAGGCTATGTCTGTATTTTTCAGCAAATGGTTTAATACAGATTCTGTTTTTTCATTACTTGCAGACACTGTAACTTTTTGGTTGAGTCCGCTCAATTCATCGCTGTAGAAAATGCTGTAACCCCCTTGCCGCTCAATTTGCTGTAAGACTTGCTTTATGGTCATGCTTTGTGCCCTCAATGTTATTTGAGCATTTACAGATTGCATAAACAGTAACAGGCAGACACATATCATGCTCCATTTCATAATACGAGTATAATATTTCATAGTTGGCAGTTATGATGATAAATGTTTATTAGACTTTTGATTAGATTTTTTTGCTGTCCGCTAAAACCTGAAAGGGAAAAGAATATTCCCTCTCTCAATAGCGTTTGCCGTCTCTTCCCGCCCTTGCGGCAGCGTATTTCGTTCGGTGTACGTGCGTACGACGTTCGGTGTACGTGCGTATGGCGTTCGGTGTACGTGCGTACAGCGTTCGGTGTACGCCGGCGTCAGAATGAGAACGGTGTATCAATGCTTAGGTATATATCTGTCATAGGCTGCTTGTTTTGATGTTATTTTCTCTTGTTCAGTATTTAGCGCTGAGTATCACGGTATCTTTTCTGAATTCATAATTTAACGGATAGGTCAAACTGATAATATGGAGAACGTTCTCAATACTGGTGTTGCCTATTGTTCCGGAAAAAGATGCACTTCGTATTCCATCATCGGCAAATTCTATATGCACACCATACATCCTTTCTAGGGTTTGTGCAATGTGCCCTAATGATGTAGACTTAAAATGAAGCAAGTTTTTGCGCCAATAGTCCACTTCGTGCATATCATCTATATTCGATATGGCAAATGTCTTGGCATGACGACTATAAACCAGTTGCTGGTTAGGCGAGAGAGTAACGTCTGAACCGGTGGCATCAGATATGCGTACTTTGCCTTCTATCAGAGATGCCACCACAGTAGGATCATTTTGATAGGCCTTGACGTTAAAGGTCGTTCCTAATGCCTCTACATTTACGCCGTCGCACGACACGACAAAACGCTTGCCCTTGTTCTTGACAACCTCAAAATAGGCTTCGCCGTTTAGTTTAACCTTACGCTCTGAGTGATTGTATGCTCCGGAATAAGATATCTTGGTTGCAGAATTCAGCCATACTTTTGTGCCGTCCGGCAATATAAGGTGCGCCTTCTGTCCGTTGTCCACGAAGGTTTCGGTGGTCTCATCGTATGCCAAATGCAATTGTGAGCGCACATGGTAAAGATACCCTGCCAAACCGATGCTGACTACAAAGAAAATCATCGCAGCGACTTTGTATACAATGGCATGCAAGGGTCTCCCGGCGGCTTCGGTATGTTCTGCGTCTGCAATCTGCAATTTGATAGCCTTGAGCATATCCGCCTCTCGGCTTTCATTGGCAGTTGTCAGCGCGTTTACCCATATAGGATAGCACATCTCATCAAACTCCTCATGCCCCTTAGTGGAATACAACCAATCGTGCAAGTCGGCCATTTCGGCAGGGGAGGCCACTTTGCCGAACAACCTTTCCAGTAATATGCGGTATCTTTGATATGTCATGATGTGATTATCTGCTTTTGTAATTATTGTATGGTGTCAAGTTGTTAGGAGTTTTGCTGTCTGTCAGAATACACTTTATCCATCTATCCCCGACTTTAGAAACTTCACCGACCGATGTATTTGCGTGGCGACAGTTTTTTCCGATATGTCCAAAATTCCGGCTATCTCTTTATAGGTCATTCCCGATTTCCAATAGAGCATCAATATCTTGCGGCGTATAGCAGGCAAATCTTGTGACATAGACATCACGTAGTCTTCCATCAGCGAGTGCTCAATCTCGCTTTCTATATTCACGTAGTCACTGCTTTTTTCCATGCTCATCCGTTTAATATAGCCTTGCCGTAGCAGTTCTCTCTGTGTGTAGTGATACGTGGCGTTGCGGGCGATTCGGAAGAGATACCCCTCAAAGTTTTTGTTGCAGTCTATCTGCCGCCGGCTGCTCCATATCTGCAAAAACACATCTTGTGTAATATCCTGTGCCGTTGCAGCATCTTTGACCAATGCGTATACAAAGTTGTATACCCATCCATTGTATAGATGGTATACAGTCTCAAAATGGTTTATCTTCCCATTCTTAAGGCCTTTCAATACGTTCTTGTCAATCATAGATGAGGCGGGTTTGTATAATTATATAGTAATAAGCGGGTAAAAAGGATGACAGCAGTAGCCCATAAAAAATAAAAAATGTTTTTTCTCCCACGGCGGATTGCCCACCAAGGCATGTTTGCAAAACGGCATAAAAAGAGGGTATGCCGGAATAGGAGGATAAGTTGCAACGTTAGCAGAGACTAACGATATAGTAACTTATTCTTTCTGACACACCCTCTTTTTATGCCGTTTTGTAGGGGTCTCGCTTTAGTTTAGGGGTTTACAATCGTTGTGACGACGCTTTCTCTGTTGAGATAGAAAAGGCGCGCCTTGATGGTTCCGCTCTTGCATGCCACAGGCTGCTTCCATAGGGTCGATTGTGACGTGGGGTCTGTTCCGTCCGTCGTATATCTTATCTCGGCTCCGGAGATAGGACTGTTGGCGTATAGCTTGCCGTCCTTGATCTCCATACCGGGGTTGGGCAATCTGAATTTGACACCCATTTTATTGAGATAAGGCAATTCCAGCTGACTGATACATGCGTAAAAACGGGAGAGATCTTGCTCGAAGGCTTTTCGCTCCGCGTCACCGCGCAGGGTCTCCCATGTGGGATGTGCGTTCCAGCCACGCTCAACCAAGCCTAAAACTTTCGGGAAGACATACGATGTCACGTCGTCAAACGTGCGGATAGTCTCGCTGAAAAGCTGTGCCTGCACACCTTTGATGTTCTTTATGTTTTCTGGTCTGAGCGCCACTTTACCTATGCCGATGGAATCAATGTTGACAGGCTGCCCGGCCACATTGGTGCGCGAGGAGCGATAGATGGAATAAGGCAATGCAGAGAACGTCTTGGCCTCGTTCACCGTACCGCCCCATGACAGTCCTTTCTCTTCAAAAGTAGGCGTGTACATCAAGTCGACATAGAAGTTGTTCACGTTACAGAGTATCACGCCATAGCCTTTATTCGCCACGGTATATGGCACAACATCGCCTCCCCACTCTGGCACGGTGTTCCAGCAATAGACGCCGCTGACTGTAGGCAGTAGGGCTGCGTCCGTAGCTGCTCCGTTATGCAGAGCGATCTCCTGCCACCCTGAGACTTTCAGCCCTTTTTGTTTCATGTAATCGGCCATTTGCCGGTAAAAGTATTCGAACAGGTCGTGTTGTGCAGTCATATTTTCACGCTTCATCAGCTCTTGGCATAAGGGTGATTTCATCCAAGCGCCTTCCGGCACCTCGTCACCGCCGAGGTGGATTTCCGTCAATGCCACACCTGCTTCGGCATACATCTTCTGTACCTCATCTATTACTTTCTTCATAAACTTATAGGAAGAAGGTAAAGCAACGTTCATCACGTTGTCCTTGTAGGCCTGCGCCGATACATAGGTAGATTTGTCTGCAGGGTCATGGAGCATATACTCCGTAGCCTTAGTCTTGTCTGTCTTTGCATACTTGGCATAACGGGCTTTCATCGCCACGATGGCCGCACGGGAGTGCCCCGGCGACTCTATTTCCGGAATAACCTGCACATGGCGTTTAGCCGCATATTGCAGGATATCAATAAACTGCTGGCGTGTGTAATATCCGTTGCCTGAAGTTGGCGCCTGTGGGTCGAAGCCGCCGTCGTAACCGGGGTATAGACATTGTGACTCGTCTGTAGTGTGACCGCGGTGCGCACCTACAGTTGTCAGTTCTTCCAATCCGGGTATCTCTAATCGCCAGCCTTCATCATCCGTGATGTGGAAATGCAAGACATTCAACTTGTATGAGGCCATGATATCTATCATCTTCTTCACATTGTCCGCAGTAGTGAAGTTTCTCGACACGTCGAGCATCAGTCCGCGGTATGCCAAGTCAGGATAATCGGTGATTTGCTGATATGCCAGCTGGTGGTCGTCCCCGCCTTTCTTCAATAGCGAGAGCAACGTCTGTACCCCGTTAAAGATGCCGTGTGCACTCGCACTCTCTATATGCACACCATCCTTGTTTACCTTTAAAGTATACTTCTCGGGCATGTTTTGGAAAATCGTGTCTTTAGAAAGAGCCAGCACGATAGAAACAGAAGCGTTGCCTGCCGTCTTGATGTCATACAGCTGCGACAACTTCTCTTTCAGGATTTCTCCCTCATTGGCCAATTGCTCATCATACTTCAAGGACACCGAGTTCTCTAACTTCAGCATCTCCGGATGCTCGGCTATTACCGCACTTTTCACTGAGGGCAAGATGTCGGAAGGTCTTAATGTGACCTTTGTGTCTATCGCTTCATTGCTACCGTACAATTGTTGCGCATAGCTGTTGAGAGATTGTGCGTTCTGTTGCGGTTTGATAATCTCCAACTTTACCGGCAGAGGGGTGCTCTTATCTTTTTCTGTTGTAGAAATCCAATAGGTTCCTTCCGGCATATAAGATATGGTGTTAGGAGTCTTTGACACCTCATAGCTTACGACCAGTGAGTCGCCGGAATGTAAAGGTTGGAACTTTTCCGTGGGGCGCATTCTGAAGTAATTGCCGTTTACTGGCTCTATCACGATGTTGTCCACATACATCCGGTTGATGCCGCGAGGAAGTTGCGAGAAATAGATGCACCAGTTATTATCAATGTCTGATCCGGACACGTTTTTGATGATAAACGTATTACGCTCCGCACCGTTGTCCTCCGCACGATTCTCCACGCGCCATTTCAGCTCTACGGGGGCTTCATTGCTCATGCTTGTACAAGCGGATATTAGTCCGACCAGCATTGATATGCAAACACATTGGTAGATACTTTTAAGTTTTTTCATAAGGTTTACTTGTTGGTTGAATTAAAATAATTATTATTTTTACAATGATTAAGTTCCGCACATTTGCTGTCTGTCAGCATCTCCATTACCTCTTTAGCCACATCTACGCTCGACCCCTCGGGTTCTGCCGAATAGGTGTTGTGCCGTAATGTCCATGGTTCTTCTATGGCATACCAGTCGATCTGTGGGGCGGCGGGGAGTGCCATGTTAAAGAGTTCCGAAGCCGTTTTCGTGGCGTTCAGACCAGCGCCCAAGGCATCGGAATCAGGTAGGGCATGGCGCGCCATCTGCCGTGAAAGCGCGTCAAGATAGGTCTGCCACCTCACGAAATAAAAATCCTTAAGCAACCCTTGCCACTCCTTGTGCGCATAGTCGCGCAGGCCACCCTCATCGGCACACACACGGTTGCCCCATGTCGTGATCTGCACGCGCGCATTCCATTCGTACAGGTCTTTCTCCGCCTGCGTATTACCTAAACTGCGTGCTGCCTCCGTCCAATGCCCGAGCCGAAACTCGCGTCGCGTGCCCAACAGTTTGTCCTGCAAGAGGAGCATGTTGAGGAAGCGGGCAGAGTCTTGGGTGAAGGCTTTGCTGTCGAAACTGTTGTAATCGGCTATGGTGAGAAGATACTGCCGGCGTGCCTGATCGTCCATTGCCTGTCGCACGATATCCACCAAATCGTATTCAAAGTTGTTGTTGCCACGATATTTATCAGCCACGCTCGTCATGAGCCGTGCCGCCTCCAGCGTGGCCGAAGGGTCGTAATAGTTGCGCATTTTCGACCAACTCTTCACTTGAAAATTATTCAGTGACGGGCGCCCGTCGAAGATACTCTCGTGGGGCCCCTGCTGGTTGTTACCCGCCGGACAGTTGTATATCGTGGCGGCCAGAATCTGCCAAGCCGACTGTATCACCGGGTCGTCCACTCCATAACGCGCTTTCACATACCGCTTCACCCACTGCGCCTTGAATCCCTGTGGTATCACCGGCTCTGCGAAACGGTCTTGATACCACACCAATTCGCTCATCAGCTCAAACATGATGGGGTTGTTTTCCGAGCCTTCCATCGTGAGCCCGATGCCCTTGAGGTGTCGCCGGGCATTCTGTAAACTCGTTTTGGGCGACACGGCCAGTGCAAAATTGCCGAGCAGCTGATCCATGCGGCCGTGCAGCCCTACGTTGGCGCCGAAGTTTTCGAGCATGCAGAACAGCCAGTCGTGCTGCCCATAGCCCTCCGCGCGTTTCCAGATGGAGGGAGCGCCGAACATCGGTCGACACTCCGAGAAGAGGTCGAGCACGGTCATGTCGCCCTGTTTCAGGTCTTTGATCATGGCCGGTCGCGGGTTCTCCGTCCAGCCCTGAATCACCCAGTTGGCCTTTGCATTCACCCGTTTCATAGCTGCCATGAGTTTCTGTCCGGCCTTGCCGTAGTCGATCGACGCGTCATCGTGCGACTCGTGGAAGGGATCCATCGAGTAGAAATCAGCCTTGCCGTAGAGGCGGGTCAGCTCCTTATAATATAGGTCGGCTATCTCGTCAAACCGCGCATCTGTGGCGCTGAGGTTGGCAGGGCGGGTGTATCCGTTCCATGTGCCGCCGTCCGTGACGTTCAGCCCGAGCTTCTCCTTTGCGTCATGGGGCATCATGCCGCAATAGCCCGGCAGCACAGGCTTCATACCCCACTCGCGCTCCCGTTTCAGAATCTTCTTTTGCAGTGCCTCCTGCCGGGTGTACCATGAGTCGGGCAGCGGGCCGCCCCATCCTTCGAGATTGTTCATCTCCCACCAAGCAAGAAAGGCGGGGCCTGCGATAAAGCGGTTCACCTCATCCTTTGTATAACCCAACTTGACGAGCATGTTACGCCACACCACCTCCTCGCCTACGATGGCAAGCGGCGTGTTGATGCCGTGCAGCGCCATCCAGTCTATCTCTTGCTCCCAACGTTCCCAGTTCCAGAAGGCCATGGAGTAGGAAAAAGTGCAGTAGTTGAAGTTATACCGCAACTTCAGGTCGGTCTCGCGGCGTACGGGTTCCGTCACCCGGGGCAGCGCGGCAGGCAGCTTGGCTCGCATGTTGTTCCACGTGAGGTGAATGCCCGCATGATATTTCAGATACCAGTTGAGACCTGCAGCGATATTGACCCACGTATTGCCCTTGATGCAAACCTTGTCGCCTGCCTGCGAAATCTCGAAGAAGTCGCGGTCGGCAGTCTGCAGTTCGGTCTTGAATTTGCGCGACGAGCCCTTATCGATACGCTCCAGCATATCGTCGATGGGATTGGCCTGCAGACCTAAACAGATGAGAGTGCATACGGCTAATAATGCAGTTTTCATTATTGTTAGTTGTTTCGTGCAAAGATAATGGATATTTTCCGGATAAGCAAAAAAGCCTGCAAATAATCCGTTTGCGCGTGCGGCTTTTTCTCATCTCATATCAGCGGAGCGAAAAAACAGTGCGATAAATCCTGACAGTTTCCACTCGCTAACTTACATACTACCGTATCAAAATAATATGACAAAATGCTTTTCAGAATTTCAGAATTTGAAAACGAGTAGGATTTTAGCCGAAAATCGGGCAAAAATTTGCATATTTTTCAAGCGTCTGATAATCAGCGACTTGTGATCTTGACGCCGTTTTGGAGAAATAATTCATATTTTTCAGCTTTGCGATAGCATAGCTTTCGCATCGCGATACCTATGTTATCGCGTTGCGATCTCGCCTTTCTCGCGTTGCGATCTCAATGCTTTCGCGATGCGAAACCTATGTTATCGCGATGCCGCCTGCATATTCTCACCCTCGTTTTTGCCCGTCTTTAACAAATCATCCCCATTATTTTTCTCTTTCGTTACGTCCTGATACATACTAAATTGTAATGATATATTTACAAAATAAGGCAGCCTGCGCCTTTTTTAGGCGACATTAAACCAAGAAAAATTCGGAAGTTTTAAGTTTGAAAAAGAAATAAAAAACCGGGTGACCCCCGGTCTTTTCTATTTGCTGTCGTAATGTCCTTGCAGGAAAACTACATAAACGGTCACAACCTCTTCGGTGATGGTGTAGAGTAATCTGTTTTTCTTATCTAATCTTCTCGACCACATATTAGGTAGGTATTTCAACGGTCCGGGTTTGCCTGTCCCTGTATATGGGTGTTCTGAAAGTTCAAGAAACAAGGTTTCAACTTTCCTGATTACAGCCTTATTTCCTGATTTATGGATTTTCTGTAAATCTTCTTTTGATGTTCCTACAAGTTCTACAGAATACTTTCCCATATATTGTTAATATCTTTAATCTTGGTGGTTCTGCCGTTCTTTATATCGTCAAGTC